>NZ_JBHYXN010000045.1:0-72899 GCF_042752335.1 Streptomyces sp. NPDC059355 | reverse complement strand
CAGCCGCAATCTCGTCCGGAGTCACACTCTCCCAACGCGACACCGAACCAGAAGGACACGCTCAACCACAGCTGACCTGACCAAGCCCTACTAGGGCTCTGACCGGATAAGTACACCGGCTTCCGTGCCGCCCTGCGATCATGTGGGCATGGATACGGGGGGATCTGCTCATGGCCGCCGCATGCCGGTAGCCTCTCGGCGGCGTCGGGTCAGTTCCGCTCTTTTCGCGGTGGTGGCGGTGCTGGCCGTGCTCGCCGCGCTGGCCGTAGTCGTCGTGCTGCTGCCCGGACTGGTGGTCGACCGCGATCTCGGCGGGGCCAGGATCCCGGCCGCTGAACGGCTCGCAGCTGTGAACAACGCACGCACGACGCTCGTGCAGGCGGTCGGTGGGGCTGTCGTCCTCTTCGGCGCGTACGCCACCTGGCGGCAGTTGAGGGTCAACCAGGAGGGGCTGAACGCCACCCGGGAGGGACACATCACCGACCGCTTCAGCCGGGCGGTCGACCAGCTCGGCAGCGAGAAGACGGACGTGCGGATCGGCGGCCTCTACGCACTGTGGCGGATCGCGGACCATTCGGCTCACGACCGGGAGGCGGTCATCTCGATCAAGGCCGCGTTCCTCCGGACTCACCTGCCATGGCCTCCACAAGGACAGGACTCCCCGGCGGCGGAAGCCTCCATCAACTCCGTGCCTCCGCTGGAGACCCGTGCCCCGGATGCCCAGGTGGCGCTCACCGGCCTCGGAGTCCTGTGCCAGGAACGCCAGCCCGACTGGCTCAACGTCAGCTATACCGACCTGCGTCGGGCCGACTGTGACGGACTGTGGCTGCACCACATCAACTTCGACGGCGCCTGCCTGGAAGCGGCGAGTATTTACCAGGTCAACCTGACCAAGGCATCGCTGATCGCGGCCAACATGCGGCACGTGGAGCTCGGGACGTCGATTCTCCACCAGAGCCGCTGCATCAAAGCCGACCTGCGTGGTGCGCGCATGGTCAGGGCCGACCTCCGCGAGGCTGACTTCTCGGGGGCCGACCTGCGGGAGGCGAATCTACGCAAGGCGCGGGGCCATGGCGCCAAGTTCACCGGCGCGGGTCTGAGACTGGCTGACCTCCGAGGAACTGACCTCACCGGTGCCGACCTGACAAGGGCGAAGCTGGAGGGCGCACTGGCAAGCGACCTCACCATCTGGCCGCCAGGCTTCGACACCCGGGCGGCCGGCGTCGTCATGGTCGAGGACCCCGGTGCCGAGCCGAGCATCCTGCTGCAAGCCGCCGCGCTCGCGAGAAACGTCCCACCCCGGCATTCGGCCTGATGCTTCAACTGAGCTGGTCCGTCAGGCGGCTGCACTGAGGGGGCGTCCGCCCCAGCGGATGCCTTTCTCGCTGCGGATTCGAGCGCGCTCGCGTCGTTGGGCGGAGAGGTTGTCGAGGATCACGTAGATCGGGGCGCCGTCCGGACGGGCCGCCCGAATCGTTCGCATGGCCGCCCAGGTATGGTCGATGCCCTTTCGTCGGCGGTTGATCCCCCACATCTGGTCGTCGCCGATCGAGTAACAGCCGTGGAAGTAGGTGATTCCGTAGGTGCGGCGGTAGGTGGCGGGCAGCCGGTCTGGGCGACTTTGTTGGGCCCAGCTGGAGCCGGCGGTCGGCCGGATACCCAGCGGGCCGAACTCGTCGAAGGCGAACGTGCGGTCCGGCCGCTCGTTGATCACGTACTCGATCCGCTCCAGCTTGGCGTCGAAGTCCGGGTCCGGGGATTCCTTCCAGGTTTTCGTGCGCTGGAAGGTGATCCCGCGGCGGGCCAGTAAGCACGGCAGAGCCTCGCGGCCGATCCGGATGGGCCTGGCTCTGTTGCGACGCAGGTGATCGGCGAGCTTGCGGATCGACCAGCGCCGCCGGCCGAGGCCAGCAGCATCATCGGCCGCCGAACCCGCACCGAGCTGGTACTGCCCCTCCGCACAGTCTGCTGCAGCTTCTGACCCTCCTGCTCGGTCAGCCTGCGGACCCTGACCGGTTGCGCCATCCCGCCTCCCCACGCTGGTTGGAAGCGTCGTCACTTCCAGCCAACACCACGAGCAACCCGGCAAAGGTTCGCGGTCACAGCACTAGCGGGCGCTGCCGATGTTGCGGTCGGCGGCGGAGCCCTCCAGCATCAGGGTGGTCTCCTCGATGCGGTCGAACCGGCCGTCGGGGGCGATGTCGGCGAACACGTAGACCTCCATGCGCACGGTCGAGCCGTCCTTCTTCGTGATGTGGGCGGTGTGCCGGTCGGCGTACTTGCCGCCGTCGTACAGCTCCTCGTGGACCACTACGTGGCCGTCGGCCACCACGCCGCGGACGTGCTTGATGTGCTCGATGAACCCGGCGCGGTCGGCCCACTCCCCGTCCGTGCGCTGGCGGTATTCCGGGGTGAAGTGGCGGTCGGCGGCTTCCTCAACGGTCATGTCGCTGCTGAAGATCAGGTCGTTGAGGGCGGCCTCGATACCGGTGCGGTTCATGGGATTTCCTTACCATGCGATGGAACGAAGGAGGAGAAATGCGTGCGCTTCGCACGCTTCTCCTGCACTGTAACAGCAACAGCGTGCGCAGCGCACGCTATTCTTGTGGGGTGGAGAACGAAGCGGGTCACGAGATCGCAGACGCGCTGGGCATGCTGCTCAGGCGCGGCACACGCGCGCAGCTGCACCGGCGGCTCACCGAGGGCATGGGCGAGGCGGTGGACGAGCTGACGTACCCGGTCCTCAGCACCCTGGCCAGGACCGGCCCCCGCAGCGCCGCCGACCTGGCCCCCGACGTCGGGGTCGACCGCTCCGGCGTCACCCGCCGCGCCTCCCGCCTGGAGGCCGCCGGCCTCATCCGCCGCGAGCCGGACCCCGCCGACGGGCGCGCGTACCTGCTCGTCCTCACGGAGGAGGGCCGGGCCGCGGTGGCGGAACTCCGGGACCGCCTGGCCGCGCACATCATGACGAGCCTCTCCGCGTGGCCCCCGGGCGAGGCCGAACGCTTCGCCCACGACCTGCGCCGCTTCATGACCGAGGGGCCGTTCTCCTAGGGGGTGCCCGCAAAGTCCCTCCTGCCCCGCGACGCCCGACGCCCGGCACGCGCTCTCGGCGCACCGGGCACCGGGCATCGGGCACCGGACACTGAGCACCGGCACCGGCACCGGCACCGGCAGGGCCTGTGCGGCAGGCCGAAGGGACGAGCTGCGGGAGGCCGGGATCGGCCGTCCGGGCGGTGTGACCAAGAGGCCGGCGAACCTAGCGTGGAGAACCGCAACCTCAGGGGGGACCTGCTGGGATCGGAGGCCCTCTTGCCTGCTCACCGCGTCGACATCATGCTCCCCGCCACGCCCGAGGCCGCCCGTTCGGCCCGGCGGGCCCTGTCCGAGGCCGCCATCGGCGGCGCGGTCGCCGACGACGCCCGCCTCCTCGTGACCGAAGCCGTCTCCAACGCGGTCCGGCACACCGTGAGCACCCACATCCGCATGGTGGTCGACATCGAAGCGGGCACCGACCGGCTGCTGTGCGCCCTGCGCGACGACGCCCCCCACCTCGGCCCGGCGGACCAGACCCCCGCGGGCTGCGCGAAGCACGAGTCCGGGCGGGGGCTCGGGCTGATCGCCGCCCTCAGCCAGTCCTGGGGCGTAGCCACGGACGGGGCCGGCAAGTGGGTCTGGTTCTGGCTCGGCGCCTGCGCGAACCGCTTCTGGGCGGTCAGCGCGGTACGGACGCCGGCTGCGGCGTGCGGATGGCGCGCAGCGTGCGCTCCACCGTCTCCCGCTGCTCGCCCACGGGGGCCGCGTAGCCGATGGCGCCGCGCGCGGCTTCCTCGCCGAGCGTACGGGTGATCACCCACGCGGCGAGGTACTGCGAGGCCAGGCAGCCGCCCGCCGTGGCGATGTTGCCCTCGGAGTGGAAGGGCGCGTCCAGGACGGTGACCCCGCAGGCCTCGACGTACGGCCGGCTCGTCAGGTCCGCGCACGCCGGCATCCCGCCCAGCAGCCCGAGCCGGGCGAGGACCAGCGCACCGGAGCACTGCGAGCCGATCAGCTGCCGCGCGGGGTCCAGGGGCAGCCGGGCGAGCAGCCGGTCGTCGGCGACCACGTCGCGCGTCTTCACCCCGCTGCCGATCAGTACGACGTCGGCCTCCGGGATGAAGTCCATGGGGCGCTGGCCGCTGACCTCGACGCCGTTCATCGAGGTCACCACAGGCGTCGGTGTGGTGATGAAGGCTTCCAGGCCGTCCCTGCGGCACCGGTTGATCAGGGCCGACGCGATGAAGCTGTCGAGCTCGTTGAACCCGTCGAACGTGACCACCGCTACCTGCATGACGACCTCCTGGGCATGGCATCCGGGGAACCAGCCTCTCAGGTGCGCGGCCCGCGGGTCACAGGCCAATCCCCGGGCGTTGGCCTGAGTTCTGTCTCCGGTCAGCGTCGTGCCCAGATGAGGATGGCGGCGCGGTGGAGTGCTGCCTGGTGGGCGATGGCGAGTTTGTCGCATCGGGCGGCCAGGCCGCGCCACTGCTTGAGTCGGTTGATGCAGCGTCAGACGCTGTTCCGCTGCTTGTGGATCTCGGCGTCGAAGCCGGGCGGGCGGCCGCCTCGGCGTCCTCGCCGAAGGCGGTGGCCGATCTGGTCGGACGGCTGCGGGATGACCCTGGTGCTCAGGCCGCCGCGTGAGCGTCCGAGGGCGTGGTCGGCGGGCTCGCTGCGGCCTTCGGCTCTTTTTTGCGTGCTCCGGCGGAATGACGGCGGGCACGGACGACGGTGGAGTCGACCGAGACGGTCCAGCCGATGTCGTCACCGGCGTCCGCGGCCGCCGGCAAGGCGGTCAGGATGTTCTGCCAGGTTCCGTCGACGGCCCGTCTGATCAGCCCACCGCCGTCCACGGGCCGGATCGGTCGATCAGCGGCGCGTCCGGCCCCACATCGCATCAGTGATCACTGATCGGGCAGGCACATCCGATCAACTGACCAACCACCCGTCGAAGAGACACGCGCCGGCCAGGAGACCCCGGCCGGCTGCTCCCTGCGGGGCAGCCGGGCCCTGGTCAGATCGTGACCGGGCCGTGGGCGGTGGCGAACTCGACCGAGACCAGGCCCGGTTCCTCATCCTCGACCCAGGTGACGTCGATCTGGTCGAGGGGGTGGTCGGCCGGTTCGCCGAGGAATTCGGCGATGGAGGCGGCGTCGCCGGCGATGGAGACCCCGTGGATGGTGGTGGAGGTGCGCGGGTCGGCGCTCGGGCGCTCCTCGATGGGGACAGACCACTGGAGGAAGTAGGGCAGTTGCGGGTCCTCCAGCAGTTCCAGCAGGCCGATCTGCTTCCACCTCAGGTCGAACCCGTCGGGGCGGACACGGTGGCCCTCGGCCGAGGTGCGGCCGAGGCGGTCCTCGACCGGGGCGATGTCGTCGACGGAGACCACCCAACCGAGCCAGCCACCGCCCTCGGCGGCGCGGCGCGCGACCGCCTGGCCGAAGGGTGCGCGGTCGGCGGCGGGGTGGTCGAGTGTGGTGACGACCTCGACGTAGGTGCCGCCGCTCAGCGGGAGAATAAAATTGCGGGTGCCGAATCGCGAGTGCACGCCCCCGTCGACGAACCCGGCGCCGAGGGCCGATCCGATCCACTGGACGGTCGAGACGAAGCTGTCGCGGGCCACCGCATAGGACACGTGATCTAGTCGCACTGCGCCATCATCACCCGACAACCCGCACAAATCCCGACGCCACGCCCGCCGTCCCGGCCGCGTCCGCCGTGGATTCAGCCGTGGAGCGGATCGGTCATCGCCATCCCGGCGGGGGAGGCCCGGTCGGAGCCAGGCAGCAGCGCTGCCGCCTCGTCGAGGCCCACGACCCGCTCGATCAGCCGCTGCGGGGCGAGCGCTGCTGCCACAGGATTTCGATCCGGCGTGCAGCACCATGCGCACCGCACGCCCAAGAGACAGGCTCCAGACGGGCAAGTCCGAAGTCCTGGTCAGTGGTCGTAGGCGATGAGTGACCTGGTCAGTGGTGTTCCATGGCGCTGATCATCTCGGTCTTCCCGGCGCAGCGGCGGGGTACCGCCATGGGTGTCTGGGGGATGGTCGCCGGACTCGCCACGCTGCCGGGGCCCACGCTGGGCGGCATCCCCGTGTCGACCGTCGGCCGGCGGTGGATCCTCCTGGCCAACGTGCCGATCGGCGTGGCCTCGCTGGTGCTCACGTACCTGGTGGTGCCGGACATGCGCAACGGGCGCAGCCGCACGTTCGACCTCGTGGGGGTGGCGGACGCCGGGGGCGTCCGGGTGCCGCCGCCACGCCGAAGCGCGGGCGGCCGCGTCTGCCGGTGCGTCAATTCCCTTTCCTGGCAAGGTCTTTTGGGTTTCTTGATCGCTCCGTGCCCCTGACGTGAACGGTTCCTGACAAGAGTTGCGGCCGTACGCCGCGCACATCGCGGCGGTCCGCGTACCCAGCTCGCGACAGACTCCACTTCACTGCAGGGGATGACATGAGAAGCACCCGCACAGGGCGCCGCACCCTAGGTGTCATGGCAGCGACACTCCCGTTGCTCACCGGCGCGTTCGCCCTCGCGATACCGCCCGCGCAGGCGGCCGGACCCGTCCCCGGAGGGCGGTCCGCCCTGGAGGGCACCCAGCCCTCCTGGGCCACCGCCTCGGCCGACCAGGGCGGAGTCGCCCCGTCCGCGAAGGTGAACGCCCGGGTGTACCTGGCCGGGCGGGACGCAAAGGGCCTCACCGCCTACGCCGAGGCGGTCTCGGACCCGCGGTCCTCCGCTTACGGGAAGTACCTGAGCCCCGCCGAGGCGAGCCTGCGGTTCGGGCCGACCGCCGACCAGATCGGGGCCGTCACCCACTGGCTCCGGCAGGCGGGTCTCACCGTCACCGGTTCCGACCAGCACTACATATCCGTCTCCGGAGACGTGGCGGCGGCGGAGAAGGCGTTCGCCACCCAGCTGCACGGCTACCGCAAGGGCGACAAGGTCTACCGGGCCCCCGCGAAGACGGCGTCCGCCCCCGCGGACCTGGCCGGCGCCGTGCTCACCGTGACCGGGCTGGACGACGCGCCGCACCGGTCCACGCACCAGGACACCCTGCCGGGCCCGGGCGCAGGGTTCCGCAACGCCGGCCCCTTCTCCACCTACTTCGGGTCGAACGTGGCGAAGACCCTTCCCGATGCCAACGGCACGAAGATCCCCTACGCGGTCAAGGGATACACGGGGCAGCAGCTGCGCGCGGCCTACGGCGCGAACGGGTACACGGGGCAGGGGGTGACCGTTGCCATCACGGACGCGTACGCCTCGCCGACCATCGCCCAGGACGCGCGGCAATACGCCCAGCGCAACGGCGACAAGGCGTACAGGGCCAACCAGCTCCGCCAGGTCGTGCCCGCCGACTACACGGCGACCGAGGAGTGCGACGCGTCCGGCTGGTACGGGGAGGAGACCCTCGACGTCGAGGCCGTGCACGCCGTCGCACCGGACGCGGGCATCGTGTACGTCGCGGGTGCCTCGTGCAACGACCCGGACCTCCTCGACGCCCTGAACAAGGTCGTCGACAGCAGGCTGGCCGACATCGTCTCCAACTCGTGGGGTGACATCGAGGCCAACGAGACCCCGGATGTCGCAGCGGCCTACGACCACACGTTCAAGCTGGGTGCCATCGAGGGCATCGGCTTCTACTTCTCCTCGGGCGACAACGGGGACGAGGTCGCCAACACCGGGAAGAAGCAGGTCGACACCCCGGCCAACTCGGCGTGGGTGACGGCGGTGGGCGGCACCTCCCTGGCAGTCGGCAAGGGCAACACGTACCAGTTCGAGACGGGCTGGGGCACGCTCAAGGCCCCGCTGAGCGCCGACGGCACCAGCTGGACGGGCTTCCCGGGCGCCTACACGAGCGGCGCGGGCGGCGGCACGAGTTCGACGGTCGCCCAGCCCGCCTACCAGCGGGGCGTCGTACCCGACGCGCTCTCCAAGGCGAACGGCACGACGCGCATGCGCACCGTCCCGGACATCGCGGCCATCGCGGACCCCAACACCGGATTCCTCGTCGGACAGACGCAGAGCTGGCCCGACGGAACGGTCTCGTACGACGAGTACCGCATCGGCGGCACCTCGCTCGCGGCCCCGGTCATCGCCGGGGTGCAGGCGCTGGCGCAGCAGGCCCGCCACCTGCCGATCGGCTTCGCGAACCCCGCGATCTACGCCCGGTTCGGGACCCCGCTCTACCACGACGTCACCGACCACCCGCTGGGCAAGGACCGCGACCTCGCCGTCGCCCGCGTCGACTTCGCGAACACCGTCGATGCCGCGGACGGGCTGCTGACCTCGGTCCGCAGTCTCGGCAAGGACAGCTCGCTGGCCGCCGTCCGCGGCTATGACGTGGTGACGGGCGTCGGGTCACCGGGCCCGGGCTACGTCTCCTCGTACCGCAGGTAGCCTCCGCCGCAGTCCGTCGCCCGGGCCCCAGCGGCTCGGGCGACGCGGGGGTCGGTGCTGCCCGGCCGGAAGAAAACCCTTGGCAGGGCCACCTGTCCGGCGGGTACGTTCCGCTCCATGTCCGGTACGAACACGAAGATGCATGCCGACGAGGTGGACATCGACGAGGCCCTCGTCGAGCGGCTGGTCGCGGCGCAGTTCCCGCAGTGGGCACGGCTGCCCGTACGGAAGGTGCGCTCGGCCGGCACCGACAACGCCATGTACCGGCTGGGCACGGACAAGACCGTACGGCTGCCCCGCATCGCCGAGGCCGAAGGCCAGGTCGGCAAGGAACAGCGGTGGCTGCCGCACCTCGCCCCGCACCTGCCGCTGGACGTACCCGTGCCGCTGGGGCAGGGGGTTCCGGGCGAGGGGTTCCCGTTCGCCTGGTCGGTGTACCGCTGGCTCGACGGGGCGAACCTCTTCGACGAACCGCTCACCGAACTGCACGCTGCCGCAGCCGAGTTGGGGCGTTTCGTCGCGGCGCTGCGGCGCATCGACACGAACGGCGCACCGCGGTCGTTCCGGGGCGGGCCGGTGGGTACGGCCGATGACGAGGTCCGTGCGGCGATCCGGGACCTGGGCGCCGACGGCACGCTGCACGCGGAGGCCGCGACCGCCGCGTGGGAGGCGGCCGTTCGCGTACCGCAGTGGGAGGGCGCGCCCGTCTGGCTGCACGGCGACCTGCTGCCGGGGAACCTCCTCGGCCACCAGGGCCGGCTCAGCGCGGTCATCGACTTCGGCGGCGTGGGCGTGGGCGACCCCGCGTGCGATGTGATGGCGGCCTGGACCCTGCTGTCCGCCGACACCCGCGAGGTGTTCCGCGAGGCGGCGGGCGTGGACGACGCGACCTGGGCCCGCGGACGCGGCTGGGCCCTGCGCTTCGGCCTCACGGCGGAGCACTACTACCGCGTGACCAACCCCGTCCTGGCCGCCGTCGCGCACCGGGCGTCGGCCGAGGCGATCGCCGACCACCACGGCAACCACGGCAACCACCGCTCCTGACGCGCTACGCGCCGGCGTCGAAGCGGCGGCACGAGGCCTCGATCTCGCCGACGTACCGGTGGGTCCAGTCGCACAGGCCGTCGATCGTCTCGCGCAGGGCCGCGCCCGGCTCGGTGAGCGCGTATTCGACCCGCGGCGGCACGGTGGGGTACACCGTGCGCCGCAGCAGCCCGTACCGCTCCAGCATGCGCAGGTTCTGGGTGAGCATCTTGTGGCTGATGCCCTCGACCTCGTCGCGCAGCTCGCCGAAGCGCAGGGTGTCGTCGCCGAGGGCTTCGATGATCAGGAGCGCCCATTTGTTGGCGATGCCGGAGAAGATCTCCCGGCCCAGGGAGTCGGCGCGCCGCACGTCCGCTTCATCGCGCGGTACGCCGCCGAGCTGCTTGGTCACCATCAGGTTCCCCAGTCACCGAAAAGTGCGTTCTTCCATGTCACCGGCCACTCTCCTACGGTTCCTGGGTAACCACAAGAGAGCGTGACCAGGAGGCTTTGCATCATGGCCGTGACCCTTATGAACCCCACCGGGCTGCCCGAGATCCCCGTCTACCGGCAGGTGTCGATCGCGACCGGTTCGAAGCTGGTCTTCGTCGCCGGGCAGGTCGCCTGGGACGCCGACGGGGCGACTGTCGGCGAAGGCGACCTCGCCGCCCAGGTCGAACAGTGCTACCTCAACATCGCCACCGCCCTGGCCGGGGCGGGCGGCTCGTTCGCGGACGTGGCGAAGCTGTCCGTGTACGTCGTCGACTGGACCCCGGACAAAATGCCGCTGCTGCTGGAGGGGGTCGCCCGGGCGAGCGCGAAGCTGGGCGTCACCCCCGTCGCCCCGGCCAGCCTGCTGGGCGTCGCGGCCCTCGACGTGCCCGAGCACCTGGTCGAGATCGAAGCCACCGCCGTCCTCGGCTGAGGAGACGGCGCCCCGGGGCGGGACGGCGGCGGGGCTCCGGCGGCGCCGGCGGTGTGAGGGCCAGGATCGTCATGAGGCTCATGTGGCGGTGATCCTCACCGGGAGGCTCTCCAGTCCGTTGACGACGATGGAGCGCAGCGGTACCGCGGGCCCGGTCTGTTCGATGGAGTGCACGGAGTCGAGGAGTTCCGTGAACAGGATCCGCATCTCCGTACGGGTCATCATCGCGCCCATGCAGAAGTGCTCGCCGGCTCCCAGGGCGAGGTGCCGGTTGGGGCGGCGGGCGATGTCGAAGACGTCGGGGTTCTCGAAGTAGCGCTCGTCCCGGTTCGCGGAAGGGGTCCACATGACGACCCGGTCGCCCGGTTCGAGTTGGCGCTCCCGCAGCATCACGGGCTCGGTGACGGTCCGCATGATGTGGGTGGCGGTCGAGGTCCACCGCAGGACCTCCTCGACCGCCGTGGGCATCAGGCTCCGGTCGGCGCGCAGGCGAGGAGGCGCTCGCGGCGGCCCGCTCCACGGTGGAGGCCCTGTCCTTCGTCTTCCACGTCTCCCCACCCCCGCGCGGACTGGTCTGACGGGCTCCGGCCCCCGGGGCCGGGGCGGCCGGGGCCGGGCCGCCGCTCAGCGTCCGTGCACCGGCCCGACCTGGGCGATGACGACGGCGTCGGCCCCGGCTGCGGCCCCCGTCCCGGCCACCACCGGCCGGACCCGGGTCAGCATGAGGTCCAGGAACCGGTCCGGGTGGCGGAACGCCGCGAAGTGGCTCGCGTCCTCGATCAGGGCGAACCCCTTGACCGGGGCCTCCACCTCGTCGAAGAAGGCCCGGGCGCGCCCGGGCGGGGTGATGACGTCGCGGTCGCCCTGGAAGACGAAGAACGGCACCTCGAAGTGCGTGCCGTCGGCGCGGTCGTCGAAGGCCGCGAGGCCGGGGGTCAGCCGCGCGGAGAACTTCATGCCCGCGAAGTACCGGCCGATCTCGCGCAGTGAGTGCAGCGGGGAGAACCAGAGCGAGCCCAGCACGACCCGCTTGAGGGTGTCGAGCGTCAGGGGGTCGGAGGCCACGGTCAGCTTGTCGTACGCGGCCCGCTGACCGGCGGTCAGGCGGTGCGGGTCGCCGCCCGTCTCCCGCGCCGCGGCCGCGTCCTTGTGCCTGCCGGCCGCGTGCAGCCGGGCCAGGAGCGCCTCGTGGACGGAAGTGTCGCGGCCGGCGTCCAGGATGTTCTGGTCGGTGCCGACGTACGCGGAGTACAGCTCGGGGTGGCTGCGGGCCAGGCGCAGGCCGAAGACGCTGCCCAGGGAGCTCGCGACGAGGACGACCCGGTCGGCGCCGAGCCGGCGGCGGGCGTAAAGGGTGACGTCGAGGGCGTCCTCGTACAGCCGGGCGAAGCTCATCTCGCCCTGCCCCTGCGGGCCGGAGCGGCCGAAGGTCTTGCCCGCGCCGCGCATGTCCCAGCGCACGACCGTGAAGTGCTTCTCCCAGGAGCGGGTACGCGCGGCGAAGATCGAGTGGGAGGCGCCGGGGCCGCCGTGGATCTCGACCAGCACCGGGTTGGCCGTGTCCTCGCCGCGGATCGAGATCCACTGCTCGATGCCGCCGATCCGGACGAACCCCTGCTCGTCGATGCCGTTCGGGCTGTCGATGCGCAGGAGCCGGGCGCTGCGCGCGCGGCGCACGGCGCGGTGGCCGAGCAGGCCGGCGACCGGCGCGGCGAGGAGTACGGGGACGGTGGCGACGGCTTCGGCGAGCATCGGGACTCCTCGGACGGCGGCAGAAACTGTGTATGCGATAAGCGATTGCGTTTATGTTATATACAGTTCTGTGGCGCACCGTCAACAGGTCCGGCGCGCACGGCGATCCGAGGAGCGGGCCCCATGGCCAGGAGCAGGGACGAGAAGCGCGATCCGGCGGTCAGCCTGGCGCTCCTGTGGGGCGAGCAGGGGCAGCCCAAGCGCGGACCGAAGCCCTCGCTGAGCGTCGGGCGCATCGTGGACAGCGCGCTCGCCATCGCCGACGAGGAGGGGTTGGACGTACTGTCGATGCAGAGCGTCGCCGCGCGCCTGGGCGTGACCACCATGGCGCTGTACCGCTACGTCCCCGGCAAGGCCGAACTGCTCGACCTGATGGTCGACGCCGCCTTCGGGCCGGCGCCGGACGTCACCGCCGTGGCGGGAGGCTGGCGGCCTCGGCTGGAGGTGTGGGCGCGGGCGTGTTGGCAGGAGTACCGGCGCCGGCCGTGGATGGTGACCGCCACCGGGATGCGCCGACAGCTCATGGGGCCCCGCCAACTGGCCTGGATCAACTCGGCCTTGGCCGCGCTGTCGGAGACGGGGCTCCCGTACGCACAGCAGCACGCGGCCTTCCTGCTGCTCGTCGGGCACGTGCGCGGTCTGGCGCAGCAGCTCGTCGACGACGACGCGGAGGGCCGCGAGGAGTGGGCCCGGCTCACGGCGGACGTGTGGGCGCGGCACGGCGACCGGTTCCCCGCACTGACCGCGGCCATCGCGGGCGGGGCATTCGCCCCCCGCCCGGGCGATCCGCTCGACTTCGGGCTGGAGCGGATCCTGGACGGCGTCGCCGCGCTGGTCGAGCGGGGCTGACCTGGGGGGTGCGGCGTGCCGGGGTGGGGGCCTGCCGGAGGGGGTGCGGCATGCCGGGGGGGGAGTGCGGCATGCCCGGGTCGGGAGGGGGTGCCCCGGGCATGCCGCCGACCGCCCGGCCGGGGGGGGGTGGCCGGGCGGCGTGCGGGATCGTCCTTCGTGTGGGGGGCGGGCGGTGGGTGAGGGCCTACGAGGCCCAGGCGCCCGGCGCGATGAAGGACGGTCGGGAGCGCAGGGGCAGCTTGTGCACCCGAGCCTCCGTCTGTGAGGACTGCGCCTCGTTCCGGAGCCGGATCCGGGCGGTGAGGAGCACGGCCAGGGCCGCGACCTCCTCCGCCGTCGGATTGCCCTTGGTGATGCGGATCGAGGCCGCGAGGGCGAGGGCCAAGGTGTCGCCGGCGGCGTCCGGGGTGGGGCCCGGAGCCGGCGCGGGGGCGGTCACAGGGGGACGTTCCCGTGCTTGCGGCTCGGCTGCTGCGTGTGCTTCGTACGCAGCATGTCGAGCGTGGAGATGAGCCGCGCACGCGTCTCGGCCGGGTCGATGACGTCGTCGACGAGGCCGCGTTCGGCCGCGTAGTACGGGTGCATCAGCTCGGTCTGGTACTCCTTGATCTTCTGCGCCCGCGTGGCGTCGGGATCGTCCGAGGCGTTGATCTCGCGCCGGAAGATGACGTTCGCCGCGCCCTCCGCCCCCATCACCGCGATCTCGTTCGACGGCCAGGCCAGCGCCACGTCCGCGCCGATGGACCGCGAGTCCATGACGATGTACGCGCCGCCGTAGGCCTTGCGCAGGATCAGCGAGATCCGCGGGACGGTGGCGTTGCAGTACGCGTACAGCAGCTTCGCGCCGTGCCGGATGATGCCGTTGTGCTCCTGGTCGACGCCCGGCAGGAAGCCGGGTACGTCGATCAGCGTGACCAGCGGAATGCTGAACGAGTCGCAGAACTGGACGAAGCGGGCCGCCTTCTCGGAGGCCTGGATGTCCAGGACGCCCGCGAGGTGGGCCGGCTGGTTGGCGACGATGCCGACGACGTGGCCGCCGAGGCGGGTCAGCGCGCAGACGACGTTCTGGGCCCACTGGGCGTGGATCTCGAAGTAGTCCCCGTCGTCCGCGACCTCCGTGATGAGGTCACGGATGTCGTAACCCTGCGTGGGCTTGGCCGGGACCAGGTCCAGCAGGCTCTCGCAGCGCCGGTCCACCGGGTCCTCGAGGCCGCCGGCGGGGGCGAGCTCGCGGTTGTTGGAGGGCAGCAGGGAGAGGAGGTGGCGTACGTCCTCCAGGCAGCTCTGCTCGTCGTCGTACGCGAACGCCGCCACACCCGAGGCGCCGGCGTGGCTGTCGGCCCCGCCGAGGTGCTCCATCGTGACGGCCTCGCCGGTCACGGCCTGGACCACGTCCGGGCCGGTGATGAACATCTGCGAGGTGCCGCGCACCATGAAGACGAAGTCCGTGAGGGCGGGCGAGTACGCGGCGCCGCCGGCGCACGGACCCAGGATCACGGAGATCTGCGGGATGACGCCCGAGTTGCGGACGTTGCGCTGGAAGATGCCGCCGTAGCCGGCGAGCGCGGTGACGCCCTCCTGGATACGGGCGCCCGCGCCGTCGCACAGGCCCACGATCGGGGCGCCGGCCGCCTCGGCCAGGTCCATCAGCTTGTGGATCTTCTCGGCGTGCGCCTCGCCCAGCGCGCCGCCGAAGATGCGGAAGTCGTGGGCGTACGCGAAGACGGTGCGGCCGTGGACCTTGCCCCAGCCGGTGACGACCCCGTCCGTGTGCGGCTTCTTGTCCTCCAGGCCGAAGCCGGTGGCGCGGTGCTTGCGGAGCTGCTCGACTTCGTTGAACGTACCCTCGTCGAAGAGCAGCTCGATCCGCTCGCGGGCGGTCAGCTTGCCCTTCGAGTGCTGGGCCGCGGTGGCGCGTTCGCTCGGGCCGGCCTCGGCCAGCGCCCGTACGGCGTACAGTTCCGCGGTGCGCTCGCGCAGGGAGGCGAAGCGGGTCTCCTCCCGGCGCGGGGAGATCGGAGCCGCGGGTCGGGAGTCCGGCGCGAGTACGGTCTCCAGTGGTCTTTCCTCGACGATGCTCATACGGGCCCTTTCGACACAGAGGCACCGGGTCCGGCCGGTGTCGCGTCGCCCAGCTTCACCGTGGGCGCTACAGCTTGGCTTGATTCCGGCCCGGGAGCGGGTCGAGCTCCCGGCCGGGGGGCGTCAGACGGGGGGCAGCGGGGGGTCAGACGGGGTCCAGCAGCCCCGACACCATCGCGACGAATCCCTCGTCGAGCATGGTGGACACGGAGGTGTCCCGGGACGGGTCGAGTCCCGCGTCGTGGCAGGCGACGCTGACGAGGTACCGGCCGAGGACGGGGTAGGTGCCGAAGGCCCACTCCCCGTGGGCGGCGGGCGTGCCGTCGGGGGCGAGCAGACCGGTGCCGCCCGTACCCCCCGCGGCGAATCCGAACTCGGAGAAACCCATCCGCAGACCCTGGCCCAGGGCCTTCGTGTACGCCTCCTTCAGCGTCCACAGGCGCAGCATGCCGGCGCTCTGCTCCGCCTCGGGGAGGGCGGCGAGCTCGGCGCGCTCGGCCTCGGTGCACACCTGGTTCTGGAGCAGCGAGAACGCCAGCCTGCGGTCGGCGGGTTCGGTGTCGATGCCGATGCGGCCGTTGCGGCTGATGCCGACCGCGATCAGGTCGTCCGTGTGGGTCAGGCTCAGGTCGATCTGGTCCAGGCCGCGCAGGTACGGGCGCCCGCCGGGCTTGTACGAGAGGTCCAGCTTGGCGGGGTCGGTCCCGAGGGCGGCGGCGGCCGTGTACCGGACCGCGAGCCGGGAGGCGACGAAGCGGAACCGGATGGTCGGGTCGGTGGTGTGGCGGTAGCGCTGCCAGTCCCGGCCGAGGAGGGGCCGCAGGGCCGGCTCCGCGAGGGCGGCGGTGAGCCATTCGCCCCAGGTGGTGTGGACGGAGGCGTTACCGCGCCGGGCCATGCCCTCCCGTACCGCGTCCCAGGGGCCGGCGGGGCCGGTCACGTGGACGGGCGCCGTGATGCGCTCGCGCTGCGCGGCATCGCATCGGGGTTCTTCCATCGGCATCGGCATCGCCCTCTCGTGGCAGGTGTTTCCGCTGGCGGCGGCGGTGACGTGGCGCTGTCACGCTCGGCGCCGCGGGTCGAGAAATCCTCGAAGTCCGCTTGAGAAGCACCACAGACCGCGCCGCGGAACGATCGGTACCGGGTCGTGCCAGCGGCTGACGCCGCCGGTGCCGGCTCGGAAGGCACCCCTGCGGAACAGGGGGTTCCCCCTGGTGTGTCCGGCGGATCGGGGCCGGGCTCGGGACCCGCGACGAGCCGCCCGCAGGGGGCAGGGGACACCACCGGCGCCCGGGCCGAAGCCGGGTGCCGCGAGGCCGGTCCCCCCTCCGGGGCGGGCGGGACCAGCCCGCGGAGTCCGGCGGCGGGCAGCGTGGGACGCGGGGCGCCCGAGGTGCGGACGTACTGACGCACCGGGGCGCGGCGGCCCGGTGCGGTCCGGTCCGGTTTGCGGGGCAGGCTCTGTAGGCGGGGGCCACCCCGGACGGCCTGGGGTCTTTTTGCTCCGGCTGCGCTCGACCACCCCTGTAGGCGCGGCTTCGACCCTGGCCAGGGTGAGGGGTGGATTTTCGATGACGGGGGCACGCGTGACGCTGGTGGGCAGGGAAGCGGTGATCGGAGCGCTGGACACGGCGCTCGCGGAGTGCGCCGAGGGGGGCGCGCGGATCGTGCTGGCCGAGGGCGCCACGGGCTGCGGCAAGAGCGCGCTCGCGGACGCCGCCGCCGAACGGGCGCGCCGGGCCGGGGCGTTGGTCCTGACCGCGGTCGCCTCCCCCGAGGAGCGCCACGTGGCCCTGGGCGTGCTGCGTCAACTGGCCCACGGCGAGGAGGGCTTCGCCCTGCCCGTGTCCGCCGCCGACGGTTCGGGTGCGCCGCCCGCGCGGGTGGAGGCCATGCAGGCCTTCTGCGCGCGGCTGCGGGAGCTGGGCGCCGAGCGCCCCGTCGTGCTCGTCGTCGACGACATCCAGCACGCCGACGGCGCGTCCCTCCAGTACCTCCAGTACCTGGCCCGGCACGCCCGAACGGCGGCCGTCCTGACCGTGCTGACCGGCACTCCGCACGCCGAGGACCTCGACCCGGTCTTCACCACCGAGCTGATGCGCCAGCCGCACTTCGCACGCCTGCGCCTGGACCGCCTCACCCCCACCGAGGTGACCACGGCCCTCGCCGCCCTCCGCCCGACGGACGGAGTCCGGCCGCCCGTACCCCTCGTGCCGACCGACGAGCCCGAGCGAACCCGCACACCCGTACCGAACGGCGGGCTGACGCCGCCCGACGGGCACCTTCCGGAAGGCTGGCTCACGCCGTTCGGCGGGCTCACCCTGAGCACCGGGCTCACGCCGAACGACACGCTCGCCCCGGACAGCGGGCTCGGGCCGACCCACAGGCTCGCCCCGAACACCGGTCTCACGCCGAATGGCCGGCTCACGCCAACCGTCGGGCTCGCCCCGGACAGCGGGCTCACGCCCACCGACAAGCTCATCCCGAACAGGCCCACGGCGAGCCACAGGCTCACCTCGAACGGCGAGCTCACGCCGAGCAGCGGGCTCGCCCCGAACACCGGGCTCCCGGCGGCCGACGGGCTCGCGCGCGGTGGCGGGCTCCTGTCCGTCGGCGAGCTGCACCGCATCAGCGGGGGCAACCCGCTGCTGCTGCGGGCCCTCGTCGAGGAGACCGGGGCCGGGATCGGGGCCGGGATCGGGGCCGGGCAGGCTCCCGCTCCCGCGGTGGGCGGCCCGTACGCCCAGGCCGTCGCGACCTGCCTGCACCGCACCGGGCCCACCGCCCTCGCGGCGGCCCGTACCGCGGCCGTACTCGGTGAACAGGCCACCCCTGAACGGGTCGTACGCCTCCTCGGCGGATCCGCGGCGGCCGCCCGTCGGGCCCTGGCCGCCCTCGAAGCCGCGGGCCTCGTGGAGACAGCGGCCCGGCCGGACGCCCCCGGCCCGTACGAGACCGCGGGACGGCACCAGGACCCAGGCTGGTACGAGGCCGCAGGCCGGCCGGACGCCCCCGGCCTGCCGGAAGCTTCGGGGCGGGCGGCGGGCTCCGGCGAGCCCGGGGCTTCGCGGTGGCCGGAAGCCTCGGGCCGGCCCGACGACGGCGGCCGACCCGACGGGACCCGCTTCCGGCACCCCGCCGCGCGGGCCGCCGTACTGGAGGACACCGCCCCCGCGACCCGCGCCGACCTGCACCGCCGGGCCGCCCGGCTGCTGCGCGAGGACGGCGCGCCCGCCACCACCGTCGCCGAGCACCTGCTGGCCGCGGCCGCCGACCACGCCGCCGACGGCCCCGCCGACGGCGACCCCGCCGACATCGAGGTGCTGCGCGAGGCCGCCGAGGAACAGCTGGTCCAGGGCGACGCCCGCCTCGCCACGCGCCTCCTCGAACTCGCCCTCCGGGCAGGCGCCGACGCGCACACCTCCCACGGGATCCGACTGCGCCTGGCCCAGGTCGCGGCCCGCTTCGACCCGGCGGCGGCCGAACGCCAGCTCACCGCCCTGCTCGAAGCCCACCGCTCCGGCACCCCGAACACCGAGCACACCCGGCTGCTCGTCGCACTGTTGTACGCGCAGGGGCGGATCGGCGAAGCCGCGGGACTGGACGCCTCCGGCGCCGTCGCAGCCTCCGCCGCCCCCGGCCCCGGCGCCACCACCGGCGGCGGGGCGGCGTTCGACACCGATCTCGATACGCCCGCGGCCGTCAGTGAACGGTTGCTGCAGGGGACCCGGCTGGCCGATGCCACCGTCACGCCGCTCGCCCAGGCCGTACGGTCGCTGACCGCCTCCGACCAGCCCGACCGCGCCGTCTCCTGGAGCCGCAAGCTGCTGGAGGAGGCCGAGCGGGCCGGGGCGCCCGGCTGGGTCTCGCTCTTCGGCACCCTCCACGCCGAGGCCCTGCTCCGCCTCGGCGACCTCACCGGGGCCCACGCCCACGCCACCGCCGCCCTCCAGGCCCTTCCCGACCGGACCGGCAGCGCCTTCCACTGCGCCCCGACGGCCGTGCTGATCCGGGCCTGCAGTGCGATGGGCCGGTTCACCGAGGCCTCCCGGCTGGCGGACCGCCAGCTGCCGCCGCGGCTGCCGGCCAGCCTGCACGGGCCGGCGTACCTGCGCGCCCGCGGCCTGCACCGACTCGCCGTCAACCAGCCCCACGCCGCACTCGCCGACTTCCTCGAAACCGGCCGCCTCCTGGCGGACTGGCGCATCGACCGCCCCGCCCACCTCCCCTGGCGCACCGACGCCGCCGAAGCCCTGCTGCGCCTCGGCGAGGCCCGGCAGGCGGAGCAGCTCGTCCTCGACCAGCTCGCCCACCCCGACGCGCGGCGCCCCTGGGTACGCGGTGTCTCCCTGCGCCTGCGCGCCCTCACCGGCGAACCCCGCCGGCGCACCGCCCTGCTGGGCCAGGCCGTCGAGGAGCTGCACCGCTCGGGCGACCGCGTCCAGACGGCCCGCGCCATGGCGGACCTCGGCCGCGCGCTCCAGTCCGAGGGCTCTTCCAAGGGCAACACCATGATCCGCAACGCCTGGAACCTCGCCAAGGACAGCGAGGCCGTCGCCCTGTGCCGGGAGATCCTCCCGGACGCTCCCCTGACCCCGCCCGTACGCGACCGGGCGCAGGCGGGCGGTCGAACGGCGGCCGGCGGGGCCAAGCTGAGCGGTTCGGAGCAGCGGGTGGCGACGCTGGCGGCGCAGGGGCTGACCAACCGGGAGATCTCCGCGAAGCTCTTCCTGACGGTGAGCACCGTCGAGCAGCACCTGACCCGCGTCTACCGCAAGCTCCGGATCAGCTCACGCGGCGACCTCCCGATGGACCTGACGCCCGTAGGCCGGACGGCCGTCTGAACCGCCTCCGGCGGGTGGCCCCGGCCTGATCCGAAGGACACCGCCGACCGGCGGCGCGTCCCGGCGAGCCCGGCCGGGGGCTCCCGAAGGAGGCCGTACGGGGTACCCGTACGGCCTCCACCGTCAGCAGAGGGCCGGTCAGGCGACGACCGTCCACGTGTCGCCGCCGGCCATGATGCCGGCCAGGTCGCCCTTGCCCTTGCTGTCGACGGCCGCCTGGAGCTGCTCGGCCATCAGCGTGTCGTAGACGGGGCGTTCGACGTCGCGGAAGACCCCGATGGGGGTCCGGTGGAGGGTGTCCGCGTCGGCGAGGCGCGAGAGCGCGAAGGCCGTGGTCGGGGACTTGGCCTGGGCGTCGTGGACGAGGATCGCCGACTCGTTCTCCGGCGTCACGTCCACCACGTCCAGGTCTCCGGTGGCCGGGTTCCGCACGACCCCCTTGTGGCCGTCGGCGCCGAAGCGGATCGGCTGCCCGTGCTCCAGGCGGATCACCGCCTCCTGGGCGGTCTGCTTGTCCTTCAGGACCTCGAAGGCGCCGTCGTTGAAGATGCTGCAGTTCTGGTAGATCTCCACCAGTGCCGTGCCCTGGTGGTCGGCGGCGGCGCGCAGTACCTCGGTGAGGTGCTTGCGGTCGGAGTCGACGGTGCGGGCCACGAAGGTGGCCTCGGCGCCCAGCGCCAGCGACGCCGGGTTGAAGGGGGCGTCGAGGGAGCCCATGGGGGTGGACTTGGTGATCTTGCCGACCTCGCTGGTGGGCGAGTACTGGCCCTTGGTCAGTCCGTAGATCCGGTTGTTGAAGAGCAGGATCTTGAGGTTGACGTTGCGGCGCAGGGCGTGGATCAGGTGGTTTCCGCCGATGGAGAGCGCGTCGCCGTCTCCGGTGACCACCCATACCGACAGGTCGCGGCGCGAGGTGGCCAGCCCGGTGGCGATGGCGGGGGCGCGGCCGTGGATCGAGTGCATCCCGTACGTGTTCATGTAGTACGGGAAACGCGAGGAACAGCCGATCCCCGAGATGAAGACGATGTTCTCCTTCGCCAGTCCCAGCTCGGGCATGAAGCCCTGCACGGCCGCGAGCACGGAGTAGTCGCCGCACCCGGGGCACCAGCGGATCTCCTGGTCGGAGCGGAAATCCTTCATCGACTGCTTGGCCTCGGCCTTCGGCACGAGGTTGAGGAGCTCACTGGCCACGGTTCGCCTCCTGAATGGCGTCGGCCAGCTGTCCGGCCTTGAACGGCATGCCGTTGATCTGGGTGAAGGAGATGACGTCGACGAGGAAGTCGGCGCGCAGGAGCCGGGCGAGCTGGCCCATGTTCATCTCCGGGACGACCACGCGCTCATAGCGCCCGAGGACCTCGCCGAGGTTCTTCGGGAAGGGGTTGAGATGGCGCAGGTGGGCCTGCGCGATGGCCTCTCCGACCGTGCGGAGCTCGCGGACGGCTGCGGTGATGGGGCCGTAGGTGGAGCCCCAGCCCAGGACGAGGGTGCGGGCGCCGTCGGGGTCGTCGACCTCCAGGTCCGGGACCAGGATGCCGTCGATCTTGGCCTGGCGGGTGCGGACCATGAAGTCGTGGTTGGCCGGGTCGTACGAGATGTTGCCGGTGCCGTCCTGCTTCTCGATGCCGCCGATGCGGTGCTCGAGCCCGGGCGTGCCCGGCACCGCCCACGGGCGGGCCAGCGTCAGCGGATCGCGCTTGAACGGCCAGAACACCTCGGTGCCGTCCGCCAGTACGTGGTTCGTGGTCGTCTGGAACGGGACGCGCAGGTCGGGGAGTTCCTCGACGTCCGGGATCCGCCACGGCTCGGAGCCGTTCGCGAGGTACCCGTCGGACAGCAGGAACACCGGCGTCCGGTACGTCAGCGCGATCCGCGCGGCGTCCAGTGCGGCGTCGAAGCAGTCGGCGGGCGTCCGCGGGGCCACGATCGGCACCGGGGCCTCGCCGTTGCGCCCGTACATCGCCTGCAGCAGGTCCGCCTGCTCCGTCTTGGTCGGCAGCCCCGTCGACGGGCCGCCGCGCTGGATGTCCACGATCAGCAGCGGCAGCTCCAGCGAGACCGCGAGCCCGATCGTCTCGGACTTGAGCGCGACTCCGGGCCCGGAGGTGGTGGTCACGCCGAGCGCGCCGCCGAAGGCCGCGCCGAGCGCCGCGCCGATGCCGGCGATCTCGTCCTCGGCCTGGAAGGTCCGCACGCCGAAGTTCTTGTGCTTGCTCAGCTCGTGCAGGATGTCCGAGGCCGGGGTGATCGGGTACGCGCCCAGGTAGAGCGGCAGATCGGCCTGCCGGCTCGCCGCGATCAGCCCGTACGACAGGGCCAGGTTCCCGGAGATGTTCCGGTACGTGCCGGCCGGGAAGGCCCGGGTCGCCGGGGCGACCTCGTACGAGACCGCGAAGTCCTCGGTCGTCTCGCCGAAGTTCCAGCCGGCCCGGAAGGCCGCCACGTTCGCCTCGGCGATGTTCGGCTTCTTCGCGAACTTCTGCCGCAGGAACGCCTCCGTACCCTCCGTCGGGCGGTGGTACATCCAGCTCAGCAGGCCCAGCGCGAACATGTTCTTGCTGCGGCCGGCCTCCATGCGGGAGAGCCCGAAGTCCTTCAGCGCCTCGATCGTCAGGGACGTCAGCGGCACCGGGTGCAGCTGGTAGGCGTCGAGGGAGCCGTCCTCCAGCGGGGACCTCGCGTAGCCGACGCGGGTCATGCTGCGGTCGGTGAACTCGTCGGTGTTGACGATGATCTCGGCCCCGCGCGGAACGTCCCCGATGTTCGCCTTCAGCGCCGCCGGATTCATCGCGACCAGTACGTTCGGGGCGTCGCCCGGCGTCAGGATGTCGTGATCGGCGAAATGCAGCTGGAACGACGAGACACCCGGCAGGGTGCCGGCGGGGGCACGGATCTCGGCCGGGAAGTTCGGCAGCGTGGAGAGGTCGTTTCCGAAGGACGCCGTCTCCGAGGTGAACCTGTCACCCGTGAGCTGCATGCCGTCACCCGAGTCACCCGCGAAACGGATGATCACCCGGTCGAGGCGGCGTACTTCCTTGGGGCCTTCCTTGGACCCTGTCCCGCTCTGGCTGGGGACGGCGTCGGTGATGACGGGCGTGGGCGGATTCACCTGGTACCTCCGAGGATGAGCAGGACAGGGGTCAGCCTCGCGAACCGCGATCGCGTCAGACTCGACCGCCCGTTGAGCGGCCGCACCAGCACTCGGCCCGCGGCCCGCTCCCCGGCGCGGAGGGACCCGCGAGCACGTCCAGGGCCACTTGAGGACGGGTGGAGAACCGGTGCAGAAACGGTCGGGGCGGGACGGAAAAGGCGATCAATTCCGGGCACCCGGTTTTTCACCGTTCCTTTCGACCGGCAGCCCGCACGCAATTCGGCCAAGCGGACGCGATCCGGTTTGGTCCGGCGATTTCGGGTGCCGCCCAGCTGACCGCCCGGGCGGCGCCGGACACGTACTGCCTTTTCCGCCGGAATGGGGATGGTATTCCGCCGGAACCACCGGTCCCGCGGCGGCCGCGCTCCCCCTATCTCCGGCCGGGTGCCTTCACCCCTCCGTAGGGGGTCGGCGGAAGCCGCCACCCCAGAGTGCGGCGCCCGCCATGGATCCGGCGGGCGTTCCCCCATAGCTTGAGGTGTCCTCGATCGGCTGGTGCCGACACGTCTCGGATCCGGCAGTGGAGGTGGCCGTGCGCGTCCGACCGACGCCTGGTGTGGTCGCCGCTTCCGTGGACGCGGACGGCTGTCTGGAGCTCCACGCCGCGTACGCGGCGGGACCGGCTGCCGGTCCCGGCGGCGGTTCCGCCGCCGGACCGGGGCGGTTCCGGTGCGGCCCGGTGGGCACCGCCATGTGGATTCTGCTGCGCCGCCATGACGGCGATGCGGGAATCGCGGCCGATGTGCTCGCCGAATTGTGGAACACCGCACCGGAAAACGCGCGGGCCGATCTCGACATTTGGGTCGAGGAAATGCGCGACGCCGGTCTGCTGTGCGTACAGCCGGCGCCCTGAAGCGGCCTCCCACGCCGTCCTGGCCGGTTTCCGTCCTGATCTCCGCTTCTCCTCGACCTGCTCTGTAGCACGCGGGATCCATCCTGTCCTGGGTCAGAGGCGGGTGGACCGGTCGATGGACCGGTGGGTGGACCTTCAGATCGCGGGGGCGGCTATGACATTGACGGGCAGGGAAGCCGGAATCGAACTCCTGGAGACGGCACTCGCGGACTGCGTCGCGGGGCGGTCCCGGATCGTTCTGATCGAAGCCGGCACGGGATGCGGGAAGAGCGCGCTCGTCGACCTCGTCGCCGAGCGGGCTGCGGCGGCCGGCGCACTGGTCCTGTACGCGGTCGGCGCGCCCGAGGAGCAGCAGGTGCCGCTCGGCGTACTGCGCCAGCTGGTCAACAGCGAGCAGGTCTTCGCCCTGCCGCGGCCCTCCGAGGGCCCGGGCGCGCCCTCGCGGGTCGAGGCGATGCAGGCGTTCTGCGCGGAACTGCGCGAACTGAGCCTGGACTGCCCGGTCGTGCTCTGCGTCGACGACGTCCAGTACGCCGACCGCGAGTCGTTGCAGTACGTGCAGTACCTGGCCCGGCACGCGCGTACCGCACCGGTGCTCGTCGTGGTCGCCGGCGCGGCGCACGCACCGGCGCAGGACCCGGCGTTCACCACCGAGCTGATGCGCCAGCCGCACTTCCGGCGGATGCGGCTGGAGCGGCTGACGGCGGCCGAGGTGGCCCTCGTACGGGGCAGGCGGGAGGGATCCGCCCACGCCGCGAACGCCGTTGCCTCGAACGCCGCCGCCGAGGCCGCCGAGCTGCACCGGATCAGCGGGGGCAACCCGCTGCTGCTGCGCGCGCTCGTCGAGGAGGCGGCCGGGCGGGAGGCTCCCGAGGCGGCTGCGGCCGGGCCCTGCGCCTCCTCGTTCCCCTCCCCCGAGCCCGGCGGGCCGTTCGCCCAGGCCGTCGCGACGTGCCTGCGCCGCAGCGGGCCGGACGCGCTCGCGCTGGCCCGTGCCGCGGCGCTGCTCGGCGAGCAGGCGACCGCCGCCCGGGTCACCCGGCTGGCCGGCCTCGACGCGGCGGCGGCCCGCCGAGGGCTGGCCGCGCTGGAAGCCTCGGGACTGCTGGAGGCCCCGGGAGAGCAGCAGGGCCCGCTGGAGGGCCTGGCGTTCCGCCACCCCGCCGCACGCGCCGCGGCCCTCGAGGAGTGCGATCCGCAGCTCCGGACCGCGCTGCACCGCGAAGCCGCCCGGGTACTGGGCGAGGACCGCGGGCCGGTGCTCGCCGTGGCCGGTCACCTGCTGGCGGCCCGCGCCGAGGGCCGGCCCCTGGACTGCGGTCCGGCGGAGGTGGCCGTACTGCGGGACGCGGCCGAGGAACTCCTCGTACGGGGCGACGCGCGCGAGGCGGCGCGGCTGCTGGAGCTCGCCGCGCAGGGGCGGGGCGACGAACACGCCGAACGCGGGATCCGGGTGCGGCTCGCGCAGATCACGGCGCGCTTCGATCCGGCCGCCGCGGAGCGGCGGTTGGGCGCCCTGCTGGAGGAGGCGCGGGACGGGCTGCTCGACGCCGAGCAGGTGCAGCCGCTGGCCGGGCTGCTGCTCGCGCAGGGGCAGTTCACCGAGGCCGCCGCCCTGCTGCCGGCCGCCGTCGGCGAGCCGGCCGCCTCTCCCCTGGACACGCTGGTGGACACCACGGCGGCGGTGGGCGAGCGGCTGCTGCACTCGGCCCGGCTGACGGACGCCACGGTGGCGCCGCTCGCCCAGGCCGTACGGTCGCTGATCTGCTCGGAGCACCCCGAGCGGGCCGTGCCGTGGAGCCGGAACCTGCTGGAGGAGGCCCGGCGCTGCCAGGCCCCGGGCTGGAGCGCGGTGTTCGCCGCGCTGCACGCCGAGGCGCTGCTGCGGATGGGCGATCTGCGGGGGGCCTACACGCACGCGACGGCCGCGCTGGAGGCCCTGCCGGAGCGCGGCGGAAGCTTCCCGTGCGCGCCGGCGGCGGTGCTGATCCGGGCGTGCACCGCGATGGGCCGCTTCACGGAGGCTTCCCGGCTCGCCGACCGGCAGGTGCCGAAGGGGCTGCTCACCGGACTGCACGGGCTGGCGTTCCTGCGGGCCCGCGGCCTGTACCGGCTGGCGGTCAATCAGCCGCACGCGGCGCTCGCGGACTTCCTGGAGGCCGGGCGGCTCATGGAGGACGGCCGGGTGGACCGGCCGGCGTTCCTGCCGTGGCGCACGGACGCGGCGGAGGCACTGCTGAGGCTGGGCGAGGGGGCGCGGGCCGAGCAGCTCGCCCTCCAGCAGCTCGCCCTGCCCGACGCGCAGCGGCCGTACGTACGGGGCGTCTCGCTCCGCATCAAGGCACTGGCCGGCGACCCCAAGCGGCGTGCGGCCGTCCTGGGGCAGGCGGTCGAGGCACTGCACCGCTCCGGGGACCGGGTGGAGGCGGCGCGGGCGATGGCGGAGCTGGGCCGGGCGCTGCAGGCGGACGGGTCGGCGGCGAAGGGCAGCGCGATGGTCCGCTCGGCGTGGAACCTGGCGAAGGAGGCGGAGGCCACGGCCCTGTGCCGGGAGATCCTCCCCGACGCCCCCCTGGCCACCCCCTCCGCGGCCGCCACCACCCGCGACCGCGACCGCGCGCCGGCGGAGGCTCCGGGGGCGGCCACGACGGCAAGGCTCAGCAGCTCGGAACAGCGGGTGGCCACCCTGGCGGCCCAGGGCCTGACGAACCGCGAGATCTCGGCGAAGCTCTACCTGACGGTCAGCACGGTCGAACAGCACCTGACCCGCGTCTACCGCAAACTCCAGATCACCTCCCGAGGCGACCTCCCCATGGGCCTGGAGCCCCTCCCCGCACCGGCCCAGGTCTGACCGCCCGGGCGGCCGGCCGTTGTTCGCACCGCGCGAGCGCCCTACAGGAAGTTCAGCGTCCGCAGGGCCCGTGCGGTGTCCTCGCACCACTTCCGGTACGAGGGGAGCTGCTCGAGCACGTCGAGGTTCGTGCGTCGCACGAGCAGCTCCGCGCGGTCGCTCAGCACCTCGCGGCCCTCCGGACCAAGGAGGGCCTTCCAGACCTGCTTGGGGTTGCGCTTCTCCTTGCTGCCCTTCATCGTGACGTGCCCCTCCAGCGCGGAGGGCGAGGTGTACGGGTACGCCTTCAGGGGTTCGGCGCCGACGACCTGTTCCAGGGCCTTCCGGTCGGCCAGCATCCACGACTCGGTCATGAGCACCGGAACGAGAGGAACCGGCACCCCGGCCCGCGGGGCCAGCCCCCGGCGCTGCTCCAGCTCGGCGACCAGCTTGAGGCGCTCCTCGCGGGCGTCCTCGTCGCCGTGGACGAAGACCACGTCGCAGTCCCGGGCGAGTACCTCGGCGGCGCGCAGCACCCGCTCCGGCTTGTCGTTCGTGCGTACGGCGGACACCTCGCACCGCAGGACCTCCACGGTCCGCGAGCTGTACTGATGGATCAGCCGGTCCAACTGGCGTTGGACCAGGCTCGCCAAGTAGGGCCCGTCGCTGCCCTCCACGAGCAGCCCCGGTGTCAGCGGCCTGTACTTGTGCGTCACGACGCCCCCCGGCCCAGGTTCCGCAGCAGCCGCTCCACCTGCTCAGGTGAGACCGTCTCGCCGGGGTCCCGCTCCGGGTCGAAGCCGCGCAGCGGTCGGGCGACGGTCGTGCGGACGGCACTCTGCTTCTGCGGATCGACCCGGTCTGCCTGCTCCATGAAGACGAGGCTGCCGGAGAGGTCGCCGCGGAGGGCTGCCAGCAGGGCCGGGGAGTGTGTGGTGGCGATGAGCTGCCGGTACGGGACGGCGGCGGAAGCGTCCACCGTCACCCCGGCGCCGCGCGTGAGCCTGCGTACGAGATCGGCGACGTGCTCGGGATGCATCCCGTTCTCGATCTCTTCCACGCACATCCCGCCCGGCCAGGCCGGATCCGCGGCGGCGGCGAGCAGGGCCGCCATCCGCAGGGTGCCGTCGGAGAGGGCGGGCGGGCTGATCCAGCCCGTGTTGCCGAACTCGACTTCGAAGTCGTATTCGTCCCGGCGCCGGTCGTACAGCGGCCGGATGTCCCGCACCCCGTCGACGAGCGCGGCCAGGTCGCCGACGAACCGCCTCCAGTTTCCCGGCGACTCGTCCTTGATGCGGTGCAGAACCGCCGCCAGGTTGCCTCCGTCCGGGGTGGTCCTGCCGGTGGCGAGGGCAGCCGTGGGCGCGCGCAACGCCGCCGGATCGAGGACGAAGGGCTGCCAGGAGGCGCACTCGCGGGCGGCCAGCGCCAGCAGCTCGGCGCCCGGCGCCGGCCTGAAGTCCTCGGCGTACCTCTCCCGGCCGTCCTCGGCGTCCTCCTCACCGCCCTCGTCCTCGTCCCCGGACTCTGCCAGGGCCTGCGGATCCCAAGCGGGGCCGATGTTTCCCTGGAAGGGCACGTAGTCCACGGCATGCGTACGCGCGAGGAACGCCGAGCGCGCCTCCTCGACGGCGGTCCGCGCGGCCCCGTCCAGCCCCACGCTGGTCATCCACCCGGGTTCGTCGAGGCTGCTGACCCAGATGGCGCTCCTCCTGAGCACTCCCACCTGCCCGTTGGGCGTACGCCCCACGCGAAGACGGATACGGACCGGGAGAGGCCCGTCCTGGGAGGCGACCAGCATCCCGACCATGATGGTGAGGGTGTGGGCCGGCTCCTCGGCGCCCCGGTGGAAGAGCCCGCCGGGAGACAGCCGGGGGTCCTCGCGGACCGTCGCCTCGAAACCGCGGTCGGCCGTGCCGGCCACCAGGCGCAGCGCATCGAAGAGGTTCGACTTCCCGGCGCCGTTCGGGCCCAGCAGGAGGAGCGTCGGCGGCACGTCAAGGTTGAAGTCGCGGAAGGACTTGAAGCCGTCGATCCGAATCTGGGTGATCATCCTCTGCTCTGCTCCTCGGGCCGGCACATGCCCTGCCACCCTAGCGGCGTGGACGTCACCGGCAGGCGAACGGCCCCACCGGGCGGGGGCCGGTGGGGCCGGAGGAGGGGTGCGGGGGGTGTCAGGCGGCGCGGCGGCGGGGGGTGGGGAGGGATTCGGCTCGGGCCGCCAGGACCGGGCGGTCCACCTTGCGGTTCGAGTTCAGGGGGAACTCCGGGACGTGTTCGAAGCGGCGCGGGAGCATGCCGTGCGGGAGGACCTCGCGAAGACTGCGGGCCAGCGAGGCCGGCGGCTGGATCTCCCCCGTGTAGAAGACGACCAGTTCCGTGCTGCCGTCCACCGGGCGGGCGACCGTGACCACGTCCTCCACTCCCTCGACGGCGCGCAGGGCGTGGTCGACCTCGGCGAGCTCGACCCGCCAGCCCTGGACCTGGACCTGGGAGTCCAGGCGGCCGAGGTAGATCAGGTCGCCGCCGGGCAGCCGGCGGACCCGGTCCCCCGTGCGGTACCAGACGCGGCCCTCGCGCTCGACGAAGCGGCCGCCGTCGTCCTGCGGGTCGAGGTAGCCGGTGGCCATCTGGGGCCCGGTGATCAGCAGTTCGCCCTCGACCTCGGTCTCGGCGCCCTCCTCGTCGAGGAGGACGTGGTCGTGGCCCGCGTGGACGGCGCCGATCGGGACCAGGCCGTTGACCGCCTGGCCGGGCGAGGTCTGCGGGTCCCAGCGGTACGCGGTGATGGTGACGGTGAGCTCCGTCGGCCCGTAGATGTTCTCCAGGGTCGAGCCGGGCGCGGCGGCCTGCCAGTCGGCGGCGTCCTGGACGCGCAGGGCCTCGCCCGCGAAGAAGCTCCAGCGCAGGGTGGAAAGGGCTGCCGGCTTCAGGCCGCCCATGCGGCGGATGAGGCCGATCGCGCTGGGGGTGGAGAACCACACCGTGATCCCGCGCTTTTCGAGGTGGGCCGGCATGTCCAGGTAGGCGCTCGGCGGTACGACGTCGACGACGCCGCCCGCACCCCAGGCGCAGAACAGGTCGAACATGCCGCAGTCGAAGTTCAGGTCGAAGGTCTGGGTGAAGACGTCCTCGGGGGTGAAGCCGTAGCGGGCGTCGAGGAGCTCGAAGTAGTGGTGCGTGCTGCCGTGGCTGATCGGCACGCCCTTCGGGCGGCCCGTGGAGCCCGAGGTGAACAGCATGTAGGCCACGTCCGTCGGATCGACCGCTCGGGGCTCCGTGAGGGCGAGAGCCGGGTCCGGGACCACCAGGGGGATATCGACGTCGCCCAGCGCGGCCCGGCCCTGGTCATCGACGATCAGGGCCGCCGCGGCGGAGAGTTCGAGCATGCGGCCCGTGCGGACGGCGGGGAAGTCGGGGTGCAGGGGGACGACGGTGGCGCCCGCGTACAGCCCGCCGAGGATGCCGGCGTACGCGGTCACGCTCTTGCCCGCGAGGACGCCGACGACCTTGGCGGAGCCGAGGGAGCCGGCCCAGGTGAGGGCCTGCTCGTGCAGCTCCCGGTAGGTGTACGACTCGGCGCCGATCCGCAGGGCGGGGCGGTCGGGGGACAGGGCCAGCCCGCGGCGGAAGCGCTCGTACAAGGCCTGGCGCTTGGTGTCAGACATGATCACTCCGAAGGTTCCGAAAGAGATGTGTGAGTGCGTCGCGGGTTAGGGGTCCGGCCGGGGTTCCCGGGGTCTCCTCGGCCGTCCTAGCGTCATGTGCTTGGGAATCGTCAACCGACACAGACTGGGGTCACCATGGGCTGGGACAAGGGCTGGGACAACAATTTCGAGGAACTGCTGCGGGAGTACCTGCCGTTCCTCAGTGCGGACGAACCGCTTGAGGCAGACACCGACCTGCGGGCCGTGGGACTGGACTCCCTCGGGGTCGTCGAGCTCCTGGGGTCCCTGGAGCAGGCGTACGACGTCCGGTTCGTGGACGAGGCGCTGTCCCTGGACACCTTCGCCACCCCCGCGGTGCTGTGGGAGCAGATCGGCAAGATGTCCGAGGCAGCCAACCGCTGACCGGCAGCGGAGCCCGCGCCGCCGCGGCCGCGGCCGCCGCCCTCAGGCGGCGGTCGCGGTCCGGCGGCGCGGCCGCATGGCCAGCCGCGGATTGACGGGTACGACCTTGAAGTTGCGGGTCGCCGCCCCCACCCGGCCGAACAGGGCGTCCTGCCCGGCCACGTAGAGGGTTCCGACGCCCTTGTCGCGCAGGGAGCCGAGCACGCCCGGCCAGTCGACCGGCCGGACGCAGCCGTCGAGCAGCAGGTTCCGTACCTGCTCGCCCGTCGTGAGCACCGCCCCGTCCTGGTCGGCGACGACCGGCAGGTGCGGGTCACGGAAGGACAGCCCCGCCAGGACCTCCTCCTCGACCCGCCGGCGCAGCCCGCCGAACGCGGGCGAGTGCAGCGGCGGCTCCATGACGTACAGCGGCATGCCGCCCAGCGCCCGCAGGCGCTGCTGGAGCCACTCCAGCCGGGACTTGCGCAGGGTGAGCATCGCGAAGTCCTCGTCCACGACACAGGTGACGTCGTGCCACTCGCCCTGCTCGGTCAGCTCGGCCCGCACCTCGTCCAGCCGGGCGCGCGGGGTCCGCGCGAAGGACTGGGTGGCGACCTCCTCCGGGTGCTCCTCGGCGAAGTACGCGTCGAGCGTGTGGGCGAACCGTGCCGTGAAGCGGACCCCGTCGGCGAACGACAGCGCACCGGAGTGCACGGCCGCGGCCTTCTCGCCGAAGCTCAGGCCGGTGCAGAAGGCCGGCTGCTCGTCGAACTCGTGCTCCACCCACAGGGCGAGCGCGAGGCAGTTCACGAGGAACGCCACCTGGGCGGCCTCGGAGTAGTCGCCCTCGGCCTGCTTGAACCGCTCGAAGAGCGAGTAGCCGAGGACCTCGTCCGCCTCCGCGAAGAGCTTGCGGGCGAACGGGTTGACCAGCATGAACTTGGCGACCTCGGCGAAGGGGACGGGGCCCATGCCGGGGAAGACCAGGGCGCCGCCCGTACGGTCGGCGAAGCGGTCAGACGACTCCATGGCCCGCCGCCTCCTTCTCCTTCGCGAGGGAGCCGAGGAACTCCCTCATGACCTGCTGGAACAGTTCCGGCTCCTCCAGGTGCGGGAGGTGGCTGGACTCCTCGAAGATCACCCACCGGACGTCGGGGATCAGGTCCTGGAACGGCTGCACGGTCGCCGGGGTCGCCTCGTCGTGGCGTCCGGAGATGAGCAGCGTCGGCACGGCCACCTGCGGGCAGTAGTCGACGACCGACCAGTCCTTGAGGGTGCCGTTGACGTGGAACTCGCTCGGGCCGTTCATCGCGTAGTACACCGTCGGGTCGTTGTAGACCTCGTAGAACGAGGCCAGGTAGTCCCGCGGCCACGGCTTGAGCCGGCACACGTGCTTCTCGTAGAAGGGGCGCATCGCGTTGTGGTACTCGTCGCTGTCCGTGGTGCCCGCGGCCTCGTGGCGCAGCAGCGTCTCGTTGACGCCGGGCGGCAGGTCGGCGCGCAGCCGCTGCGCCTCCTCCAGCCACAGCGGGTACGAGGCCGGGGCGTTGGCGATGACCAGGCCGCGCAGGCCGGCCGGGCGGGCGGCCGCGTACTTGGTGACGAGGAGGCCGCCCCAGGACTGCCCGAACAGGACGTAGTTGCCGGCGATGCCGAGCCGCGTGACGAGGTTTTCGAGCTCGTCGGCGAACAGCTCCGGGGTCCAGAAGTCGGCCCCCTTGTCGGGCAGGTGGGTGGAGCCGCCGTTGCCGAGCTGGTCGTACAGGACGACCGGACCGGTGTGCGCCGCCAGCTCCTTCAGGTTCTTGAGGTAGTCGTGGGTGCTGCCGGGCCCGCCGTGGACGACGACGAGCGCGGGCTGCTCCGACTGGAGGTCACCGGTGACCTGGTACCAGGTCTCGTACGGGCCGAAGGGCACGGTGCCTTTGGGTTTGAGTGCCACCGTCGTCTCACATCGCTTTCTGGTTGTCCGGGTGGGCGGTCTGTGCGTCGTCGAGCCACTCTTCGAGCACGTGGGCGGTGTCCGCCGCGCGCTCCTCGACGATCGTGAAGTGGTTCGCGGCGACGGGGCGCAGCGTGTGGGCGGGCTCCCAGGGCTCGGCCTTGCCCTGGGTGAGCTCGGGCGAGGGGTCGTCGCCGTCCGGTACGAACGACTGGGTGCACTGGACGAAGAGGACGGGCGCCGCGACGGAGTCGAGGGGCAGGTCCGGTACGAGTTCCACCCAGCGGCCCATGGCCGAGAGCCGGGTGGTGTCGAACTCCCCGAAGGCCGCTTCCTTGTCGAACATGCCGAGCGCCAGACCGTCCATCGGGACGCCCTCGCTCTCGCCGTCGTGGACGTTGTACGTGTCGAGCAGCACCACGCCGTGCGGGCGGATGCCGTACGCGCGCTCCAGGTGCCCGGCGGTGGCGTAGGCGAGGGTGCCGCCGGAGGAGTAGCCGATCAGGACGAACGGCTCGTCGCCCGCGGCCTCCAGGACGGTACGGGCCAGGCCCTCGACCGCCGCCTGCGGGGTGGCCGGGAGGCTCTCGCTCGCGTCGAAGCCGAGGATCGGCAGGGCGGAGACCTTCCGCCTGCCCTGGAGGTGGGAGACGAGGCGCGCGTGCTGGTAGGCCCCGCCCGTCGCCATCGGCGTGTTGATGAAGATCAGGTGCGGGCCTTCCGCACCGTCGGCGAGCCGCGCCGCGGCCGGTACGCGTTCCAGCTCGGTCGCCGTCTCGAAGGACGGCCGGACGGCAGCGGCCGCGCGCAGCAGGTCGAAGCCCTTGTCGGCGTGGCCGGCGACCACGGCGGCGTGGAACAGGTCGCGCAGGGTCTCCCCCGCTCCCCGGCCCGGCCGGGGGGCGGCCGGAGCGGAGCCCGGGGCCGCGGGGGCGCCGGAGGTGGTGGCCGCGGTGGCCGTCGTACGCAGGCCCTGCTCGGCGTACTCGGCCAGCAGCACCTTGGCGAGCTGGGCCGGGCTGTGGCTGTCGAACACCACCATCGGGGACAGCCGGAGCCCGGTGTCCTTCATGAGGGCGTTGCGCAGCTCTATCGCGCTGAGCGAGTCGAACCCGGACTCCAGGAAGCCCCGCTCGACGTCGATGGCGGTGGGGCTCGCGTGGCCCAGGAGGTGGGCGGCCCGTCGCTGCACGAGCTCGCGCAGGGCCGCTTCCTGCTCGGCCTCCGGCGCCCCGCCGATCCGGAGCCAGATGAGCTCTGCCTCGGTGCTCTTGGCCCCGGCGCTGCGGCGCTGGGTGGGGGTGGTGGCGGGCCGCAGGAGTGCGGGGAGCCGGTCGGCACGCGCCTGGAGGGCGGTGCGGTTGATGTGGAGCGGGACGGTGGCGGGGCGGCCGGATGCGCAGGCCGCGTCGAAGAGGGCGAGGGCCTCCTCGGGCTGGAGCGACGGCAGGCCCTGGCGCTCCATGCGCTTCACGTCGGTGTCGGAGACGTACTGGCCGAGGCCGGTGCCCGCCCAGAGCCCATAGGCGAGGGACTGGGCGGCGAGGCCCTGGGCGTGGCGGTACGTCGCGAGGGCGTCGAGGAAGGTGTTCGCCGCCGCGTAGTTCGCCTGTCCGGCCGCCATGGTGAGGCCGCCGGCGGAGGAGATGAGGGCGAACAGGGGCAGGTCCAGGTGCCGGGTCTGCTCGTGGAGGTGCCAGGCCGCGTCGGCCTTGGGGGCCAGGACGCGGTCGAGGCGCTCGGGGTCCATCGTCGCGATGAGCCCGTTGTCGCCCGTACCCGCGGCGTGGACGATGCCGGTCAGCGGGTGCGCGGCCGGGATCGAGGCCAGCAGCGCGGTGATGTTGACGGGGTCGGCCACGTCGCAGGCGGTGAGCGTGATCTCGGCGCCCGACTCGGAGAGTTCCTCGGCCAGTTCGATCGCGCCCTCGGCATCGGGGCCGCGCCGGCTGGTCAGGACGAGGTGGCGGGCACCGTGCTCGGTGACCAGGTGCCGGGCCAGGTGCGCACCGATGCCGCCGGTGCCGCCGGTGATGACGATCGTGCCCTCGGGGTCGAGGGTTACGGAGGCCTCGGCGCTCGGGGTGACGGGGGCGAGGCGCGGGATGCGGATGCCGTCGGCGCGGACCGCGCTCTCCGGCTCGCCCGAGGCGATGACGGCCGCCAGCGCGTCCGCCGCCGAGGCGAGGTCGGTCAGCTGGATACGGCCCGGGTTCTCCGCCTGCGCCGCACGCACCAGACCCCACACAGGAGCCTGCGCCAGATCGATGACATCGGAGGCGGCGTCCACGACCACCGCGCCACGCGTCGCGACGACCAGCGTGGTCTCCGCGAACCGGTCCTCGGCCAGCCACTCCTGAAGGGCCGCCAGCGTCCGTGCCGTCGCGGAACGCACCGCCCCGGGCAGCGGGCCTTCGCCGTCCGGGACGTGGAAGACCACCGCACCCGACAGCTCGCCCTCCGGCAGCTCACCCCACACGTGCTGCTCGGCGATGGCATCCGCCGGAACCTGAGCTGCCGACGGACGCCAGGCGATCTCGAACAGCGAGTCCGGCCGCCCCCCGCCCAGCTGCTCCTGCGACACCGGACGGAAGGTCAGGCTCTTCACCGACAGCACCGGGGCACCGGCCGCGTCGGCCGCGTCCAGGGACATGGTGTTCTCGGACGTCCAGGAGATCCGTACGCGCAGCGCCGTGGCGCCGACCGCGTACAGGGACACGTCCTCCCAGAAGAAGGGCAGCAGCGGCTGTGCGCCCCCCTCGGAGTCCGCATCCGAACCGCCGATGCCCAGTGCGTGCATCGTGGCGTCGAGCAGGGCCGGGTGGACCCCGAAGCTCTCGGCGTCGCCGTGCGCCTGCTCGGCCAGTTCGATCTCGGCGTAGATGTCGTCGCCGGAGGTCCAGGCGGCCGTGAGGCCCTGGAACACCGGGCCGTAGTGGTAGCCGCGGCCCTGGAGCACCTCGTACGTGTCGCTCACGTCCACCGCGGTGGCGCCGGCGGGCGGCCAGACGGTGAGGTCCGTGCCCGCGTCGACCGGGCGGGCACCGAGCAGGCCGTCGGCGTGCAGCACCCAGGGGGTGTCGGCCGGTGCGTCCTCGTGGCGCGAGTGGACCCGTACGGTCCGGCGGCCCGTGTCGTCGGGCGCGCCGGCCGACACCTGGAGGGCGACTCCTCCGTGCCGGGGCAGTACGAGCGGTGCCTGGAGGGTGAGTTCCTCCAGGACCGGGCAGCCGACCTGGTCACCCGCCTGGAGCGCCAGCTCGACGAAGCCGGTTCCCGGCAGCAGCACGCTGCCCAGCACGTCGTGGTCGGCGACCCAGGCGTGCGTGCCCGCGGCGAGGCGGCCGGTCAGCACGGCCTCGTCGGTCCCGGCCAGGGTGATGGCCGCGCTGAGCAGGGGGTGGCCGACCGAGGTCTGGCCGTGGTGGGCGACGTCGGTGGCCGGCGTGGCCTCCAGCCAGTACCGCTCGTGCTGGAAGGCGTACGTCGGCAGGTCGACGCGCTGCGCGCCGGTGCCGGCGAAGAAGGCCGCCCAGTCGATGCGCGAGCCCGCACTGTGCAGGTGGGCGAGCGCGGTCAGGAGACTGCGGACCTCGGGGCGGTTGCGGCGCAGGACGGGCTCGATGACGCTGGTCCGGCCGTCCAGGGAGACCTGGGTGAGCGCGGTCAGGATGGCGTCGGGGCCCAGCTCGATGAAGCGGGTGACGCCCTTGTCGTGCAGGTGTCGGACGGTGTCGGAGAAGCGGACGGCCTCGCGCAGGTGGCGGGTCCAGTAGTCCGGGGTCCCCCAGTCCTCGCTGAGCTCGCCGTGGACGCCCGAGACCACCGGGATCCGGGCGGGCTCGTACGCCACGGACTCGGCGACCGCGCGGAACTCGGCCAGGACCGGGTCCATCAACGGCGAGTGGAAGGCGTGCGAGACGCGCAGCCGGGTCGTCTTGCGACCCAGCTCGGTGAACGCGGCCTGGATCGCCTCGACGGCCTCCTCGGCCCCCGACACCACGATCGAACGCGGGCTGTTGATCGCCGCGATCCCGACCGCGTCCGTCAGGTGCGGGAGGATCTCCTCCTCGGTCGCCTGGATCGCGGCCATGGCGCCACCGGCGGGCAGCGCCTGCATCAGACGGCCGCGTGCGGCCACCAGCCGGGCCGCGTCCTCCAGCGACAGAACCCCCGCGACATGCGCCGCGGTGATCTCGCCGATGGAGTGGCCGGCCAGGAAGTCCGGCCGCACACCCCACGATTCGACGAGCCGGAACAGCGCCGTCTCGATCGCGAAGAGCGCGGGCTGGGTGTAGGCGGTGCTGTTCAGCAGCGCCTTGTCCTCGGCGGACTCACCCCACATCACCTCGTACAACGACCGGTCCAAGTGCTCGTCCAGCGCACCGACCACGGCATCGAGCGCCTCCGCGAACACCGGGAAAGCGGCATACAGTTCACGCCCCATCCCCAGCCGCTGCGCGCCCTGCCCCGTGAACAGGAAGGCCGAACGACCCTCCCGTACGAGGCCCTGCACCACGCCCGCCTCCGCCGAGCCGCCGGCCAGCGCCGACAGCCCCGTAAGGAGCTCCTCGCGGTCCGCGCCGACCACCGCGGCCCGGTACTCGTGCGCGGTCCGGGTGGTCGCCGCCGAGAAGCCGAGGTCGGTCAAGGACACGTCCGCATGGTCGGCGAGGTGCGCCCGCAGCCGCTCCGCCTGGCCGGCCAGGGCCTCGGGGGATCGGGCCGACAGCACCACCGGTACGACGGGCAGCTCGCGCGGCGCCCCGTCGGCGGCGGCCTCCGGGGCTGCCGGGGCCTCCTCCAGGATCACGTGCGCGTTCGTGCCGCTGAGCCCGAACGAGGAGATGCCCGCGCGGCGCAGCCGCTCGCCCGCCGGCCACTCGACCGCCTCGGTGAGCAGCTTGACGTTGCCTTCGGACCAGTCGACGTGCGGGGTGGGCTCGTCGACGTGCAGGGTCTTCGGCATCAGCCCGTGGCGCAGTGCCTGGACCATCTTGATGACGGCGGCGACACCGGCCGCGGCCTGTGTGTGCGCGATGTTCGACTTCAGCGAGCCGAGCCACAGCGGCTTGTCCTCGTCGCGGCCCTGCCCGTACGTGGCGAGTACGGCCTGGGCCTCGATCGGGTCGCCGAGCTTGGTACCCGTGCCGTGCGCCTCGACCACGTCGACGTCGGCCGTGGTCAGTCCGGCCTTCTCCAGCGCGCTCTGGATGACGCGCTGCTGGGAGGGGCCGTTGGGGGCGGTCATGCCGTTCGACGCGCCGTCCTGGTTGACGGCGGAGCTCCGGATCACGGCGAGCACGGGGTGGCCGTTGCGGCGGGCGTCGGAGAGCCGCTCGATGACGAGGACGCCGACGCCCTCCGACCAGGCGGCGCCGTCCGCGGCGCCCGCGAAGGACTTGCAGCGGCCGTCGGCGGCGAGCCCGCGCTGGCGGCTGAACTCGACGAACATGTCGGGGCTCGCCATCACCGCGACACCGCCGACGAGTGCCATCGAGCACTCGCCGGAGCGCAGCGACTGGGTGGCCAGGTGCAGCGAGACGAGGGACGAGGAGCAGGCCGTGTCCACGGTCATGGACGGGCCTTCGAGGCCCAGGGTGTACGAGACGCGGCCCGAGATGAGGCTGCCGCCGGTGGTGGCCGCGGCCTCGGTGCCCTGCCCGTAGTCGTGGTACATGACGCCCGCGAAGACACCGGTCCTGCTGCCCTTGAGGGTGTGCGGGTTGATGCCGGCCCGCTCGATGGCCTCCCACGAGACCTCCAGGAGCTGCCGCTGCTGGGGGTCCATGATCAGCGCCTCGTTGGGGCTGATCCCGAAGAAGTGCGGGTCGAAGTCGCCCGCCCGGTAGAGGAAGCCGCCTTCGTTGGCGTACGTCCTGCCCGGCACGCCCGGCTCCGGGTCGTAGATGTTCTCGACGTCCCAGCCGCGGTCGAGGGGGAAGCCGGAGACGGCGTCCCGGCCGTCCACGACGAGCTGCCACAGCTCCTCGGGGGAGGTGACTCCGCCGGGGAGGCGGCAGCTCATCGCGACGATCGCGATCTGGTCGTCGTCGCCGTCCGCCCGCGTACGGGCGACGGCGGCGGCCGGACGGGTGGCCGCGTCCTGCGCCGCTCCGCCGATGGACTCGCCGATGTACGCGGCGACGGCGCGGGCGTTCGGGTAGTCGAAGACGAGCGTGGCGGGGAGCCGGAGCCCGGTGGCGGCCTTCAGCTGGTTGCGCAGTTCGACGGCGCTGAGGGAGTCGAAGCCGAGCTCCTGGAAGGCCCGGTCGGGCTCGATGGCGTCGGGCGACTCGTGGCCCAGTACGGCGGCCACGTGCGTCCGCGCCAGTTCGAGCAGGGCCTGGTCGCGCTCCTCCTCGGTCTTCCCGGCGAGGCGAGCCGCGAGCTCGTGGGCGGCTCCGGCCCCCGCACCGCCGGCGCTCGCGCGGACGTTGCGGCGCTGCGGGGCGGGGGTGGCGGAGCGCAGGAGCGCGGGCAGTTCGTCGGTACGGGCGGCCAGGGCGGTGCGGTTGATGTGGAGCGGGACGGTGGCGGGGCGGCCGGATGCGCAGGCCGCGTCGAAGAGGGCGAGGGCCTCCTCGGGCTGGAGCGGCGGCAGGCCCTGGCGCTCCATGCGCTTCACGTCGGTGTCGGTGATGTACTGGCCCATGCCCGTGCTCGCCCAGAGCCCGTAGGCGAGGGACTGGGCGGCGAGGCCCTGGGCGTGGCGGTGGGTGGCCAGCGCGTCCAGGAAGGTGTTGGCGGCGGCGTAGTTGGCCTGTCCGGCGGCCAGGGTGAGGCCGCCGGCGGAGGAGATGAGGGCGAAGAGCGGCAGGTCCAGGTGCCGGGTCTGCTCGTGGAGGTGCCAGGCCGCGTCGGCCTTGGGAGCGAGGACCCGGTCGAGGCGCTCGGCGTCCATGGTGTCGATGAGCCCGTTGTCGCCGGTGCCTGCGGCGTGGACGACGCCGGTCAGCGGGTGCGCGGCCGAAATCGAGGCCAGCAGGGTGGTGATGCCCGCCGGGTCGGCCACGTCGCAGGCCGTGATCGTGACTTCGGCGCCCAGCTGGTTCAGCTCGGCGGCCAGTTCGGCCGCGCCCTCCGCGTCGGGGCCGCGCCGGGAGGTGAGGACCAGGTGGCGGGCACCGTACTCGGTGACCAGGTGCCGGGCCAGATGGGCACCGATACCGCCCGTGCCACCGGTGATCAGGACCGTGCCCTCGGGGTCGAGGACGACGGAAGCCTCCGCGATCGCGGTGACGGGGGCCAGGCGCGGGATGCGGATGCCGTCGGCGCGGACCGCGCTCTCCGGCTCGCCCGAGGCGATGACGGCCGCCAGCGCGTCCGCCGCCGAGGCGAGGTCGGTCAGCTGGATACGGCCCGGGTTCTCCGCCTGCGCCGCACGCACCAGACCCCACACAGGAGCCTGCGCCAGATCGATGACATCGGAGGCGGCGTCCACGACCACCGCGCCACGCGTCGCGACGACCAGCGTGGTCTCCGCGAACCGCTCCTCGGCCAGCCACTCCTGAACCACCGCCAGCGTCCGCGCACTCGCCGAGCGCACCGCCTCCGGCAGCCCGCCCTCGGTGTCCGGTACGTGGAACACCACGGCGCCGGTGAGCTCACCCTCCGGCAGCCCACCCCACACGTGCTGCTCGGCAGCAGCATCCGCGCGCACCGCCAGCGGCCGCCAGGCGATCTCGAACAGCGACTCCGGACCGCCCGCACTCAGCTGCTCCTGCGACACCGGACGCGACACCAGCGAGCCCACCGTCAGGACCGGCTGCCCCTCGGCGTCGGCCACCGTCACGGTCACCGTGTTCGGGCCGGAGGGGGCGATGCACACGCGCAGCGCCGGGGCGCCGCCCGCGTGCAGGGCCACGTCGTTCCAGGAGAAGGGCAGCACCGTCGACTCGTCGGTGCCCGACCCGTCGTCGATCAGCGCCACGTGCATGGCGGCGTCGAGGAGGGCCGGGTGCAGGCCGTACCGCGCGGCGTCGGCGTGCGCCTGCTCGGGGAGGGAGACCTCCGCGTACAGCGATTCGCCGGAGGTCCACGCGGCCTTGAGGCCCTGGAACACCGGGCCGTAGTGGTAGCCGCGCTCCCGCAGGAGCTCGTACGCCCCGTCCACCGTCGTCGGGGTGGCACCGGGCGGCGGCCACTCGGTCAGGCCGGCGGCCGGCAGGCCCGCGCCACTGACCAGGGTGCCTTCCGCGTGCCGCGTCCAGACCGGCTCGCCGGCGTTCTCGTCGCGGGAGTGGATGGTCACCGTACGGCGCCCGGATCCGTCGTCGGCGCCGAGCCAGACCTGCACGGCGGCTCCGCCCCGCTCGGGCAGGATCAGCGGGGCGTGCAGGGTGAGTTCCTCGACGGCGTCGCAGCCGACCTGGTCGCCCGCGCGGATGGCGAGCTCGACGAAGCCGGTGCCCGGGAAGAGGATGCTGCCGAGGACGTCGTGGTCGGCCAGCCAGGGCTGGCCGTCGACCGAGAGGCGGCCGGTCAGGACGGTCTCGCCGGAGTCGGCGGAGGCGATCGCGGCGCTCAGCAGCGGGTGCCCGACCGTCTCCAGGCCGGCGGAGCCCAGGCCGGCGCCCTCACCGGTCGTGGCCTCCAGCCAGTAGCGCTGCTGCTGGAAGGCGTACGTCGGCAGATCGGCCCAGCGGTCCTCGGTGGCGCCGAAGTAGGCGGCCCAGTCGACGGGGATGCCCTGGTTGTGGGTGCGGGCGACGGCCGCGAGCAGTTCGCGGGCCTCGGGCCGCTGCCGGCGGCAGGAGGAGATGAAGGCGGTGCCCTCGACGTCGCCGACGGTCGCGCTCGCCAGGGCGGTCAGGATCGCGTCCGGGCCGAGCTCCACGTACGTCTCGACGCCGCGGCCCTGGAGGTACTCGACGGTGTCGCAGAAGCGGACGGCCTCGCGCAGGTGGCGGGTCCAGTACTCCGGGGTCCCCCAGTCCTCGCTCAGCTCGCCGTGCACGCCCGAGACCACCGGGATCCCGGCGGCGCGGTACGTCACGCCCTCCGCGACCGCGCGGAACTCCGCGAGGGCCGGGTCCATGAGCGGGGAGTGGAAGGCGTGGGAGACGCGCAGCCGGGTCGTCTTGCGGCCCTGCTCGGTGAACTGCGCCTGGATCGCCTCGACGGCGTCCTCGGCACCCGAGACCACGATGGAGCGCGGGCTGTTGATCGCCGCGATGCCGACCAGGTCGGAGACGTACGGAAGGAGTTCTTCTTCCGTGGCTTCGATGGCGGCCATGGCTCCGCCTGTCGGGAGTGCCTGCATGAGGCGGCCGCGTGCGGTGACCAGGCGGGCCGCGTCCTCCAGGGAGAGGACCCCGGCCACATGGGCGGCGGTGATCTCGCCGATGGAGTGCCCGGCCAGGAAGTCGGGCCGCACACCCCACGACTCCACCAGCCGGAACAGCGCCGTCTCGATCGCGAAGAGGGCGGGCTGGGTGTAGGCGGTGCTGTTCAGCAGCGCCTCGTCCTCGGCGGACTCGCCCCACATCACCTCGTACAGCGGGGTGTCCAGGTGTGCGTCCAGCGCGGCGACCACCGCATCCAGCGCCTCCGCGAACACCGGGAAGGCGGAGTGCAGTTCACGCCCCATACCCAGGCGCTGGGCGCCCTGGCCCGTGAACAGGAAGGCCGACTTGCCCTCCCGTACCTGCCCCTGCACGACCGCGGCGGACGCGCCGCCCCCGGCGAGGGCGGTCAGACCGGAGAGGAGCTCCTCGCGGTTCTCGCCGATGACCACGGCCCGCTCGCCCAGCCCGGCGCGCCGGGTGGCCAGCGCCCGCCCGGCGATCGCGAGGTCGGCGTCGTCCAGGGTCTCCAGGTGTGTGATCAGCCGCTCCGCCTGCGCGCGCAGCGCCGGCGCCGTCCGGCCGGTCAGCGCCCACGGCACCAGCCCCGGCACGAAGGCGGGGGCGGTGTCCTGCGGCTCGGTCTCCGCCTCGTTCCCGGTCTCGGCGGGCGCGGGCGCCTCCTCGACGATCACGTGTGCGTTGGTGCCGCTGAGGCCGAAGGAGGAGATGCCGGCCCGGCGCGGGCGCTCGCCCGCCGGCCAGGCGACCGGCTCGGTGAGCAGCTTGACGTTGCCGGCCGTCCAGTCGACGTGCGGGGTCGGCTCGTCGATGTGGAGGGTCCTGGGCAGGACGCCGTGGTGGATCGCCTGCACCATCTTGATGACGCCCGCGACGCCGGCCGCGGCCTGGGTGTGGCCGAGGTTGGACTTGAGGGAGCCGAGCCACAGCGGCTTGTCCGCGTCGCGGTCCTGCCCGTAGGTGGCGAGCAGTGCCTGCGCCTCGATGGGGTCGCCGAGGGTGGTTCCCGTGCCGTGCGCCTCCACGACGTCGACGTCGGCCGTCGTGAGGCCGGCGTTCTCGAGGGCGCTGCGGATCACGCGGCGCTGCGAGGGGCCGTTGGGCGCGGTGAGGCCGTTGCTGGCGCCGTCCTGGTTGACGGCGCTGCCGCGCAGGACCGCCAGGACCTGGTGGCCGTTGCGGCGGGCGTCGGAGAGGCGCTCCAGCAGGAGCACGCCGACGCCCTCCGACCAGCCGGTGCCGTCGGTGGCGGCTGCGAAGGACTTGCAGCGGCCGTCCTTGGCGAGGCCGCGCTGACGGCTGAACTCGACGAAGACCTCGGGGGTGGACATGACGGCGACGCCGCCGGCCAGGGCAAGGGTGCACTCCCCCGCCCGGAGGGCCTGGGCCGCAAGGTGCATGGCGACGAGGGAGGAGGAGCAGGCGGTGTCGAGGGTCACGGACGGGCCCTCGAAGCCGAAGGCGTACGAGACGCGGCCGGAGGCGATGGAGCCCGTCGCGCTGTTGTACGCGTAGTCGTGGTACATCATCCCGGAGTAGACGCCGGTCCGGCTGCCCTTGAGGGTGTGCGGGTCGATGCCGGCCCGCTCGAAGACCTCCCAGGAGGCCTCCAGCAGCAGGCGCTGCTGCGGGTCCATGATCAGCGCCTCGTTGGGGCTGATCGAGAAGAGGGCGGGGTCGAAGCGGTCCGCGTCGTGCAGGAACCCGCCCTTGTTGACGTACGTGGTGTCGGGGCGCTCGCCCTCGGGGTCGTACAGGCCCTCGACGTCCCAGCCCCGGTTGACCGGGAACTCCGAGACGCCGTCGCGTCCCTCGTCGACGAGCTGCCACAGGCTTTCGGGGGAATCGACCCCGCCCGGGAAACGGCAGCTCATGGCGACGATGGCGATCGGCTCGCGCGCGGCGGCCGACAGGTTGCGGTTCTGCGTCCGCAGCCGGGCGGTCTCCTTCATGGACGCCCGGAGCGCGTCGAGCAGCTTCTGGTCAGAATTGGACATCGGCTTCTCACATTCCCTGTATCGCGTCGTCCAGCCCGAGACCGTCGAGCGCCATGTTGATCAGACTCTCGGCGTCCATGTCGTCGATCGCCTCTTCCTCCGCGGCGACCGCCTTGGACTCCGTGGTGTGCGTTCGCCCGTCGGCGAGTTCGAGGAGCGTGTCCACGAGGCCCAGTTCGCGCAGGCGGGCCATGGGGACGGTCTGGAGCAGGCGACGGATCCTGCCCTCTTCGGAGTCGGGGCCGGCGGCGCCGGCCCCCTCGCTCCCGTCCCTCGGCCGCAGCTCCTCGGCGAAGTACTCGGCGAGCGCCTGGGAGTTCGGGTAGTCGAAGACGAGCGTGGCCGGCAGTCGCAGTCCGGTGGCCTCGGCGAGGCTGTTGCGGAACTCGACCGCGGACAGCGAATCGAATCCGAGCTCCTTGAACTCGCGGCTCTTGCCGATGGCCGCCGCTCCCGAGTGGCCGAGGATCGCGGCCGCGTGGGCCCGTACGAGGTCGACGAGCTCGTCCGTACGGGCGGCCTCCGACAGCCCGGCCATCCGGCGGCGGAACGCCGTCACGTCGACCGTGGAGCCGGAGTCCGCGCGGCGGCGGGAGCGGGCGGGCACCAGGCTCCGGAACAGGTCCGGGAGGTCGGTGGCGCTCCGCATCGCCTTCGTGTTCAGCAGAATCGTCACGAGCGCGGGTGCGCCGAGGGCGTGGGCCGCGTCGAACACCTCGGTGCCCGCGCCGGCCGACAGCTGCTCGATGCCGATCCGGCTCATGCGGCCGCTGTCGGCGGCGGCCAGCTCGCCGGCCATGCCGCCGCCGGCCTCCTGCGCCGCCCACGGCCCCCAGGCGAGGGACTGGGCCGGCAGGCCCTGTGCGTGCCGGTACGTCGCGAGGGCGTCGAGGAAGGCGTTGGCGGCCGCGTAGTTGGCCTGGCCCGGGTTGCCGAGGATGCCGGCGACCGAGGAGAAGAGGATGAACGCGGCCAGGTCCAGGCCCGCGGTCAGCTCGTGCAGGTGCAGGGCGGCGTCGACCTTGGGGCGCAGGACCGCGGTCACGCGCTCCGGCGTCAGCGAGCCGAGGACGCCGTCGTCCAGGACACCGGCCATGTGGATCACGCCGGTGAGCGGGTGGGCGGCCGGGACGGCCGCCAGGAGGGCGGCGAGGGCCTCGCGGTCGGAGGTGTCGCACGCGGCGATCTCCACCTCGGCGCCGAGCGAGGCGAGTTCCGCGACGAGTTCGGCCGCGCCCTCGGCCGCCGGGCCGCGGCGGCTGGTCAGGAGCAGGCGGCTCACACCGCGCTCGGTGATCAGGTGCCGGGCGAAGAGGCGGCCCAGCATGCCCGTACCGCCGGTGATCAGCACCGTGCCGTCGGCGGCGAACTCCGCGGATTCGGCGGTGGGGGCCTGCGCCGCTTCCGCCCGTACGAGGCGCGGGGCGAGGACGGCCGCGGACCGTACGGCGGCCTGCGGTTCGCCGGATGCGACCGCGAGGGCGACATCCGCGAAGTCCGGGGCAGCCTCGTCCGGCGCGTCGGTGTCGAGGAGGACGACTCGGCCGGGGTTCTCCGACTGCGCGGTCTTCACCAGGCCCCAGACGGCGGCGCCGGCCAGGTCGGTCACCTCCTCGTCCGCCACCGCGACCGCACCGCGGGTCCGGACGACGAGCGTCGAGCCCTCGAAGCGCTCGTCGGCCAGCCAGTCCCGCAGGACCTCCAGGGCCTGGCCGACGGCGGCGTGCACGGCGGCCGCGTCGGTGCCGGCGGGCGCGTCCCAGACGACGGTCTCCGCGACGGGGCCTTCGCCGAGCGGCGGCCAGGCGACCGCGGACCGGCCGTCGGCGGCCGCGCTCGGCGTCTGCGTCTGCGTCTGCGCCTGCGCCTGCGCCTGCGCCTGCGCCTGCCAGTCGATCCGGAACAGTGCGTCCCGGACCGCCGAGCGGCCGTCGGCGGCCGCCTGGCCGGTCGTCAGCGGGCGCAGCATCAGCGAGGCGAGCGAGGCCACGGGGACCCCCGAGGCGTCCGCGAGGTCCACCGCGACCGAGCCCTCGCCGCGGGCGGTGACCCGTACGCGCAGGCTGGACGCGCCCTCGGCGGCGAGGGAGACGCCTGAGAGGGCGAACGGCAGGGCGGCCTCCCCGCCGGTCACGCCGGACAGCGCGACCGGGTGAAGCGCCGCGTCGAGCAGCGCGGGGTGGAGGCCGTAGCCGTCCGGCTCCACGCCGTCGGGCAGGGCGACCTCGGCGTAGACGTCGTCGCCGGAGCGCCAGGCGGCCCGCATGCCCTGGAACACGGGGCCGTAGGCCAGGCCGGCCTCGGCCACGTCGGCGTAGAACCCGTCGAGGTCGACCGGTTCGGCGCCGGCGGGCGGCCAGGCCGACGCGTCGAAGGGGCGTACGGGCTCGGCGGCCTCCTCGGCGAGCGTGCCCACCGCGTGCCGCACCCACGGGAGGTCCTCGTCCTCGACGCGCGAGTGGAAGGTGACCGGGCGCCGGCCCGACCCGTCGGGGGCGCCGACCGCGACCCGCACGGCGACTCCGCCGTGCGGCGGGAGCACCAGCGGCGCCTCCAGCGTCAGTTCGTCCACGGCCGGGCAGCCGATCCGGTCGCCCGCCTGGACGGCCAGCTCCACGAAGCCGGTACCGGGGAACAGGACGGTCTCGCCGACCTTGTGGTCGGCCAGCCACGGCTGGGCGGACAGCGCGAGGCGGCCCGTGAGGACGATCCCGTCCGTCTCGGGCGCGGAGATCACCGCGCCGAGCAGCGGGTGCCCGACCGTGGAGAGGCCGAGGGAGGTGGCGTCGCCGCCCGCCTGGCCGCCCTGGATCCAGAACCGGCGGCGCTGGAAGGCGTACGTCGGCAGGTCGACGCGGCGGGCGCCGGTGCCGGCGTAGAAGGCCTGCCAGTCGATGCGCGTTCCGGTGGTGTGCAGGCTGGCCAGCGCGGTGAGGAGGGTGCGCGGCTCGGGGCGGTTCTTGCGCAGGACCGGCTCGACGGCGATGTCCTGGCCGTCCAGGGTCGTGCCGGTCAGGGCCGACAGGACGGCGTCGGGACCCAGCTCGACGAAGCGGGTGACGCCCTGGCCGTGCAGGTACCGGACGGTGTCGCTGAAGCGGACGGCCTCGCGCAGGTGGCGGGTCCAGTAGTCCGGGGTGCCCCAGTCCTCGCTGACCTCGCCGTGGACGCCGGAGACGACGGGGATCCTCGGCTGGTGGTAGGTGACGTTCTCGGCGACGAGGTGGAACTCGGCGAGGACCGGGTCCATGAGCGGCGAGTGGAAGGCGTGCGAGACGCGCAGCCGGGTCGTCTTGCGGCCCAGTGCGGTGAAGACGGCGGTGATCTCCTCGACCGCGTCCTCGGCGCCGGAGACGACCAGGGAGCGCGGGCTGTTGACGGCCGCGATGCCGGCGGTGTCGGTCAGGTGCGGCAGGACCTCTTCCTCCGTGGCCTCGATCGCGGCCATGGCTCCGCCCGCGGGCAGTGCCTGCATCAGGCGGCCGCGGGCCGCGACGAGGCGGGCCGCGTCCTGAAGGGAGAGCACGCCGGCCGCGTGGGCCGCGGTGATCTCGCCGATGGAGTGGCCGGCCAGGAAGGACGGGCGGACGCCCCAGGACTCGACGAGCCGGTACAGGGCCGTCTCGATGGCGAAGAGGGCGGGCTGGGTGTAGGCGGTGCTGTTCAGCAGCGCCTCGTCCTCGGCGGACTCACCCCACATCACCTCGTACAGCGGGGTGTCGAGGTAGGTGTCGAGGGCGGCGACGACCTCGTCGAGGGCGGCGGCGAAGACCGGGAAGCCGGCGTGCAGTTCCCGGCCCATGCCCAGGCGCTGGGCGCCCTGGCCGGTGAACAGGAAGGCGCGCTTGCCGTCCCGTACGGCGCCTTGGACCACACCCGCCGTCGCCGAGCCTTCGGCCAGCGCGGCGAGTCCGGCGAGCAGTTCCTCACGGTTCCCGGCGATCACCGCGGCGCGGTGGTCGTGGGGGGTGCGGGAGGTGGCCGCCGCGTGGCCGAGGTCGGTCAGGGAGAGCTCCGCGTCCTCTGCGGCCCGCGCCCGGAGGCGCTGCGCCTGCTCGGCGAGGGACTGCGGGCTGCGGGCCGACAGCACGACCGGTACGAGGGGCAGTTCGCGGTGTTCGCCGGCGGGCGCCGCGGCGTCGGCGGGGGCCTCTTCGAGGATGACGTGGGCGTTGGTGCCGCTGAGGCCGAAGGAGGAGATGCCCGCGCGGCGCGGGCGGCCGGCCCGGGCGGGCCAGGCGACCGGCTCCTGGAGCAGCTTGACGTTGCCCGCCTCCCAGTCGACGTGCGGGGTGGGCTCGTCGATGTGCAGGGTCTTCGGCATCAGCCCGTGGCGCAGGGCCTCGACCATCTTGATGACGCCGCCGACGCCCGCGGCGGCCTGGGCGTGTCCGATGTTCGACTTGAGGGAGCCGAGCCACAGCGGCTCGTCCTCGGCGCGGTCCTGGCCGTAGGTGGCGAGGACGGCCTGGGCCTCGATCGGGTCGCCGAGGGTGGTGCCGGTGCCGTGCGCCTCGACGACGTCGACGTCGGCGGTGGTCAGTCCGGCGCCTTCCAGGGCGGCGCGGATGACGCGCTGCTGGGAGGGGCCGTTGGGGGCGGTGAGCCCGTTGGAGGCACCGTCCTGGTTGACGGCGGAGCCGCGTACGACGGCCAGAACCCGGTGGCCGTTGGCCCGGGCGTCCGAGAGCCGCTCGACGACGAGCACGCCGACGCCCTCGGACCAGGCGGCGCCGTCGGCGGCGCCCGCGAAGGACTTGCAGCGGCCGTCCCTGGCCATGCCCTTCTGGCGGCTGAACTCGACGAAGACCTCGGGGTCGGACATCACGGTGACGCCGCCGGCCAGGGCCAGGCCGCACTCGCCGGAGCGCAGCGCCTGGATGGCCAGGTGCAGGGAGACGAGGGAGGAGGAGCAGGCGGTGTCGACCGTCATGGACGGGCCTTCGACGCCGAGGACGTAGGAGACCCGGCCCGAGGCGATGCCGCCCGTGGACGCGTTGTGCGCGTAGTCGTGGTACATCATCCCGGAGTAGACGCCGGTCCGGCTGCCCTTGAGGGTGCGCGGGTCGATGCCGGCGTCCTCGAAGGCCTCCCAGGAGGCCTCCAGCAGCAGGCGCTGCTGCGGGTCCATGATCAGCGCCTCGTTGGGGCTGATCCCGAAGAAGTCGGGGTCGAAGTCGCCCGCGTCGTACAGGAATCCGCCCCGGGCGACGTAGCTGGTGTCGGGGCGGGCACCGGTGGGGTCGTAGATGCGGGCCAGGTCCCAGCCGCGGTCGGTCGGGAAGTCGGAGATGGCGTCGACGCCGTCGGCGACGGCCTGCCACAGGCCGGCGGGCGAGGTGATGCCGCCGGGGAAGCGGCAGGCCATGCCGACGATGGCGACGAGGTCGTCGTCGGCGGCCTTGGCCGCGGCCTTGCGGGCGGCGGGCCGTGCGGCGGCCGGCAGGCCGGACACCTCGGTGAGCAGGTGGCGCGCGAGGCCCAGCGGGTTCGGGTAGTCGAAGACGACGGTGGCGGGCAGGCGCAGGCCGGTGGCCTCGGCGAGGCCGTTGCGGAACTCGACGGCGCGCAGGGAGTCGAAGCCGAGCTCCTTGAACGCCCGCTCCGGCTCGATGGCCTGGGTGGAGCTGAAGCCCAGTACGTCGGCGACCTGACGCAGCACCAGCTCGACGAGCACCTCCTCGCGGTCGGCCTCGGGGAGGGAGGCCAGCCGCTGCTGGAGGGCGCCGGCCTCGATCTTGCCGCCGGCCTTGCGGCGGGCGGTGACCGGGGCGAGGGAGCGGAACACCTCGCGGGCGCTCGCACCCTGGGCGCGGATCGCGCCGAGGTCCAGCTTGACGGGGACCAGGGTGGCGTCGCCCGCGGCGCGCGCGGCGTCGAAGAGGGCGACGCCCTCGTCGGAGGAGATCGGGTGGACGCCGCCCTGCGAGATGCGGGAGCGCTCGGCGTCCGTGAGGGCGCCGGTCATGCCGCTGGCCTCGCCCCAGAAGCCCCAGGCGAGGGACTGGGCGGGCAGGCCGGCCGCCTGGCGGTGGGCGGCGAGGCCGTCCAGGAAGGCGTTGGCGGCGGCGTAGTTGGCCTGACCGGGGTTGCCGAAGATCCCGGCGACGGAGGAGAAGAGCACGAAGGCCGCGAGGTCGGCGCCGGCGGTGAGTTCGTGCAGGTTGAGGGCCGCGTCGACCTTGGGGCGCAGGACGGAGTCGAGGCGCTCGGGGGTGAGCGAGCCGAGGATGCCGTCGTCGAGGACGCCGGCGAGGTGGATGACCCCGGTGAGGGGGTGCTCCGCCGGTACGGCGGCCAGGAGGGCGGCGAGGGCGCCGCGGTCCGCGGCGTCGCAGGCGGCGATCTCGACGTGCGCGCCCAGTTCCGTGAGCTCGGCGGCGAGTTCGGCGGCGCCTTCGGCGTCGGGTCCGCTGCGGCTCGTCAGCAGCAGGCGGCGGACGCCCTGCCCGGTGATCAGGTGCCGGGCGAAGAGCCGGCCCAGCATGCCCGTGCCGCCGGTGAGCAGGACGGTGCCGTCCGCGGCGAACCGCGGTGCCTCGCCGCCGTCGTCGGCGGCGGAGCGGACCAGGCGGGGCGCGTAGGCGACTCCGTCGCGGACGGCGATCTGGGACTCGCCGGCGGCGTACGCGGTCAGCACGTCGGCCTCGGTGGCGGCGTCGGCGAGGACGATGCGGCCGGGATTCTCGGACTGGGCCGACTTGACCAGGCCCCATACGGTGGCGCCGGCCAGGTCGGTGACGTCCTCGCCGGTGCGGGCGGCGACGGCGCCGCTCGTACGGACGACCAGCACCGATCCGGCGTACCGCTCGTCGGCGAGCCACTCCTGGGCGACGGCGAGGGCGGCCTGCGCGGCGGTGCGGGCGGCCTCGGCGCCGGCGGCGGCCGGCGCGTCCCACAGGACCACGTCGGCGAGTTCGGCGTCCTCGGCCCGTGCCGCCTCCCACGTCGTGAGCGAGGCCTCGGCGGCGGCCGCCGCCGGGAGGGCCTGCCAGTCGATGCGGAACAGGGCGTCCCGGGTGAGGGAGCGGTCCTGGGCGAGCCGGTCGTCGGTGAGCGGCCGCAGGACGAGGGAGTCCACGGAGGCGACGGGCTGCCCGGCGGAGTCGGCCAGGTCGACGGCGACCTCGCCCTCGCCGAGCGCGCTGACCCGGACGCGGACGGCGGTGGCGCCCTCGGCCGCGAGGGTGACCCCGGACCAGGCGAACGGCAGGGCCGCCCCGTCGCCGGTGACGCCGGTCAGCGCCACGGTGTGCAGGGCCGCGTCGAGCAGCGCCGGGTGGAGTCCGTACGCGGAGCCGTCGGCGGCGTCGGGCAGGGAGGCCTCGGCGTACAGGTCCTCGCCGAGGCGCCAGGCCGCGGTCAGGCCCCGGAAGACGGGCCCGTAGTTCAGGCCCTCCGCGGCGACGTTCTCGTAGAACCCGCCGAGGTCCACCGGTTCGGCGCCGGCGGGCGGCCAGGCGGTGGTGTCGAAGGGGCGGGCGGGGGCGGCGGTGCGGCCGAGGACACCGACCGCGTGCCGGGTCCAGGACAGGCCGGCGTCCTCGCCGCGCGAGTGGACGCTCACGCCCCGGCGGCCGGCCGGGTCGGGGCCGTCGACGGTGACCCGTACGGCGACTCCGCCGCGCGCGGGCAGCACCAGCGGGGCCTCCAGGGTCAGTTCCTCGACGGTGGTGCAGCCGGCCCGGTCGCCGGCCAGGACGGCGAGTTCGACGAAGCCGGTGCCGGGGAAGAAGACCTGGTCGCCGACGCGGTGGTCGGCGAGCCAGCCGTGGGTGGCGGTGGAGAGGCGGCCGGTCAGCGTGATGCCCTCGCTGTCGGGCGCGGTGACGACGGCGCCGAGCAGCGGGTGGCCGGCCGGGTCGAGGCCGGCGGCCTCGACGTCGCCCGCGGCGGCGGGGGCCGGCGCCCAGTAGTGCTCGCGCTGGAAGGCGTACGTCGGCAGGTCGACGGGGCGGGCGGGGGCCGCGCCGTGGAAGAGGCTCCAGTCGACGGGCGCGCCCGCGACCCAGGCCTCGGCGAGCGAGGTGGCGAACCGCTCGATGCCGCCTTCGCCGCGGCGCAGCGAGCCGACGGGCGCGGCGCTGACGCCGACGGCGGAGACGGTCTCGGCGAGGCCGACGAGCAGGCCGGGGTGCGGGCTGGCCTCGACGAAGACGGTGAAGCCGTCGTCGAGGAGGGCGCGGGTGGTCTCCTCGAAGAGGACGGTCTGGCGCAGGTTGCGGTACCAGTAGTCGGCGTCGAGGGTGGCGGTGTCGACGGGGGCGCCGACGACGGTGGAGTAGAAGGAGACGTCGGCGGAGCGCGGAGTCACGCCTGCGAGGGCGGCGCGGACCTCGTCGCGGATCTCCTCGACGAAGACGGAGTGCGAGGCGTAGTCGACGGGGATCTTGCGGGCCTGGACCCCTTCCGCCTCCAGGTGCGCGTACAGCTCGTCGAGGTTCTCGGGGTGGCCGCAGACGACGACCGAGGTGGGGCTGTTGACGACGGCGAGCTGGAGGCGGCCGTCCCAGCGGGCGATGAGCTCGCGGACCTCGGCGGAGGGCAGGCGTACGGACATCATGCCGCCGCGGCCGGCCAGCCCGGTACGGATGATCTTGCTGCGGAGGGCGACGACGCGGGCGCCGTCCTGCAGGGAGAGGGCGCCGGCGACGGTGGCCGCCGCGATCTCGCCCTGGGAGTGGCCGACGACCGCGGCCGGCTCCACGCCGAAGGAGCGCCACAGCTCGGCGAGCGAGACCATGACGGCCCACAGCACCGGCTGGACCACGTCGACCTCGTCGTACGTGGGGGCGCCGGGCTCACCGCGTACGACGTCGATGAGGTTCCAGTCGGTGAACTCGGCGAGGGCCTCGGCGCACTGGCGCATCCGCTCGGCGAACGCCGGGGAGGAATCGAGCAGTTCGACGGCCATGCCGATCCACTGCGAGCCCTGGCCGGGGAAGACGAACGCGACCTGCGGGGCGCCGGAGGCGGTGCCGCGGACCAGGTGCGGGGCCTTGCCGCCGTCGGCGAGGGTGTCGAGCCCGGCCAGCAGGGCGTCCCGGTCGCCGCCGAGGACGACGGCGCGGTGGTCGAAGGCGGTGCGGCGGGTGATCAGGGCGTGGCTGATGTCGCGCGGGTCCTCGGCAGCGGCCTGCCCGCGGACGAAGGACGCCAGCTTGGCGGCCTGTCCGCGCAGGGCCTGGGCGCCGCGCGCGGAGACCGCGTACGGCAGGACCGGGGAGGTGACGGCGGGGACGGCCGGGGTCTCGGGAGCCTCCTGCGAGACGGCCGGCTCCGGCGCCTCCTGGAGGATGACGTGGGCGTTGGTGCCGCTGAGGCCGAACGCGGAGACGCCCGCGGTACGGGCGTGGTCCTCGGCCTTGGGCCAGGGCAGTGCCTCGGTCAGCAGCTCGACGTGGCCGGCGTTCCAGTCCACGTGGCTGGAGGGCTCGGAGACGTGCAGGGTGCGCGGCATCAGGCCGTTGCGCATCGCCATGACGGTCTTGATGACGCCGCCGACGCCGGCCGCGCCCTGGGCGTGGCCGATGTTCGACTTGAACGAGCCGAGCCGCAGCGGCCGCTGGGCGCTGCGGTCCTGTCCGTAGGTGGCGAGCAGGGCCTGGGCCTCGATCGGGTCGCCGAGGGTGGTGCCGGTGCCGTGGGCCTCGACGAGGTCGACGTGGGCGCCGGGGATCTGGGCGTTGGCGAGGGCCTGGCGGATCACCTTCTGCTGGGCGGGGCCGTTCGGCGCGGTCAGCCCGTTCGAGGCGCCGTCCTGGTTGATGGCCGAGCCCTGGATCACCGCGAGGACCTCGTGCCCGTTGCGGCGGGCGTCGGAGAGGCGCTCCAGGAGGATGACGGCGGCGCCCTCGGCCCAGCCGGTGCCGTCGGCCGCGTCGGAGAACGCCTTGCAGCGTCCGTCCGGCGACAGGCCCTTCTGCTTGCTGAACGCGACGAACGGGGACGCCGTCGACATGATCATCACACCGCCGGCCAGGGCGAGCCTGCACTCGTTCTGGCGCAGCGCCTGCGCGGCCAGGTGGATGGCCACCAGGGAGGATGAGCAGGCGGTGTCGACGGTGAAGGCGGGGCCTTCCAGCCCCAGGGTGTAGGAGACGCGGCCCGAGATGACGGACGAGGCGCGGGAGGTCGCCATGAAGGCCTCGACGGCCTCCGGGACGCCTTCCTCGTAGTCGCCGTAGTCCTGGATGCCCGAGCCCATGTAGACGCCGACCTGGCTGCCCCGCAGGGTCTCCGGGTCGATGCCGGCGCGCTCGAAGGCCTCCCAGGCCACTTCGAGGGTGAGCCGCTGCTGCGGGTCGGTGCCCTCGGCCTCCAGCGGGCTGAGCCCGAAGAACCCGGGGTCGAACATGCCGGCGTTCTCCAGGAAGCCGCCCTGGTGGACGTAGCTCGACCCGGGGGCGTCGGGGTTCGGGTCCATCAGGGCCTCGAGGTCCCAGCCGCGGTCGGTGGGCATGCCCGCCACGGCGTCGCGGCCCTCGGCCACCAGCTGCCACAGCTCTTCCGGCGTGGTGATCCCGCCGGGAAAGCGGCAGCTCATGGCCACGATCGCGATCGGCTCCCGCGTCTGAGCCTCGACGTCCTGGAGCCGCTGCCGGGTCTGGTGCAGATCGGCCGTGACTTTCTTCAGGTAGTCGAGGATCTTCTCGTCATTTGCCATGTCGGGTCTCACCGAGTCCTTTTGATGAATGTGTCGGCAACGTGCTCGGGGCTCGGTCAGGCCAGGCCGAGTTCTCTGTCGATGAAGGCGAAGACGTCGTCCGCCGAGGCGGATTCGAGCTGGTCGCGGACCATCTCGCCGGTTCCCTGGAGGTCGGTGAGCCTGCCGACCAGGGCCTGCAGCCGCGAGGTGATCCGGCTGGAGCGGATCTGCTCGATGTCGAGGGAGGCGGCGAGCTCCTCGAAGCGGTCCAGCTCGGTGAGCACGTCGGCCGGGCCCGCGTCGCCGTCCTGGAACAGCTCGGTGCGCAGGAAGGCGGCGAGCGCGGCGGGGGTCGCGTAGTCGAACACCATCGTGCTCGGGAGGTTCGCGCCGGTCGCCTCGCTCAGGCGGGCCCGCAGTTCGACGGCGGCGACGGAGTCGAAGCCGAGGTCCTCGAAGGCGCGGGTGGGCTCCAGCTCCGCCGGGGAGTCGTAGCCGAGCAGGGCCGCGACCTTGCCGCGGACCAGGTCCAGCAGGGCACGGGTCTGCTCCGCCTCCGGCTTCGCGGCGAGCGAGGCGACCAGGGCGGAACCGCCGCCCGCCGCGGCGCCCGCGTCGGCCCCGGCGAGGATGTCGCGCACCTCGGGCAGGGCGTTCAGCAGCGGGCGGGGCCGGGCGAGGGTGTAGGTGGGGACGAAGCGCTCCCAGTCGAACTCGGCTACCACGAGGTGGCTCTCGTCGTGCTCGATGACCTGGCGCAGCGCGCCGACGGCGATGGAGGGGCGCATGGCGGGGGCGCCGATCCGGCGCATCATGGCGCCCAGTTCGGCGTCGACCATGCCGCCGTCCCACGAGCTCCAGGCGACGGAGGTCACCGTACGGCCCTGGGCGCGGCGGCGGTGGGCGAGGCCGTCGAGGTGGGCGTTGGCGGCGGCGTAGGCGCTCTGGCCGGCGCTGCCCCAGACGGCCGCGCCGGAGGAGAAGAGGACGAAGGCGTCCAGCGCCCGGTCGGCGAGCAGTTCGTCGAGGAGGACGGCTCCGGCCACCTTGGCGTGGCCGACCTCGGCGAACTCCTCGAGGGAGAGGTCGGCGAGCGGGGCGATGCGCTGCATCGCGCCGGCCGCGTGGACGACGGCGGTGAGCGGCTGGTCCTCGGGTACGGAGTCCAGGACGCGGGTCAGGGAGGCCCGGTCGGTGACGTCGCAGGCCTCGATGCTCACGCGGGCGCCGAGGGCGGTCAGTTCGGCTTCGAGCTCGGCCGTGCCGGCTGCGGCCCGGCCGCGGCGGCTGGTGAGCAGCAGGTGTGCGGCGCCTTCGGCGGCGAACGTACGGGCCACGTGGGCGCCGAGGCCGCCGGTGCCGCCCGTGATGAGGACGGTGCCACGGGGCTGCCAGGTGCGGCGGGGTTCCTGCCCGGCGAGGGGGGCGCGGACGAGGCGGCGTACGAAGACGCCCTGCGGGCGGATCGCGACGGCGTCCTCGCCGGAGGTGCCGGTGAGCAGCGAGCACAGCAGCCGGGCCGCGGCGGCGTCGACGGAGGCGGGCAGGTCGACGATGCCGCCCCAGGTCTGCGGCAGGTCCAGGGCGAGGGCGCCGGCCAGACCCCACAGCGGGGTCTGGGCGACGGCCGCCACCTCGTGGGAGCCGGCGACGGCGGCCGCCTCGGCGGTGGCGAGCCACAGCGGGGCGCCGAGCCCGGCGTCGCCATGGGCCTGTACGAGGGTGATGGTGGCGGCCAGGCCCCGGGTGAGGCCGGGGTGTCCGGGGTGGGGCCGCTCGTCGAGGGAGAGCAGCGAGAGCACCCCGGCGGCCGCGCGCGTACGGAGCTCCTCGGTCAGCGCCGTGCGGTCCTCCCCGGCGACCTCGACGGTCTCGGGGGCGGCCCCGCTCTCGGCCAGCGCCGCGAGCACGGCGGCGACCCGGGGGTCGGTGGCGCTCTGCGGGGTCACCGCGACGAGCCAGGTGCCGGTCAGGGCCGGGGCGGGCAGGGCCTCGGGGGCGGGCTGCCAGACGACGCGGTAGCGCCAGGAGTCGAGCGTGTACGCGTCCTGGTGGCGGCGGCGCCACTTGGAGAGGGCGGGCAGCACCTCGTGGAGCGGCTCGGCGGCGATCTCCAGCCGGTCGGCGAGGGAGTCGACGTCGGCGTGCTCGACGGAGTCCCAGAAGGCGGTGTCGGCCGGGTCGGCCGCGCCGCTCCCGCCCCCCTGCGCGGCGGCGAGCAGGCCCGGGGTGGCCGGGACGGCGTCGGCCCAGAAGCTGCGGTGCTGGAAGGCGTAGGTCGGCAGCGCCGGCCGTCGGGCGGGGCGGAGCGCCGGGCGGGCCGCGAACAGGGCCGGCCAGTCCAGGGCCGCGCCGCGGGCGAACGCCTGGGCGACGGCGGCCAGGAGCGTGCGCTCCTCGTCGCGGCCGCGGCGCAGGGCGGGAGCGATGACGGCTCCGGCTTCGGCCGTGAGCGAGTCGGCGGCCATCGGGGTGAGCGCGGCGTCCGGGCCCAGTTCGAGCAGGACGCGGACGCCGTCGGCCTCGATCGCGCGCAGGGCGTCGGAGAAGCGGACGGCCTCGCGGACGTGGCGGACCCAGTAGTCGGCGCTCTGCAGCTCGCCGTCCCCGGCGGGGCGGCCGGTCAGGTTCGACACGACGGGGATCCGGGCCTCGCGGAAGGTCACGCTCTGGGCGACGGCGCGGAACTCCTCGAGCATGGGGTCCATGAGCGGGGAGTGGAAGGCGTGCGAGACCCGCAGTTCCTTGGTCTTGCGGCCCTCCTGCCCGAAGTGGGCGGCGATGGCGCGGACGGTGTCCTGCTCGCCGGAGACGACCACCGCGCGGGGGCCGTTGACCGCGGCGATGCCCACGCCGTCCGTGAGGTGGGGGCGGACCTCCTCCTCGGTGGCCTGGACCGCGGCCATCGCACCGCCCGCGGGCAGGGCCTGCATGAGGCGGCCGCGCGCGGTGACGAGGCGGGCGGCGTCGGCGAGGTCGAGGACCCCGGCCGCGTGGGCCGCGGCGATCTCGCCGATGGAGTGGCCGGCCAGCAGGTCGGGGCGCAGGCCCCAGGAGCGGACGAGCCGGAACAGGGCGGTCTCGACGGCGAAGAGCGCGGGCTGGGCGTAGACGGTGCGGTTCAGCGCCTCCTCTTCCCCGCCCCACATCACGTCCTTCAGCGGGGTGTCGAGGTGGGCGTCGAGGGCGGCGGCCGCCTCGTCGAGGGCCTCGGCGAAGACGGGGAAGGCGGCGTGCAGTTCCCGGCCCATGCCCAGGCGCTGGGCACCCTGCCCGGAGAAGAGGAAGGCGGTGCGGACGTCCGGTTCGGCGACGGCCCGGGCCGCGTCGCCCGGGAGGTCCCCCTCGGCGAGCGCCGCGAGGCCCCGTACGAGCTCCTCGCGGTCGGCGGCGAGGAGGACGGCGCGGTGCTCCAGCGCGGCGCGGGTGACGGCCAGCGAGTGGCCGAGGTCGCGTACGGTCGCCTCGTCACCGGCGGCGTCCGGAGAGGCCAGGTGGTCCAGCAGGTTGGCGGCCTGGGCGCGCAGCGCGTCGGCGGTCTTCGCCGAGAGCGGCAGCAGCGCGGGGACGGCTTCGGGGGCGGCCGCTTCGGGGGCGGCCGCCTCGGGGGCGGCGGCTTCGGGGGCGTCCTCGCCCTCCGGGGCCTCCTCGGCCGGCGCGGCCTCGATGATGACGTGGGCGTTGGTGCCGCTGAGGCCGAACGCGGAGACGGCGGCGCGCCGCGGCTGCCCGGTCTCGGGCCAGGCGACGGCCTCGGTGAGCAGCCGGATGTTGCCCGCCGACCAGTCCACCTTGGGGCTCGGCTCGTCGACGTGCAGGGTCTTGGGCAGGACGCCGTGGCGGATCGCCTCGACCATCTTGATGATGCCGCCGACCCCGGCCGCGGCCTGCGCGTGCCCGATGTTCGACTTGATGGAGCCCAGCCACAGCGGCCGGTCCGCGGAGCGGCCCTTGCCGTACGTGGCGAGCAGCGCCTGCGCCTCGATGGGGTCGCCGAGGGTCGTGCCCGTACCGTGCGCCTCGACCGCGTCGACCTGGTCGGCGGTGAGCTGCGCGCCGGCCAGCGTCTGCTCGATCAGCCGCTGCTGGGACGGGCCGTTGGGGGCGGTGATGCCGTTGGAGGCGCCGTCCTGGTTGATGGCGCTGCCTCGGATGACGGCGAGCACCGGGTGGCCGTTCCTGCGGGCGTCGGAGAGCCGCTCGACGACGAGCATGCCGGCGCCCTCGCCCCAGCCGGTGCCGTCGGCGGCCGCGGCGAAGGACTTGCAGCGGCCGTTGGGGGCGAGGCCGCGCTCCTGGCTGAAGCCGACGAAGGAGGTCGGTGTCGCCATCACGGTCACGCCGCCGGCCAGCGCCAGGCCGCACTCGCCGGCGCGCAGGGCCTTGACCGCCCAGTGCAGGGCGACCAGCGAGGAGGAGCAGGCCGTGTCCACGGTGACCGCGGGGCCCTCCAGGCCGAGGGTGTAGGAGATGCGGCCGGAGGCGATGGAGCCGAGGCCGCCGATCCCGCCGTCGGAGGGGTAGTCGTGGTAGACGACGCCCGCGTACACGCCGGTGCGGCTGCCGCGCAGCGAGTGCGGGTCGATGGTGGCGCGCTCCAGCGCCTCCCAGGAGGTCTCCAGCAGCAAGCGCTGCTGGGGGTCGGTCTCCCGCGCCTCCTTCGGGCTGATCTTGAAGAAGTCGGCGTCGAACCGGTCCGCGTCGTGCAGGAACCCGCCTTCGCGGGCGTACGACTTGCCGGGCGTGCCCGGCTCCGGGTCGTACAGCCCGTCGACGTCCCAGCCCCGGTTGAGCGGGAAGCCGGTGATCCCGTCGCCGCCGGAGGCCACCAGGTCCCACAGGTCCTCGGGGGAGCCGATCCCGCCGGGGTAGCGGCAGCTCATCCCGACGATCGCGATCGGCTCGTGCTCGCGGGCCTCGGCCTCGCGCAGGCGCCTCTTGGCGCTCTGCAGGTCGGCGGTGGCACGCTTGAGATAGTCGCGGAGTTTGTCCTGGTCAGGCATCTGAAGTCAACCAATCTGAAGCCAACTGTGGATCGCGGCGGTCGGGGTCGTTGTCGCGGCGGGTCAGAGCCCGAGCTCCCGGTCCAGTGCCTCGAACAGCTCGTCGTCGGTGACCGCCTGGAAGTCCTGCTCCGGGTCGGCCGGTTCGGTGGTGCGGGTGTCCTGCCAGCGGCGCAGTACCGCTTCGAGCCGTGCGGTGATCCGGGCCGGGTCGGCGGCGCCCCGGGCGACGGCCGCCAGGGCCGCGTCCAGCTGGTCCAGCGCCTCCGTGACCCCTCGCGACCCGTCGTCGCCCTCGGGCTGGACGGCGGCGGCCAGGTAGCCGGCCACGGCCCGCGAGGTCGGGAAGTCGAAGGCGAGGCTCGCCGGGAGGGCCAGTCCGGTGGCCGAGCCGAGGCGGCTGCGGAGTTCGACCACGGCCAGGGAGTCGAAGCCCAGTTCCTGGAAGGACTGGTCGGCGGCGACGGCTTCGGCCGAGGCGTGGCCGAGCAGTCCGGCCACCTGCGAGCGCACCAGCTCCAGGAGCAGCCGCTCCCGCTCCTGCGCGTCCAGGCCGGTCAGCCGGCGCCGCAGCCGGTCGGCCTCGTCGGCGCCGCCGCGGCCGGAGCGGCCGGCGGGGGTCCGTACGAAGCCGGCCAGGACGGCCGGGACCCGGCCGGTGGCCGCGCGGAGCGTGCCGCGGTCGAGGTCGAGGGCGGTCAGGTCGGGCTCGGCACCGCGCAGCGCCTCGTCGAGCAGGGCCAGTCCGCGCTCGGCGCCCAGGGCGGGCAGTCCGAGCGAGGCCAGCAGCTCCGTCTGCCCGGCGGGCTCGGCGGCCGCCTCCCAGGGCCCGAAGGCGAGGGTGGTGGCGGCGAGTCCGAGGGTGTGGCGGTGCCGGGCGAGCGCGGTGAGGAAGCCGGCCGCGGCGGCCCGGGCGCCCTGTCCGGCGCCGTGCATCAGCCCGGCGGAGGAGGACGGCAGCAGGAAGACCGCGAGGCGGTTCTCGCGGGTGAGCTCGTGCAGGTTCCAGGCCGCGCCGGCGCTGCGCCGCAGGTCGGCGTCGAGCGTGGCCAGGTCCTGCGCGTCGGTGCGCGTGGCGCCGGCCGGGAGGTCGGCGTGGACGACCGCGATGAGCGGGTGCCCGGCGGGTACGGAGGCCAGCAGCGCGGCGAGGGCGGTGCGGTCGGCGGGGTCGCAGTCGGCGGTGTCCACCGTGACCGCGGACCCGGCGAACTCGGCGGCGAGCCGGGAGAGGCCGTCCGCGTGCTGCGGTGCGGTGCCGGCATCGTGGGCGGGAGCCGGCTGCGGGTCCGTGCCGGTGGCGGCCGGCGTGCGGACGAGCAGGAGGCGGGTGGCGCCGTACGCGGTCACCAGGCGGCGGGCCACGGCCGCGCCGGCGGCGGACCCGGCGCCGGTCACCAGGACCGTGCCGGCCGCCAGGGACGGCAGCTCCCCCTGCGGTGCGGCGGCCTTGGCCAGCCGGGGCACGAGGACGGCGCCGGCGCGGATCGCGAACTCGGTGAGCCCGGCGCCGAGGGCGGCGGGCAGCGCCTGCCGGGAGGCCTCGGTGTCGTCGAGGTCGGCCAGCACGAACCGGCCGGGGTGCTCGCCCTGGGCGGCCCGTACCAGACCCCGTACGGGAGCCTGGGCGAGGTCGGCGCCCTCGTCCTCGCGGACCGCGACGGCCCCGCGGGTGACGACGGCCAGGGGCGCGGCCTGCTCCTCGCCGAGCCACTGCGCGAGCCGGGCCAGGGTGGCCGCGGCCACCGTGCGGGCCCGGTCGGCCGCGTCGGCGTCGGCGGCCCCTTCGGGTACGGGGCACTCGAAGAGGACGGGCGCCGCCTGCGCCGCGGTGCCGCCGACGGGGGACTGGACCCAGGTCAGCCGGTAGAGGGCGCCGGGCAGTTCGCCGGTGCGGAGCTCGTCTCCCGAGACGGCCCGCTGGGTGACCGCGCCCGCCGACAGGACGGGACGGCCCTCCTCGTCGGCCGCTTCGAGGGCGAGTGCGCCCTGCGCGTCCCGGGTGATGCGGACCCGGAGGGCGGCGGCGCCGGTCCGGTGCACCTGGAGGTCGGTCCAGGAGGCGGTGGCCAGCGGGGCCGGGGCGTCGGTGTCGAGCTGGTCGAGGCGGTCGAGGCGGTCGAGGTGCAGGGCCGCGTCGAGCAGGGCGGGGTGGACGGTGAACCGGTCGGCCGCGGCCTCGCCGGAGCCCGTGTCGCCGGGCAGCGCGATCTCGGCGAACAGTTCGCCGCCGCGCCGCCAGGCCGCCTGCAGGCCCTGGAAGACGGGGCCGTACCCGTAGCCGCGGGCGAGCAGCCGCTCGTACGCGTCGGCCACCGCGACGGGCGCGGCGCCCGCGGGCGGCCACGCCGACAGATCGGCGGGGGTGGTGGCGGAGCCGGTGGTGAGGGTGCCTTCGGCGTGCAGGCTCCAGCCGGAGTCGGCGTCGCCGTCGGCGTCTTCGGCCCGGGAGTACACGGCGACCGGGCGCGGACCGTCCGCGCCGGGCGCGCCCACCACCACGTGGAGGGGGACGCCGCCCTGCTCGGGCAGCGGCAGCGGGGCGTGCAGGGTCAGGCCGGCCAGCCGGTCGCAGCCGAACTCGGCTCCGGCGCGCAGGGCCAGCTCCACGAGGCCGGTGGCCGGGAGGACGACCGTGCCGAGCAGGTCGTGGTCCTCCAGCCAGGGCTGGGCGGAGCGGGCCGGGCGGCCGGTGAAGGTGGCCCCGCCGGTGACGGGTGCGGGGACGACCGCGCTCAGCAGCGGGTGGTCGACGGCGTCGAGGCCGAGCGATCCGGCGTCCCCGCCGCGACGCTCGTCGAGCGCCCAGAAGCGGTCGCGGCGGAAGGCGTACGTCGGCAGCTCGATGCGCCGGGCGCCGCTGCCGGCGAAGAAGCCGGACCAGTCGACGTCGACGCCGTGGGTGTGGGCCTGGGCGAGGGCGGCCACGAGGGTGTGCTCCTCGTCGCGTTCGCGCCGCGAGAGCGCCACGAACACCGGGGTGTCGGCGGCGCCGGTGCCGATGCCGGAGTCGGAGTCGGTGTCGGAGTCGGCGAGGCAGGCGGGGCCGAGGCCCGCGAGGACGGCGTCCGGGCCGACCTCGACGAAGGCGGTGGCCCCGGCCTCGGCGAGGGCGCGTACGCCGTCGGAGAAGCGGACGGCCTGCCGGACGTGCCGGACCCAGTACTGCGGATCGGCGATCTCCTCGGCGGTCATGATCCGGCCGGTCACGTTCGAGACGAGCGGGATCCGGGGCTCGGCCGGGGTGAGCCCGGCCGCGACGGCTCCGAACTCGGCGAGCATCGGCTCCATCAGCGGCGAGTGGAAGGCGTGGGAGACGCGCAGCCGGGAGGTCTTGCGGCCCTGGGCCGTGAAGTGCTCCTGGATCGCGAGGACTTCGTCCTCGGCGCCGGAGACGACCACGGACTGCGGGCCGTTGACCGCGCCGATGCTGACGGCGCCGGTGAGCAGCGGCAGCACCTCGTCCTCGGAGGCCTGGACGGCCGCCATGGCTCCGCCGGAGGGCAGGGCCTGCATGAGCCGGCCGCGGGCGGCGACCAGCCTGGCCGCGTCGGCCAGGGACAGAACGCCGCTGACGTGGGCGGCGGTGATCTCGCCGATGGAGTGCCCGGCGAGGAAGTCCGGCCGCACACCCCAGGACTCCAGCAGCCGGAAGAGGGCCGTCTCGAAGGCGAAGAGCCCGGTCTGTGTGTAGAGGGTGCGGCCGAGCTCCGCCGCGTCCTCGCCCCAGACGACCTCGCGCAGCGGCCGGTCCAGGTGCCGGTCGAGCTCCGCGACGGCGGCGTCGAAGGCCTCGGCGAACACCGGGAAGGCGGCGTGCAGTCCGCGCCCCATGCCGGGGCGCTGGGCACCCTGGCCGGAGAACAGGAAGGCGGTGAGTCCGCCGGCGGCGGCCGCCCGTACGGCGGGCACGGCGGCGGGCGCGCCGGACGCGAGCGCGGCCAGCGCCTGGCGGGCCTGCGCGGAATCGGTCGCGACGAGCGCGACCCGGTGCTCCATGGGCGCCCGCGTGGCCGCCAGCGAGAACCCGACGTCGCGCAGCTCGGCCGCGGGCAGCGTGTCCAGGTGCCCCAGCAGCCGCCCTGCCTGCCGTACGAGCCCCTCCGCGTCCCGGGCGGACAGCAGCCAGGGCACGACCCGCGCCGGGGCCTCCGGCGCGGCCGGGGCGTCGGAGGCGGGGGCCTCCGGGAGGGCCGGGGCCTCCAGGATGACGTGGGCGTTCGTGCCGCTGATGCCGAAGGAGGAGACGCCGGCGCGGCGCGGGCGGTCCGAGGCGGGCCACTTGCGGGCCTCGTCGAGCAGCCGGACCGCGCCCGCCTCCCAGTCGACCTTGGTCGACGGCGCGTCCAGGTGCAGGGACTTCGGCATGATGCCGGTCTGCAGCGCCTGCACCATCTTGATGACCCCGGCCACGCCGGCGGCGGCCTGCGTGTGCCCGATGTTCGACTTGACGGACCCCAGCCACAGCGGCTCCGCGTCGCCGCGGCCCTGCCCGTACGTCGCGAGCAGCGCCTGCGCCTCGATCGGGTCGCCGAGGGTGGTGCCCGTACCGTGCGCCTCGACGAGGTCGACATCGGCGGTCGACAGCCCCGCGTTGGCCAGGGCCTGGCGGATGACCCGCTGCTGCGAGGGCCCGTTCGGCGCCATCAGGCCGTTGCTCGCACCGTCCTGGTTCACCGCGCTGCCGCGCAGCACGGCGAGCACCCGGTGCCCGTTGCTCCGCGCGTCCGACAACCGCTCGATGACGAGGACGCCGACGCCCTCGGACCAGGCGGCGCCGTCGGCCGCGTCCGAGAACGACTTGCACCGCCCGTCCTTGGACAGGCCCCGCTGCCGCGAGAACTCCACGAAGGTCTCCGTGGACGACATCACGGTCACGCCGCCCACCAGCGCCAGCGGGCATTCGCCGGACCGCAGGGCCTGCGCCGCGAGGTGCAGGGCTACCAGCGAGGAGGAGCAGGCGGTGTCCACCGTCACGGACGGGCCTTCGAGGCCGAACGTATAGGAGACGCGGCCCGAACCGAGCGAACCGGCGGCGCTGTTGCCCGTGTAGTCGTGGTACATGATCCCGGCGAACACGCCGGTCGGGGTGCCCTTCAGCGAGGCCTGGTCGATCGCCGCGCGCTCCAGCGCCTCGTGGGCGACCTCCAGCAGCAGCCGGTGCTGCGGGTCCGTGGTCAGGGCGTCGTTGGGGCTCATGCCGAAGAACGCGGGGTCGAACTCGTCGGCGTCGTGCAGGAAGCCGCCGTGGCGTACGTACACCTTGCCGGGGGTGCCCGGCTCCGGGTCGTACAGCCCGTCGAGGTCCCAGCCTCGGTTGACCGGGAACTCGGTGATCGCGTCGACCTCGTCCTCGACGAGGCGCCACAGCTCCTCGGGGGAGCGGACGCCGCCCGGGTAGCGGCAGGCCATGCCGACGATCACGATCGGGTCGTCGTCGTCCGCGGTGCCCGTCCTGCCCCCCGCGGCGGTCGCGGCCGGGGCGGTGACGGCGGATCCTGCGAGGAGGGTGTCGAGGTGCTCGGCGACCGCCTGGGCGTTCGGGTGGTCGAAGACGAGCGTCGGGGTCAGCCGCAGCCCGGTCGCGGTGGTGAGCTGGTTGCGCAGTTCCAGTGCGGTGAGCGAGTCGAAGCCCAGCTCGTTGAAGGCGCGCTCCGGTCCGACCTCGGCCGTGGTGGAGTGCCCCAGGATCGAGGCCACCTGGCCGCGTACGAGGTCCAGCAGGGCGCGGCGGCGCTCCTTCTCCGGCAGCGCTGCGAGCTCCCGGCCGCGGCCGGCGGTGCGGGCTCCGCCGGTACGGGCCGCCGCGCGGGCGCGCCTGCGGACCAGGGCGGAGAACTGCGCGGGCAGGTCCTCGGCCGCGCGCAGGGCGGCGAGGTCCAGGGCGAGCGGCAGCAGGACGGCGTCGGCCGAGGTGGTGGCGGCCTCGAACAGGGCCAGGCCGTCGGCGGCGGACAGCGCGCCGATGCCGGAGCGGCGCATGCGCTGCAGGTCGGTGCCGTTCAGCTCCTCCGCCATGCCGTCGCCGCTGACGGAGCCGCCGTCGCCCTCGGTGGCCCACAGGCCCCAGGCGAGCGACTGGCCGGGCAGGCCCTCGGCCCGGCGGTGGGCGGCGAGGGCGTCGAGGAAGGCGTTGCCCGCCGCGTAGTTGCCCTGGCCCGGGTTGCCGAGGACACCGGCGACCGAGGAGAACAGTACGAAGGCGGACAGGTCCTGGTCGCGGGTCAGCTCGTGGAGGTTCCACGCGGCGTCGGCCTTGGGGCGCAGCGACCCGGCCAGCAGCTCGGGGGTGAGCGAGCCGATGGTGACGTCGCCGAGGACGCCCGCGAGGTGGATCACCGCGGACACCCGGTGGCGGGCGAGCAGCTCGCGCGCCCGGTCCGGGTCGGCGAGGTCGCAGGCGGCGAGGGTGACTTCGGCGCCGAGGCCGGTGAGCTCGGCGTGCAGGTCGGCGGCGCCGGGGGCCTCGGGGCCGCGGCGGCTGACCAGCAGGAGCTCGCGTACGCCGTGCTCGGCCACGAGGTGGCGGGCCACCAGGCGGCCCAGTGTGCCGGTGCCGCCGGCGAGCAGGACGGCGCCGGGGGCGTCGAAGCGGATCGTCTGCTCCGCCGTGGCACCGGCCGTGGCGCGGACCAGGCGCGGGGCGTACAGCGCGCCGCCGCGTACGACGATCTCGGGCTCGGCGGCGGCGAGCAGGACGGCGGGCTCCACCGGGAGTTCGGCCGAGCCGGGTTCGAGGTCGGCGCCGTGTTCGAGGTCGGCCAGGACGATCCGGCCGGGGTTCTCGGCCTGGGCCGAGCGCATCAGACCGCGGACCGCCGCACCGGCCAGGTCCGTGACGCCCTCTCCGGGCGCGGCGACCGCGCCGCGGGTGACGACGAGCAGGCGGGAGTCGGCGTACCGCTCGTCCGCGAGCCACTCCTGTACGCGGACCAGGGCCCGGGCCGTGGCCGCGTGCACCCGGGCGGCGGTGTCCCCGGCCGCGTCGGAGGCATCGGACCCCTCCAGGACCAGTACGTCCCGCGCGGGCCGGGTGCGGTCGTCCGCCTCCCACAGGCCCCAGGTCAGCGGGGCGGGAGTGGCGGTGGGGGCGGGCAGCGGCCGGAGCTCCACGGCGAACAGCGCCCCGCCCGGGGCCTGTCCGGAGGATTCGGGAGCCGGGGCGGCGGCCCGCGAGACCAGCGATTCGACGGAGAAGACGGGGAGGCCGTCCGCGTCGGCGCCGTCGAGGGTGATGCCGTCCGGGCCGGAGGGGGCGATCCGCACGCGCAGCCGGGTCGCGCCGACGGCGTGGAAGCGCACCCCCCGCCACGCGAACGGCAGCAGCACGCCGGACACGCCGGAGTCGGAGCCGCCCTGGCCGTCGTCGAGCAGCGAACCGTGCAGGGCGGCGTCGAGGAGGGCGGGGTGGATGCCGAAGCGGGCGGCGTCCTCGTGCGCCTGCTCGGGCAGTTCGATCTCGGCGTACACCGCGTCGCCCTGGCGCCAGGCGGCCTTGAGGCCCTGGAACACCGGACCGTAGTGGTAGCCGCGCTCCTGGAGCAGCTCGTACGCCTCGCCCACGGCCACCTCGGCGGCGCCGGCCGGCGGCCACGCGGTGAGGTCCGCGCCGGCCGCGACGGGAGCCTCGGCGAGCAGGCCCTGGGCGTGCAGCACCCAGGGGGTGTCGGGCAGGCAGTCCTGGGGCCGGGAGTGGATGAGCACGGCCCGGCGGTCCAGCTCGTCCGGGCCTGCGACCGAGACCTGGAGCGCGACGCCGCCGTGCTCGGGCAGGACGAGGGGGGCCTGGAGGATGAGCTCCTCCAGGGTGGTGTGGCCCACCTGCTCACCGGCGTGCAGGGCGAGTTCGACGAAGCCGGTGCCGGGCAGCAGCACGGCGCCGAGCACGTCGTGGTCGGCCAGCCAGGGCTGGGTGTCGACGCCGAGGCGACCGCTGAAGGTCACCCCGTCCGTGTCGGGAGAGGAGATGACCGCACCGAGCAGCGGGTGGTCGGCGGGCGCGAGGCCGAAGGCGGTGGCGTCGCCGCCGCCCGCGAGGTCGGCGATCATCCAGTACCGCTCGCGCTGGAAGGCGTACGTCGGCAGTGCGACCGGCGCCGCGCCGGTCCCGGCGTAGAAGGCGGTCCAGTCGACGGGCGTGCCGGTGGCGTGCAGGCGGGCGAGGGCGGTCAGGAGCGTGCGCGCCTCGGGCCGGTTCTTGCGTACGGCGGGTTCGACCACCGCGTCTTCGCCGTCGAGGGTGTTCTGGGTGAGCGCGGTCAGGATCGCGTCGGGGCCGAGCTCGACGAACGTCTGGACGCCCTTGGCGGCCAGGTGCTGGACGGTGTCGGAGAAGCGGACGGCCTCGCGCAGGTGGCGGGTCCAGTAGTCGGGGGTGCCCCAGTCCTCGCTGATCTCGCCGTGGACCCCGGCGACGACCGGGATCCGGGCGGGCGCGTAGGTCACGGATTCGGCGACGGTGCGGAACTCGGCGAGCGCCGGGTCCATGAGCGGGGAGTGGAAGGCGTGCGAGACGCGCAGCCGGGTCGTCTTGCGGCCCAGCTCGGTGAACTGCGCCTGGATCGCCTCGACGGCGTCCACGGCACCCGACACCACGATGGAGCGCGGGCTGTTGATCGCCGCGATGCCGACCAGGTCGGAGACGTACGGAAGGACTTCCTCCTCCGTGGCTTCGATGGCGGCCATGGCTCCGCCTGCCGGGAGCGCCTGCATGAGGCGGCCGCGCGCGGTGACCAGGCGGGCCGCGTCCTCCAGCGAGAGGACCCCGGCCACATGCGCCGCGGTGATCTCGCCGATGGAGTGCCCGGCCAGGAAGTCGGGCCGCACACCCCACGACTCCACCAGCCTGAACAGCGCCGTCTCGATCGCGAAGAGGGCCGGCTGCGTGAACGCGGTGCTGTTCAGCAGCGCCTCGTCCTCGGCGGACTCACCCCACATCACCTCGTACAGCGGGGTGTCCAGGTGTGCGTCCAGCGCGGCGACCACCGCATCCAGCGCCTCCGCGAACACCGGGAAAGCGGCATGCAGTTCACGCCCCATCCCCAGCCGCTGCGCGCCCTGACCCGTGAACAGGAAGGCCGAGCGGCCCTCCCGTACGACGCCCCGCACGGCAACGGGCGCCGCCGAACCCTCGGCGAGCGCCGACAGGCCGGAAAGGAGCTCCTCGCGGTCTGCGCCGACGACGACGGCCCGGTGCTCGTGCGCGGTCCGGGTGGTCGCCGACGAGAACCCGAGGTCGGTGGGCGATACGTCCGCGTGCCCGGTGAGGTGGGCGTGCAACCGCCCGGCCTGCTCGGCCAGGGCCTTCTCCGAACGGCCCGAGAGGGCCACGGGGACCAGCGGGAGCGTACGGATCTCGCCGTCGGCCTCCGCCGCGTCGGCGGCCGGGGCCTCTTCGACGATGACGTGGGCGTTCGTACCGCTGAGGCCGAAGGAGGAGATGCCCGCGCGGCGCGGCCGCTCACCGGCAGGCCAGGCGACCGCCTCGGTGAGCAGCTTGACGTTGCCGGCCGTCCAGTCGACGTGCGGGGTCGGGTCCTCGGCGTACAGGGTCTTGGGCAGCAGGCCGTGGCGCAGTGCCTGGACCATCTTGATGACGCCGCCGACGCCGGCCGCTGCCTGCGTGTGCGCGAGGTTGGACTTGAGGGAGCCGAGCCACAGCGGCTTGTCCTCGTCGCGGTCCTGCCCGTAGGTGGCGAGCAGTGCCTGCGCCTCGATGGGGTCGCCGAGGCGGGTGCCGGTGCCGTGGGCCTCGACGGCGTCCACGTCGGCGATGGTCAGGCCGGCGTTTTCGAGGGCGCTGCGGATGACGCGCTGCTGGGAGGGGCCGTTGGGGGCGGTCATGGAGCTGGACGCGCCGTCCTGGTTGACGGCTGAGCCGCGGATGACGGCGAGGACCTCGTGCCCGTTGCGGCGCGCGTCCGAGAGCTTCTCCAGGACGATGACGCCGACGCCCTCCGAGCAGCCGGTCCCGTCGGCGTCGGCCGAGAAGGACTTGCAGCGGCCGTCGGCGGCCATGCCGCGCTGGTGGCTGAAGTAGAGGAACATGTCCGGCTCGGTCATCACAGTGACGCCGCCGGCCAGGGCGAGCGTGGACTCGCCGGAGTTCAGGGACTGCGCGGCCAGGTGCAGGGCGACGAGGGAGGACGAGCAGGCCGTGTCGATCGTCAGGGCCGGGCCCTCCAGGCCCAGGCTGAACGCGACGCGGCCGGTGACCAGGCTCCCGCCGGTGGTCGCCGCGGCTTCCGTGCCCAGCGCGTAGTCGTGGTACATGACGCCGCCGAAGACACCGGTCTTCGTGCCGCGCAGGGTGTGCGGGGCGATGCCCGCGTTCTCGATGGCCTCCCACGACGTCTCCAGCAGCAGCCGCTGCTGGGGGTCGAGGGTCAGGGCCTCCCGCGGGGAGATCCCGAAGAGGCCCGCGTCGAAGTCGCCGGCGTCGTAGAGGAATCCGCCCTCGCGGGTGATCGTCCTGCCGGGCTTGCCCGGCTCGGGGTCGTACAGGGCGTCGGTGTTCCAGCCGCGGTCCTCGGGGAACGCGGAGACGCCGTCACGGCCCTCGGCCACGAGCCGCCACAGGTCGTCCGGGGAGGTGACACCGCCCGGGTACCGGCAGGCCATGCCCACGATCGCGATCGGCTCACCCGATGACCTGCGCTCCGCCGCGGCCAGCCGCTTGCGGGCTTCACGCAAGTCGGTGGTAGCCCGGCGTAGATACCCGAGAAGCTTCTCCTCGTTGCTCACCGAGCACACCCTCCTATGCCATTCGACGGCGCCCGGGCGAGATGCGCTTTCCGTGCGCTCGGGGCAGGAATTTCGACCCTGCGCCGAGTCGGCACGTATGTTCCACAAACTCGCGACGGACTGAGATCTCTCGAAAATTACTTCGGTGGAAGGTGGTCCGCCCACCCCTGAGCACGGCCCCGGGCCCCCTAGGATCACAGCCGTCCCACCCCTCCCCGGCGGGGACCGACCCGCCCGCCCGCCGCGAAGCCGACCTGACCCCTTGGCGCCGGCAACGGCACAACTGGGGTCTGGTTAGGGGTGGATAGGGGTGGCTCCGGTGCAAATCGCTCCGTTAGCGTTCAGTACGGAAACTCTGACGACAGTCAGGCGAATCGCCCATCCGGAAATACGCATGCTTTCAGGGATACAGAAATGCCTTACAAAGGCCCGGCGTTAGCAGTCAGCGTCCGTAACGGCGATCCGATTTCCGTGCAGGATCTCACTCATATCAATTCCGACGAGCGCCTGGGGTACCGCACCCCACGGCGCTCATGCTGTCTTCCGCCGCTCCACGCAGGACCCGTTCCCGCCCCCACCGTTCGCGGCGCAACCCCCCACCGACCCCTCCACCCCCCAACGAGTACGTGACACGCGTGTGCGTACCTGATACGCTCTGCGTGCCGCGTACGCCGAGAGGATATGGACGATTGCCATGACGGAACTGAAGCCCAAGGCAGGAACGAAGGAGTGGATCGGCCTCGGAGTGATCGTTCTGGTCACCCTGCTGGTCTCTGTCGATGTATCCGTGCTGGGATTCGCGATCGCGCCGCTGAGCGAGGACATCTCGCCCACGGCCTCGCAGCTGCTGTGGATCATGGACATCTACAGCTTCGTCCTGGCCGGCACCCTGGTCACCGTCGGCTGGCTCGGCGACCGCATCGGCCGGCGCAAGCTGCTGCTGATCGGTGCCGCCCTGTTCGGCGTGGCCTCCGCCTGCGCCGCCTTCTCCACCAGCCCTGAGATGCTCATCGCCTCGCGGGCCCTGCTCGGCCTCGCCGCGTCGACCCTGACGCCGACGTCGCTGGCGCTGATCCGCAACATGTTCCACGACTCCAAGGAGCGCAAGACGGCCATCGCGGCCTGGGGTGGCACGCTCACCTCGGGTGCCGCCATCGGTCCCGTCGTCGGCGGTCTCCTGCTGAACAACTTCTGGTGGGGCTCGGTCTTCCTGATCAACACCCCGGTGATGGTCCTGGTCCTGCTCTCGGCGCCGTTCCTGCTCCCCGAGTACCGCGACCCGAACCGCGGCAAGCTCGACCTGCTGAGCACCGCGCTCTCCCTGGGCGGCGTCATGACGCTGATCTACGGGTTCAAGGAGCTCGTCATCGAGGGCTACAGCCAGGGCGCGGTCGTCTGGGCCGTCGTCGGCGCCCTCCTGGTCATCGCCTTCGTGATCCGTCAGAAGACCGCGGCCAACCCGATGATCAACATCTCGCTGTTCCGCAGCGGCGGCTTCAGCGGCGCGGTCATCGTCAACCTGATGGTCGCCTTCGCCCTGATGGGCAGCAGCGTCCTGACCAACCAGTACCTCCAGATGGTGCTCGGGTACTCCCCGCTCACCGCCTCGCTGTGGTCGCTGGCCCCGATGCCGGCCATCGGCATCGCCGTCGCCCTGTCGGCCTCGCTCGGCCGCAAGGTCCGCCCGGCCGTCCTCATCGGCTCCGCCCTGGTCATCATGGCCGCCGGCTTCGGCGTCCTGACGATGGTCGAGGTCGACTCCAGCATCGCGATCGTCCTCGTCGGCGTCGGCCTCCTGGCCGGCGGCATGGTGGCGTCGAAGACGCTGGCCGCCGAGATCGTGGTCACCTCGGCCCCGCCGGAGCAGGCCGGCTCCTCGGTGGCGACCTCCGAGACCTTCACCGAGTTCGGCATCGCCTTCGGCTTCGCCTCGCTCGGCTCCATCGGCTCCGCCGTCTACCGCGACGACATGGCCAAGATCAGCCCCGAGGGCGTCACCGGCTCGGCGCTGGACTCGCTGCGCAACACCATCGGCGGTGCGGCCGACGTGGCCGCCCACCAGTCGCAGCAGGTCGGCGCCCAGGTGCTCGACGCGAGCCGGGAGGCCTTCACGCACGGCCTCCAGGTGGCCTCGATCGCCGGTGCGGCCCTGATGCTCCTCACCGCGGTCATCACCACCCTCCTGCTCCGCAAGACCCCGATCGAGGCGGCACTGCCCGGTTCCGTCGAGGCCGCGCAGTCGCAGGAGCCCCAGCACATCCCGACCACCGCGGGTGCGGCTTCCACCCCCGCCGCCGCACCGCACTCTTCGGTCGCCTATCACTGATCCGCGATAGGCCCCCGGAGGGCCCGGAAGACGTCCGCCCCCCCCCCCCCCCCCCGGGGCGGGGGGGGCGCGGGGCCGGGGGCCGCCCCCCGCGGGGGGCCCGGGGGGAATAAAAAAAAAAAAACCCCCCCAACGCTAT
>NZ_JBHYXN010000044.1:70749-73257 GCF_042752335.1 Streptomyces sp. NPDC059355 | reverse complement strand
TTGCGTCCTTCTGCCGTCCCGCCTATTTTACCGGCCGGTAACAGCGCCTTCCTTTGACGGAGTTGAGCGGATGTCCCGGACTGCACGCACCCCCCCCCCCCCCCCCCCCCCCCCCCCCCCCCCCCCCCCCCCCCCCCCCCCCCCACCCCCCCCCCACGAGGCCGGGCCCCCCCCCCCCGCCGGCCCCGCCTCGGCCGCCGCGTACGTGACGCCGTGGTCCGCCAGGACCTCGGCGGCCGTGCCCGGGCGCGAGAGCAGGGCCAGCAGCAGGTGCAGGGTGGCGATGTGGCGGTCGTGGCGGCCCAGCGCGATGCGCAGGGACTGTTCCAGGACCTTCTTCGTGCCCTGGGCGAAGGGGACGTGCCGGCCCACCGGCTCCGGGCGGCCCAGCGCCGAGCGGAGCGAAGAGCCCAGGGTCCGCCGCCGCGGGGCCGCGGCGGCCAGTACGCCCTCCCCGTGGGCCTCCTCGACCCGGGAGAGGATCGCGGTCAGGTCGATGCCGAGACCCGCGAGGGCCTCCTCGTCCGCCCGGGACATGCCGCCCCGGCGGCGGGCCGCGGCGAGGTCCGCCGCCATCGCGGCGCGGTCCACGCCCAGCGGGTCCAGCGCACCGCGGTCCAGCAGGGCCAGGAGCAGGTGCTCCTCGCTCACGTTCGCGGCCCCCGCCTTCCGGGCTTCGGCCACGGCGCCCACCACGGTGTCCCGGGCGTCCTGCGTGAAGCGTTCGAACATCAGACCCTCCCGTGCTTCTTGTGCACGGCCTGCCGGCTGACGCCCAGCTCGGCCGCGATCTCCTGCCAGGACCAGCCCTGCGCGCGGGCGCTGCGCACCTGTACCGCCTCCAGCTGCTCCAGCAGCCTGCGGAGGGCGGCCACGGCGCGCAGGCCCACCCGCGGATCGCGGTCGCCGGCCCGCTCGGCGAGATCGGTCGCTTCTGTCATGCATGTCAATGTAGGTTGACATGCGCGAGGGTGTCAACTGTCATTGACGGCTCGGCGTCGGACAGGTTTGGGGGTGTCCGCCTAGACCGTCAGGACGATCTTTCCGAACAGGTCGCCCGCCTCCAGCTTCTCGAAGCCCTCCCGCGCCCGGTCCAGCGGCAGCACCTCGTCGATCACCGGCCGCACCCCGGTCGCCGCGCAGAACGCCAGCAGGTCTTCCAGCTCGTCCTTCGACCCCATCGTCGAGCCGACCACCTTGAGCTCCAGGAAGAAGATCCGCGTCAGCTCGGCGTGCGCCGGCCGGTCCCCGCTCGTGGCGCCCGAGATGACCAGGGTGCCGCCGGGGCGCAGCGATTTGACCGAGTGCGACCAGGTGGCCGCACCGACCGTCTCGATCACCGCGTCCACTCGCTGCGGGAGCCGCGCGCCCGGCTCGTACGCCTCCACCGCGCCCAGCTCCACCGCCCGCTTGCGCTTGGCTTCGTCACGGCTGGTGGCGAAGACCCGCAGGCCGGCCGCCTTGCCGAGGACGATCGCGGCGGTCGCGACCCCGCCGCCCGCACCCTGCACCAGTACCGAGTCGCCGGGGCGCACGCCCGCGTTGGTGAACAGCATCCGGTACGCCGTCAGCCATGCCGTCGGCAGGCAGGCGGCCTCCTCGAAGGACAGCTCGGCGGGCTTGCGCAGGACGTTCCAGGCGGGGACGGTCACCTGCTCGGCGAAGGTCCCCTGGTACCGCTCGGTCAGGATCGAGCGCGGCTCGTCGGGGCCGACCCCGTGCCCGCTCTGGCCGATCACGGAGTGCAGGACGACCTCGTTGCCGTCCTGGTCGATGCCGGCGGCGTCGCAGCCGAGGATCATCGGGAGTTTGTCCTCGCCGAGGCCGACCCCGCGCAGCGACCACAGGTCGTGGTGGTTGAGGGAGGCGGCCTTGACGTTCACGGTCACCCAGCCGGGGCGGGCCTCGGGGGCCGGGCGCTCGCCCAGCACGAGGCCGCTCAGCGGCTGGTCACGGTCGATTCGGGCGGCGTAGGCAGCGAACATGCCGCGACGCTACCGCTCGGTAGCCCGTCGGGCCAGACCTGTCGGGGCCGAGCAGGTGAGGCCTTCGTCGCACGGCCACCCGTACGGATCGGTGGCCGCAGACGGGAACCGATCGGGGGTGCCGAGGCGTCCACGATGGACCGTCCGAAAGTCGAACGGAATCTTTCGTTGCCTCCTCAACTAACCGTGCCACGTGCGGTCTTGTGTGGCCGGAAGGGAGAAGCGGAACGTCAGGATCGAGCCTCTGGGGGCGGTAACATTCACGCCATGCCGCCCGGCTCGTCATGAGCCCGCCACCTTGTGGCCGCATTCTCAATGACGAAGCGTCAGCTCCGTCGAGGCGCTGAGGCGGAGCATCCCCTCCCGGTTCGGGGGCGGGGAGGGTGTGCCCAACAAGAAGAGGGGCCCGGCCGGATGCAGATCCGGCCGGGCCCCACTGGCGAGCACGGCCGGGGAGGCCACGCGGGGCCCCCCGGAGGCGGTGGGCCCCGCCGCGCCCGCGGCCGCCCCGGGCGCGGGGGCG
>NZ_JBHYXN010000044.1:0-70739 GCF_042752335.1 Streptomyces sp. NPDC059355 | reverse complement strand
TAATAAAAAAACTCCCCCGACCCCCCCCGCCGGGGGGCGTGCGGCGCCCCCCCCCCCCGGGGGGGGGGGGGGGGGGGGGGCCCCAAAACACCTCCCGCGCCGCCCCGGCAGCCCCCCCCCCCCGCGCCCCTCTTCGTACCGCTGCAGGTCAGGCCAGGCGGGCCACGCCGTCGGCCTTGGCCGCCGCCGCGACCGCGGCCGCGACGGCCTCGGCGACGCGCGCGTCGAACGGCGACGGGATCACGTAGTCGGCGGCGAGCTCGTCACCCACGACACCGGCGATGGCGTCGGCGGCGGCGATCTTCATGCCCTCGGTGATCCGGCTGGCGCGGACCTTCAGGGCGCCCGCGAAGATGCCCGGGAACGCCAGCACGTTGTTGATCTGGTTCGGGAAGTCCGAACGGCCCGTGGCCACGACCGCCGCGTACTTGTGCGCGACGTCCGGGTGGACCTCCGGGTTCGGGTTGGCCATGGCGAAGACGAAGGCGTTCTTCGCCATCGAGGCCACCGCCTCCTCCGGCACGGTGCCGCCGGAGACGCCGATGAAGACGTCCGCGCCGTTCAGGGCCGCTTCCAGGGATCCGGTCTGGCCGGTCTTGTTCGTCAGAGCGGCGATCTCCGCCTTGACGTCCGTCAGGTCGGAGCGGTCCGCGGAGACGACGCCCTTGCGGTCGGTGACGCAGACGTCGCCGATGCCCGCGTCCACGAGGATCTTGGCGATGGCGATGCCCGCCGCGCCGGCACCCGAGATCACGGCGCGCAGGTCGCCGAGCGTGCGCCCGGTCAGCTTCGCGGCGTTGCGCAGGGCGGCCAGGGTCACGATCGCCGTGCCGTGCTGGTCGTCGTGGAAGATCGGGATGTCCAGGGCTTCCTGGAGCCGGCGCTCGATCTCGAAGCAGCGGGGGGCGGAGATGTCCTCCAGGTTCACCCCGCCGAAGGACGGCGCCAGACGGATGACCGTCTCGACGATCTCGTCGGCGTCCTTGGTCGCGAGCGCGATCGGCACCGCGTCCACGCCGCCGAACTGCTTGAACAGGATGGCCTTGCCCTCCATCACGGGGAGGGAGGCCTCGGGACCGATGTCACCGAGTCCGAGCACGGCCGTACCGTCGGTGACGACGGCGACCACGTTCGACTTCCAGGTGTACTCGTTCACCAGCTCGGGCTGCTCCGCGATGGCGCTGCAGACCTTCGCCACACCGGGCGTGTACGCGAGGGACAGGTCGTCCTTGTTCTGGACCGGCACCGTGGCCTGGATGGCCATCTTGCCGCCCCGGTGCAGTGCGAACACCGCGTCCGGGTTGTTGTCCGTCGCGCTGTCGCTGCGAGGATTGACGATCTCCGCTGCCACTTTCTTGGCCCCTTAGGTCTTTGAATCGTTGAGGGTGACCACACCTGGTTAAGGGGTGGGCGGGCACCGCGTCCGTACTCCGCATCGACGGTTGGCCCGTCTCCGCGAAGGGGAGGTTCGTACGCGCGGGCGCGCCGCACGCGCGCCCTGAGCCCCGGATGAGGGGTGTAAGGATCCGTTGTACCCGAAGAACGCTCACCCAGACGAGTCGATTCCTGCTCGACTGTAGACCTCTTGTCCTGTTTTCGGCGAAAGGTCCAAACGACTCTGTCCAATGGACGAGACGGACCGCAAATACTCCGTCAAAAGAGCCAGGTCGCAGCGGTTCCTGCGGTCGCGAACCCCTCATTCCGCAGTCCTGTTGGGTACCACCGCCCACCCGTTATCCGATTTTGACCTGACGAACTGCCTGAATGCGTCAGTCCGAATGGCAAGATGCCGTAATCACACGAGGTCGCGACACTCGAAGGTGCGTGCACGACCCGTTCTCGGATGCTCCCCCAGCCTGCCGGAGGAACCAGCTCATGACCGCAAGCACCACTCGTCGTACGACCGCCGCCCGGTCCCGGATCGCCGCGGTCGGTGCGATCGCGGTCGCCGGCGCCCTGATCCTCACGGGTTGCGGCGACCAGACGGAGAAGGGCTCCTCCGCGACCCCCTCCGGCGGCACCTCGAAGGACAACAGCGCCCCGCTCTTCTCGGCCCTGCCGAAGAAGATCCAGGACGCCGGTGTCATCAAGATCGGTACGGACTCCGCCTACGCCCCGATGGAATTCGTCGAGGGTGGCAAGATCGTCGGCGTCGACCCCGACATCGCCGAGGCGCTCGCCAAGCAGCTCGGCGTGAAGATGCAGTTCACCGCGGGCACCTTCGACGGCCTGATCACCTCGATCTACACCGGCCGCGAAGACGCGATCATGTCGTCGATCACCGACAACAAGAAGCGCCAGGAGGGCCTGGACGACAAGGGCCAGAAGATCGGCAAGGGGATCGACTTCGTCGACTACTTCTCCTCCGGCCTCTCGCTCCTCGTCAAGAAGGGCAACCCCGAGGGCATCAAGTCGATGGACGACCTCTGCGGCAAGACCGTGGCCGTCCAGCGCGGCACGATCTACGAGGACACCTTCAAGGCCCAGGCCGAGAAGTGCGGCGACAAGAAGCTCACCATCCAGGCCTTCGACACCGACGCCGAGGCGCAGACCCGCGTCAAGGCCGGCGGCGCCGTCGCCGACCTGAACGACTACCCGGTCGCCGCCTACACGGTGAAGACCTCCGGCGGCGGCAACGACTTCGAGGTCGCCGGCCAGCAGAGCGACGTCGGCCTCTTCGGCATCGGCGTGAGCAAGGAGAACACCCAGCTCCGCGACGCCCTCAAGCAGGCCCTCGACGCCATCATCAAGGACGGCTCCTACGCCAAGGCGCTGGAGAAGTGGAACGTGCAGGACAGCGCCGTCAAGTCCGCGACGGTCAACGCAGGTCAGTAAGTCCGGCGAAGTCCCCCGCTCCACGCTCCACTGAAGGGCAGTCATTGTGACTGACAAGATCGAAAAGGGTCCGGCCGATAACCCGCCGGCCGGACCCGGCGCCTCGGGCCTCCCGTACGAGGCCATCAAGGCCATCCCGGTGCGGCACTACGGCCGCTGGGTCAGCGGCGTCGTCGTCGTCGCGCTGCTCGTCTGGCTCGTCTACGCGTTCGCCAACGGCAACATCATCTGGGCGACGGTCGGCGACAAGCTGTTCGACCCGGCCGTTCTGAGCGGTCTCGGCAACACCGTGATCATCAGCGTCTCGGCCATGGCGCTGGGCCTCGTGCTCGGCATCGTCTTCGCCGTGATGCGGCTCTCCAAGAACCCGGTGACCGGCGCCGTCTCCTGGCTCTACATCTGGTTCTTCCGCGGTACCCCGGTGTACGTGCAGCTGCTGGTGTGGTTCAACCTGTCGCTGATCTTCCAGTACATCAACCTGGGGCCGATCTACAAGAACGAGACCGTCGACGTCATGACCCCGTTCATGGTCGCCCTCCTGGGCCTCGGCCTGAACGAGGGCGCGTACATGGCGGAGATCGTCCGGGCCGGCATCCAGTCGGTCGACGAAGGCCAGACCGAGGCCGCCCACGCGCTCGGCATGCCGCAGACGAAGACCATGCGCCGGATCGTGCTCCCGCAGGCGATGCGCGTGATCATCCCGCCGACCGGCAACGAGTTCATCAACATGCTGAAGACCTCCTCACTGGTCTCGGCGGTGCAGTACACGGAGCTCTTGCGGGCCTCGTCGAACATCGGCAACACGGCCGGTGCCATCATGGAGATGCTGTTCGTGGCCTCCTTCTGGTACCTGGCTCTGACCAGTGTGTTCAGCGTCGGCCAGTACTACCTGGAGCGCCGCTTCGCCCGTGGTTCCACGCGGAACCTGCCGCCGACGCCGTTCCAGCGTCTGAAGGCCAACCTGAACATGTTCCGCCGTACGGAGGTCGCGCGATGACCACTCAGCCGATGGTCAAGGCCGAGGGCGTCCACAAGTCGTACGGCGCCGCCCACATCCTGCGCGGCATCGACCTCGAGGTCGCTCCGCGCGAGGTCTTCTGCCTGGTCGGCCCGTCCGGCTCCGGCAAGTCGACCTTCCTGCGGTGCATCAACCACCTGGAGCGCATCAACTCCGGGCGGCTCTCTGTGGACGGCCAGCTGGTCGGGTACAAGCAGAAGGGCGACAAGCTCTACGAGCTGAAGGACAGCGAGGTCGCGGCCCAGCGCCGCGAGATCGGCATGGTCTTCCAGCGCTTCAACCTCTTCCCGCACATGACGGCCATAGAGAACGTCATGGAAGCCCCCGTCATGGTCAAGGGCGAGAGCAAGGCCGTGGCGCGCGAGCGCGCGGTGCGCCTCCTCGACCGCGTGGGCCTGGGCGACAAGGGCGGGAACTACCCCACCCAGCTCTCCGGCGGCCAGCAGCAGCGCGTGGCGATCGCCCGCGCGCTGGCCATGGAGCCGAAGCTGATGCTCTTCGACGAGCCCACCTCGGCGCTCGACCCGGAGCTCGTCGGCGACGTCCTCGACGTCATGCGGGACCTGGCCGAATCGGGCATGACCATGATCGTGGTGACCCACGAGATGGGCTTCGCCCGCGAGGTCGGCGACAACCTCGTCTTCATGGACGGCGGCGTTGTCGTCGAGTCCGGCCACCCCCGGGAGGTGCTCGGCAACCCGCAGCACGACCGGACGAAGGCATTCCTGTCCAAGGTGCTGTAAGCGCGCGGTCGCGTGCGAACGCGCGAGAGGGGCGGTACGGGATTCCCGTACCGCCCCTCTCGCATGCACGGCGGACCGCGGAAAGTTCTCACTTTCCTACAAGGGCACTACTTCAGACCCAGGACCAGCGCGTCGGAGGGCGAGCGCCACACCGTCCGGGCCTCGGCGAAGCCCGCCCCGCGCAGGGTCCGCACGTGCCAGGCGTCGTCGGGGGTGTCCCCGTCGGCGTGCTCGCCGTAGATCTCGTAACGGCGCTTCGTCGGCTCGGCGAGCACCGGGTCGGCGGCCGCCAGGGCCCACCAGTCGGCCCAGTCCAGAGCGCCGGCGGCGCGGGCCCGGTCCATCGCCGCGTGCCGGTGGGCGCGGTCGGCGGCGTTGAGGCGCGGGGTCGCCGGGTCGGGCATGTGGTCGGCGTTCATGAAGACACCGCCCTCGCGCAGCAGCGGGGCGAGCTGCCCGTACAGCACGGCGAGCTGCGGGGAGTGCAGCCAGTGCAGGGCGGTGGCCGTCAGGACGGCGTCGTAGGTGTCGTACGGGAGCGCCGAGGCCCAGTCGGGGTCCTTGAGGTCCGCGGTGACGAACGTGACGCGGCTGTCGCCGTCGAAGTGGCCGCGTGCGATGGTCAACAGGGCCGGGTCGAGATCGACGCCCGTACTGGTGGATTCCGGGAACCGCCTGAAGACGCGGTCCGTAATACTTCCCGTACCGCACGCCAGATCCAGCACCCGGGGGGTGGGTCCCACCAGTGCCTCGACCATGTCCAGCATCACCCGGAACCGCTCCTCGCGGTCGGGCATGTACCACTCCTGCTGCCGGTCCCAGCTCTCCTGCCAGGCCTGCCAGTCGGTCGTGGTCTCCGCCATCGCTCGCCCTCCAGTCGTAATACCCTCGAATAAGTCTCGGCCGTTACTTCGAGACCCTAATCCGCAGCCGTAAGGACTACAAGTGGAACTGGCCCATTACTCGGACTACGCCGTGCGCCTGGTCAACACCGAGGAGCCGGCCCGCAACAAGGACTCGCTGACTTCGGTGGACGCCGTCCGGGCCCTGTTCGGTGCCAGCGCGCAGATGGCCCGCCGCGTCACCGAGACCGACGTCACCCGTTTCCGCAACGTCCGCGGCCGGCTGCGCGCCGTCTTCGAAGCCGCCGACGGCGGCGACCACGGCCTCGCGGTCGACCTGCTGAACTCCCTGCTCATGGAGTTCCCGGTCAGCCCGCAGGTATCCGGCCACGAGTACCTCAACGACGAGGGCCGCCCCAACTGGCACATCCACCTCGCCGACCACCCCTCGAACGCCTCCGCCGGCTATGCCGCGATCGCGTCCTTCGGCCTGGCCTTCCACCTCACCGAGCACGGTCCCGACCGCCTCGGCCTGTGCCAGGCCGCGCCCTGCCGCAACGCCTACCTCGACACCTCCACCAACCGCTCCAGGCGCTACTGCTCCGACCGCTGCGCCACCCGCGCCAACGTGGCCGCCTACCGGGCCCGCAAACGGCTGGAAGCCGAGGCGTCCGGCCAGAGCGGCCGCAGCGCCGACACCGCCCAGGACAGCCGCGCCCTCAGCGAACTCTGATCCGCCGCGCGCGGCCGGAAGCGCAGCACCGCCGTCGCCAGCACCAGCTCCTCGGGCACCGTCCCGTAGTCGGTGCTGTCGCCGGTCTCGTTGTACGGGTTGTCCCCGAGCACCCACCAGCCGCCCGGCCGCCGCTCCACCGCCCGCTTGACCACGAGCAGGTCCTGCTGGAACGGGTGGCGCAGCACCACCACGTCACCCGGGCGCACGGCCGCCCCGTACCGGACCACCAGCCGGTCCCCGTGCAGCAGCGTCGGCACCATCGAGGGCCCCGCCACCTCCAGCACCTCGAACGCCATCCGCGAGTGCCTTCTCTCCGCCATGCGCGACCTCCTCGCCCGCTCTCGCCTCACTGCGCATGCTGCCGCAGCCTCCCGTACATTCGCTCACCGGTCCGGACGCCACCCTGGACTTTTGTCCTAAGCCCACGGGGCCGCTCGCGAAATCCCCTGTGCCACGGAGTAATCTCCCCCTTGAGAAGACGATCACGAGGAGGACAAACTCCATGCTTTCCCGCCTCTTCGCCCCCAAGGCGAAGGTCTCCGCCCACTGCGATCTTCCGTGCGGCGTGTACGACCCTGCCCAGGCCCGCATCGAGGCCGAGTCCGTCAAGGCCGTCCAGGAGAAGTACCAGGCCAACGAGGACGCAGACTTCCGCGCGCGCGCCATCACCATCAAGGAGCAGCGCGCCGAGCTCGCCAAGCACCACGTCTCGGTGCTGTGGAGCGACTACTTCAAGCCCCCGCACTTCGAGAAGTACCCGCAGCTGCACACCCTGGTCAACGACACCCTGAAGGCCCTCTCGGCCGCCAAGGCGTCGAACGACCCGGCGACCGGCCAGAAGGCCCTGGAGCTCATCGCCGAGATCGACCGCATCTTCTGGGAGACCAAGGCCGCCTGATCCAGGCCTTGCTCCCACGGCGAAGGGGCCCGACCGGTGACGGTCGGGCCCCTTCGCCGTGCCTGAGCTGCCGGTGGACCTACTCGTCCTCGTCGTCCTCGTCGTCCAGGCGGGCCAGCCAGGTGGCCAGGCGTTCCACCGGGACCTCGAAGTCCGGGTTCAGGTCGACGAAGGTGCGCAGCTGCTCGGCGAGCCACTCGAAGGTGACCTCCTCCTCGCCGCGCCGCTTCTCCAGCTCCTCGATGCCGCGATCGGTGAAGTACAAGTCGGGCTCCGTGCCGTGATGAAGGTGTGCAGGGGACGTTTCCCGCCAGGATAATCCGCATACCCGGCGAGACCTCCCCTCTTGTGGCACCCGGCGCTAGCCTGGACGGCCTCCACACCTGAGGGGGCAGGGGATGCAGGACGGGCGCACGGGCGGCACCGCGCGCGCCTTCGAGCTCCTCGAACCCCTCGTCCAGGCGGCCACCGTGCGCGTCCACGCGCCCCCGGACGGGTATGCACCCCATGGGACCGGTCCCACCTGGGGGAGTGGCTTCTTCATCGCCCCGGGCTGGGTCCTGACGTGCGCGCACGTCGTCGGTGAAGGGGGTGCAGCGGTGCGTCTCGTGGGGCGTGAGCTCGGCATCACCTTCTCCTCCGGCTCCGACGGTGCCACCGGCACCGTCACCGGCCGGGTCGAGTGCGTCCTGCCCGAGCGGCTGGAGGAGCGCCGCCCCGCCCGCCGGGCCCTGTGGGACCTGCCCGACCTGGCGCTGGTCCGCGTCCTCGCCCCGATCACGCACGCCTGCGTACGGCTCACCGACCGCGGCAGACCGCGCCTCGACGAGGTCGCCTACTTCGGCTGCACCGAGGACCTCGGCGCCCCCGAGATCACCGGCCGCACCACCCGGCTGCGCGGCACGGCCGCCGGCGGCGCCGCCCTGCGCCTCGGCGACGACGACGAGATCGAGCCCGGCATGTCCGGCGGTCCGGTCGTGGACCTGGCCCGCGGCGAGGTCGTCGGCGTGGTCAAGGCCCGCCGCAACAGCGGCGGCGGCGGACTCGCCGTCTCCGTCGTCCAGTTACGGACCCTGCCGCTGGCCGCCACCGGCCAGGTCGGGCTCTACCGCCGCGTCATGCAGGCCCACGACCTGTACCACTACGACCAGCACCTGAGCGACCTCAACAGCCGCCGCACCTGGACCGACGTCCACGACGAGCTCCCGGTGCGCGAGGACCCGCGCGAGGGCCGCAGGCGGCTCACCGCCGCCGAGCGCACCACCCTGTGCGGGCTGCTGGCCGAACTGCCCCCGCCGCGCTCCTCGGAGGACGTACGGGCCCTCGTCGAGGCGGCCCGCGGCGAGGAGCCCGACCCGGGCCTGCCGGCCCCGCTCAGCTGGCGCGACGGACTCGGCATGCTGCACGATCCGCCGGGCGGCGCCGGCGAGGCCGCCGCGATGCTCCGGTACGCGACCGACGTCAGCGTCGCCGACCACCGCGAGCCGCCCTCCCCGGGCGCCGACGAAGAGCTGTGGGACTGGGTACGGGCCACCGCCGAGCGGCTGTGGCGTCCCCTGCGGCGGGAGTTGGGCGAGCGGCACGAACGGGGCCTCGCCCAGCGCGCCCGGCGCCGCCGCGCCCGGGCCGACCGGCACCCGAACGGCCACACCCGGCCGTCCGGCGCTCTGCCCCAAGGGCCCTCGGTACTGCTGGAGGCGTGGGCGCACGGCTGGGAGGACGTCTACGACTGGCGCGTCTCGGTGCTCTACGGGCCCGCCCACCCGGGCCGGGTCACCCCGGTGGACTCGGGCGTGCGGGCCACCCGGGCCGGTCTCGCCGAGGCGCTGCGGGTCCCGCTGGCCGAGGCCTTCCGGCGCTGCGACACCCACGACGCGGCGGCCCTCCTCGAAGTCGCCGTGGCGCCCGAGCTGTTCGGCCTGCCCGTGGACACCTGGACGGTGGCCGGCCGCACGCCGCTGGGCGTCCAGCGGCCGGTGGTGTTCCGCTACCCGGCCGGGACCGGCGGCGCGATCCCGACCGACGACGAGGCCGACCACCGCCGGGCCGACCGCTGGACCCGCGTCCAGGCCGGCCCGCTGGCCGACGAGCGGGCCGACTGCGACCGCGGCCGCCCCAGGACCCCGGCGCCGGAATGGCTCGACACGCTGCCGGACAACACCGTGCCCGTGCACTGCCGGGCCGCCGACGCGGAGCCCACCCGCGGCTCCCTGTACGGGGTCCGCGACGCCGGATACGGAGTGGCCGTCACCCGGCGGCCCCCGGACGACCCGGCGGCCGACTGCGCGCCGTTCCACCGCGGGCTGCGCGAGGAGCTGACGGAGGCGGCGCGGGGAGCGCCGCTGCCGGTCCGGCTCCAGGCACTGCGGGCACGTGCACACGGGGCGGACCCCGACGCGTACTGGGCGGACGGGATGGCCCTCGTATGGGAGGACCCGGCCCGCGCGCTGCCCGAAGACGAGCCGCTGCAGGGCGACCTGTGACGGGCGGGAGGGGGAGGGAGCAGGCGTGAACGAGGAATGGCTCATCTACCGGGGGGTCGGCGAACCCCACGACGGGATCGAGGCGCTGCCCGATCCGCCGCCGTGGCGGGATTTCGACGGCGGCCCCGTCGGCGAGCCCGGCGGACCGGCGGACACGGCCGACGGGAACGTCGCACGGCGCCTCGGCGCGCACCGGCAGGCCGCCGAACTGCACCGGCCCGAACCGGAGGAGCTGGAGGCCATCAACGCGGCCCTGTACCTGCGGCGGCCGCTGCTGGTGACCGGCTACCCGGGAACCGGGAAGTCCACCCTCGCGCACGCCGTGGCCCACGAGCTGAAACTCGGCCGGGTGCTGCGCTGGCCCGTGGTCTCGCGGACCGTGCTCCAGGAGGGCCTGTACCGCTACGACGCCATCGCCCGGCTCCAGGACGTGCAGATCGCCGCGAGCGGCGGTCTGCCGGGCGGCTCGCCGGGCGCGGGCCCCGGCGCGGAACCCGGCGCGGGACCCACCGGGGGCCCCGCAGCGGGCACACCCCCCGGCATCGGCAAGTACATCCGCCTCGGCCCCCTCGGAACGGCCCTGCTGCCCACCGAACGGCCCCGGGTCCTGCTCATCGACGAGCTCGACAAGAGCGACATCGACCTGCCCAACGACCTCCTGAACGTCCTGGAGGAGGGCGAGTTCGCCCTCCCCGAGCTCGAACGCGTCGCCGACACCGAGCCCGAGGTGCAGGTGCTCACCGACGACGGGGCGAAGGTCACCGTCCGGGGCGGCCGGGTGCGCTGCCGGGCCTTCCCCTTCATCATCCTGACCAGCAACGGCGAGCGGGACTTCCCGGCCGCCCTGCTGCGCCGCTGCATCCAGCTCAAGCTCGGCCAGCCCGGCGAGAAGCGGCTCGCCACCATGGTCCGCGCCCACCTCGGCGAGGAGGCCGCCCAGCTCGGGGCCGACCTGATCCGGGAGTTCCTCAGCCGCTCCCAGTCCGAACTCGTCGCCGCCGACCAGCTGCTGAACGCCATCTACCTCACCCACTACGCCGCCCCGCCGACCCGGGAGGACCTCGCCGACCTGCTCATCCAGCGCCTCGACCGCCCGAGGTGAGCGCCCGTGCATCCCGAGTGGCCGGCCATTCCCGCCTCCGCGGGCACGTGCGCGGACCCGGCGCCCGTCCCCGCCGCCCTGCGCGACCTCGCCGGGCTGCTGCGCGCCGCCGGGCTCGACCCCACCGCCGAGGAGCTCGCCGACGCGCTGTGGCTGGCCGGGCGGATCGGTCCGACCGGCCCCGCCGCCCCCGACCGGGACCGCACGGCCCCGCCCCGGCGCATGCGCCCCGCGGGCGCGGCGGCGCCGGCCGCGGAGGAGCCCGCAGCGCCCGAGCCCGAGCCGGAGGACCCGGTACGGCTCTACGCCTCGCGGATGCTGGGGGCCGTCGAGGAGGAGGCGGCGGAGCTGCCGGCCGGCGCCGGAGTGCCCGTACGGGTCCCCGGCGCGGCCGCGCTGCCCCGGATCCTGGAGATCCAGCGGGCCCTGCGCGCCCTCCAGCGGCACCGCCCGCCCGGCCCGCCCACCCGGCTGGTGCTCGACGAACCGGCCACCGCCGAGGCCAGCGCCCGGGCGCTCGGGCTGGTCATCCCCGTACTGCGGCCGGAGAGCCGGCGCGAGGCGACCGTACGGCTGGTCATGGACGCCTCCCCGTCGATGGCCGTCTGGCACGACATGTTCGAGGAACTGCGGTCCGTCTGTGAGCGGCTCGGCGCCTTCCGCGACGTACAGGTGCACTACCTGCACCGGCTCGGCGACGGCCGGGCCGCCGTCGGGCGCGGGCCCGGCCCCGGCACCCGGCTGCGCTCCGGGGACCAGCTGCGCGACCCCACCGGGCGGGCGCTGACCATGGTCGTCTCCGACTGCGCCGGCCCGCTCTGGCGCGAGGGCGAGGCCCAGCGGCTGCTGCACCGCTGGGCCGAGTGCACCCCCTGCGTGGTCGTCCAGCCGCTGCCGCAGCGGCTGTGGAGCCGCAGCTGGCTGCCGACCGAGCGGGGCGCCCTGACCCGCGCCGAGGGCGGCTCCGGGCAGCTGCGGTTCCGGCCCGACCGGCCGGTCCGCCACGGGCGGTACACCGGCGGGCTGACCGTCCCCGTCCTGCCGCCCAGCGCCATCGCGCTCGGCTCCTGGGCCCGCCTCGTCGCCGGGCTCGGCACCGGGCCCGTCCCCGCCGAGGTGGGCCGGGTGCTCGCCGACCACCCCGCCGCGCCCCTGCCGCCGCCGCGCGCCGTCCGCCCGCCGCACGAGCTGGTGCGCCGCTTCCGCGCCTCCGCCTCGCCCCGCGCCGTCCAGCTCGCCGTGTACCTGTCGGCGGCGCCGCTGACCCTGCCCGTGATGGCCCTCGTACAGCGCACGATGCTGCCGGACTCGGAGCCCTCGGACCTGGCCGAGGTGCTGCTCAGCGGGCTGCTGCGGCGCGGCCGGGCCGCCGGGCAGTGGTACGAGTTCGTGCCCGGCGTGCAGGACGTGCTGCTCGGGCCGCTCGGCCGGGACGAGGCGGCGCTCGTGCTCAAGCACTGCTCCGAGTACGTGCTCGCGCACTTCGGGCGGGGCGTGCGGAACTTCCCCGCCCTGGCCGTCTCCCAGCTCACCGGCGCCCCGGTGGCCGAGGAGGGCGGTGAGGAGCGGGTCCCCGCCGGGCGGCTCCCGCAGGCCTTCGCCGAGGTCTCGGCCCGCGTCGTACGGCGCTACCTGCCCGGGCCGCCTGCCGGGGAACCGGGCGTCCCCGAGCCCGTCGCACCCCCGCCCGGGCGGGCCTGGGCGGTGCGCACGGCCCGCGACCGGCTCGCCGCGCAGGACCGTCAAGGGGGCGACGGCGGCCCGCGCGGGCTGTACGAGGCCGTCGCCGTGCTGCGCCGGGCGATCGCCGCACCCGCCGGCCCGCAGGACGCACCCGACGAGGCGGAGTGCGAGCTGGCCACCGTCCTGCTGCGGCTGTGGGCCGGACAGCGGGACCCCGAACTGCTCGCCGAGGCCGAGCGGTCGGTGGCCGGCCTCCGCACCCCGTCCGCCCGGGCCGTACTCGGCCGGATCCTGTACGAGCGGGCCCTGGCGGCCGAGCCGGACCCCGAGCTGCTGGCCGCGGCGGAACGGGAGTTCGCGGCCGTCGGCGGCGACCCCGACCCGGAGCTGGACCCGCGGCTGCGCCTGGACTGCGTGGTCCGGCGGGCACAGACCCTGGTCCGCCTCGGCGAGCTCCGCGAGGACACCGGCGCACTGCGCGAAGCGCGCTCCGCACTGGAGGCGGTGACCGGAGCCCCCGCCTCCGACCCGGCGGTGCGGCCCGCCCTCGGCCGGGTCCTGCTCGCCCTGCTGCCCCGCACCCCCGACCCGGCGGAGCGCACGGCGCTGGCCGTCCAGGCCGCCGAGCACCTGGCGGCCGGGCTGGCCGCCGCGCTCGCCGCCCCCGGGCAGACCGCCGAGCCCGCCGGAGCGGCGGCCGCCCGCGTACGGGTGGACCTGGCGACGGCCCTGCGCCACCTGCCGGGGCGGCTGGAGGAGGCGTCCGGACAGCTGGCCCTGGCCCTGGCCGAGGCCACCGGCGATCCGGAGCTGCGGCTGGCCGCCCTGGTGTGCCTGGCGCGGGTGCACCGGGCCCGGTACGCGCGGGACGCGGATCCGGCGGCCCTGGAGGACGCGGCCGAGGCGTACGGCAGGGCCCGCCGGCTGATCCCGCGCGACGCGGAGGCCTACGCGGAGCTGCTGCCCGAGTGGGGCGACGCACTGCTGGACCGGGCGCGGGCCGCCGACGGCCGGCGGTTCACCTCGACGGCCGTACGGGTGCTGCGCGACAGCCGGGCGGCGGTCCCGCAGTCCGACCCGCGCTCCGCGCAGCGGCTGGTGCGGCTCGCGGAGGGGCTGCGGCTTCGGCACGCGTACGAGGGGGACGTGGTCGACCTGAGGGAGGCGGAGTACCTGCTGGAACTGGCCGTCCGGCAGAGCCGCGGCCCGCTGGAGCAGGCCCGCGCCTGGCGCGAGCACGGGGACGTCCAGCAGGAGATCCACGCACACACCCGGGCGCTGGACCGCCTGGACCGGGCGGCGGACTCCTACCGGCGGGCCTGGCGCTCCGCGCTCGCCGCCGACCGCGAGGAGCGGCGGGACGTGGCGGTGGAACTGGGTGCGCGGGTGCAGGAGCTGCGCGGGGAGGTGCTGGAGCGCCTGGCCCGGCCCCGGGCGGCGCTGGACGCGTACCGCTCCGCGCTGGAGCTGTGGACCCGGCTGGGTCCGGCGGCCGCGGAGCGACGGGAGGCGCTGGGATCCCGGGTCCGCACCCTGGAGGCGGGGCTGTAACCCAGGCAACTGGGTAGTGGACCATCGGACATCGCGACTCAACGGGGGGACGGGCAGCCCATGGTGACTCGGGAGCAGGAAGCGCGAACGGCGGGCGGCTCCGCCTGCCCGGGGCGGTTACCGGACCTCTCCGGGTTCGATCTGGCCGCGCTGCGCGGGATCGACCACCCCGTGCTGGCCCGGGTCATCGAAGGCATGGTGGAGCGGGTCACCCACCCCGCCGAGATCCTCAACGCCTTCGACTCGGGAGTGGCCTGACCGCGCCGGGGAGCGGCGGCCCCTCACGCACCGCAGTCCCAAGGCCACGCAGTGCACGCACGGTTGTCCCGTTTCCGCCGTTAGCCGGTGCCGTCCGCCGGGCAGGGATGGACCGTCCGCGGCGCGGGAGGTACAGGCGATGAGTCAGACCGACACGAGCGACGCCGTGCTGCCCTCCTTACGGAACCACCTGGTCCACGCGCCGTGGCCGTACGCCCGGCTCGACGTGCCCGCGCTCCGCGCCGCGGGCCACCGGCCGCAGCCGGTACGCCAGTTCGTGCTCAAGACCCGCAGCCGCTGCAACCTCGCCTGCACCTACTGCTACGTGTACGAGATGGCCGACCAGGGCTGGCGCGGCCAGCCCGCCGCCATGTCCCGGGCCACCGCCGCCCGCGCCGCCGCCCGCATCGCCGAGCACGCCGCCGCCCACGACCTGGCCCGCGTCGACCTCGTCCTGCACGGAGGCGAACCCCTGCTCACCGCCCCCGCCGAACTGGCCGCCCCCGTCGAGGCCGTACGGGCCGCCCTCGCCCGGACCTCGCCGCGGACCCGGGTCACCGCCACCGTCCAGACCAACGGCACCCTGCTCACCCGGGGCCGGCTCGGCGCGCTCGCCGCCGCCGGGATCCGCGTCGGCGTCAGCCTCGACGGCGGGCTGCCCGCGCACAACGCCCGCCGTGTGGACCGCACCGGGCGCCCCGGGTTCGGCGCCGCCGCCCGGGGCCTGCGCCTGCTCGCCCGGCACCCCGAGAGCTACGCCGGGGTGCTGTGCGTCGTCGACCTCGCCCAGGACCCGGTGGAGACGTACGAGTCGCTGCTGGCCTTCGCCCCGCCGGTCATCGGGCTGCTGCTGCCGCTGGCCAACTGGAACACCCCGCCGCCCGGCCACGACCCGCCCCGCACCCCGTACGCCGACTGGCTCGTCGCCGTCTTCGAGCGCTGGTGGCACGACGCGGAGCTGCGGACCCGGATCCGGATCTTCGAGGAGATCATCGCCCTGCTGCTCGGACTGCCCGCCGCCACCGAGACCCTCGGCCTCGCCCCCGCCGCCACCGCCGTGATCGAGACCGACGGCGGCATCGAGCAGGCCGACTCGCTGAAATCCGCCTACGAGGGCGCCGCCGTCACCGGGATGACCGTGGAGAGCCACGCGTTCGACGCGTTCCTCGACCATCCGGGGCTCGCCGCCCGCCAGCTCGGGCGGGAGGCCCTCGCCGACGACTGCCGGGCCTGCGAGCTCGTCGAGGTCTGCGGCGGCGGCCACTACCCGCACCGCTACCGCGCCGGCGAGGGCTTCCGCCGGCCCTCCGTCTACTGCGCCGACCTCCAGGTCCTCATCCGACACATCGCGTCGGCGCTCCACCGGGCCGCCGCCCGGCCCGCGGCCCCGGGGCGGCCCGACCCCCGGCCGGCTCTCCGGCAGGCCGACGCCCCGCCGGCCCCCCGCCGGCCCGAGCCCCCGCCGGGAGGACCGCGGGCCACCGGCCAGGCCACCGGCCAGGGCGCCGGCCCGCACGGCCCGCTGTCCGCCGGCCAGGCGCCCCGGCGGGCGGCCGCCTCGTGAGCGCCCCCCTGACCGGCTTCACCGTCACCTCGGCCACCCTGAGCGCCCTCGCCTCCACCGAGCCCTCCGCCGACGGCACCCGCCTGGTGCGCGACATCCGCCGCTCCAAGCGGCTCGTCCTGCTGCGCGGGGTCCTCGACGCCGCCCCCGGCGGCCGGGCCGGGGAGGCCGCCGACCACTGGGCCCTGCTGGAGGAGGCCGAACGGCACGATCCCGACGCCGTCCGCGACGTACTGCACTACCCGGCCACCGGGGTGTGGGCCGAGGAGACCCTGCGCCGGCTGTACGCCCCGTACGGGCCGCCGGCCGACCTCGGCCACCTCGGGGCCCTCGCCGTCGCCGCGGCCCTGCGCTCCGGAATCGCCTTCAAGGCCACGCTCCGGCCCGTCCACGGCCGGCTCGTGCTGCCCACCCTCGGACTGCTGCGCCCGGCCCGGCCCGGCCCGCTCGCCCTCACCGAGCGCTGCTGGGACCCCGACGACCCGGCCGCCCTCGTCCTGCACTCCCTGCCCGGCGGCCGCACCGCCCTCGACGACCTCGACCCGTACCGGGCCCCGGGGCCCGCCCAGCCGGGCCCCGTCCGCCCCGCCCGCCGGCTCACCCCCAAGGGCCACAAGCGCTGGGACACCCAGTGGTCCGGGGCGCTCACCCTGCTCGACCGGTACGACACCGCCCGCGCCGACGAGATCGGCCTGCTGCTGCGCTCCGTCGTCCCGCTCGGCGGCGGCTCCCGCTCCAGCGGCGCCACCCTGCCCGCGGCCGCCGGGTCCGTCCTCGCCCGTACGCAAGCCCCGCCCGCGCTGGCCGCCACCCTCGTCCACGAGGTCCAGCACGGCAAGCTCACCGCCCTCGCCGACGTCCTGACCCTGCACACCGCCGACCGCACCCCCCGGCACTGGGCCCCCTGGCGCAGCGACCCCCGCCCGCTGGAGGGGCTCCTGCACGGCGCGTACGCCCACCTGGCCCTGGCCGGCTACTGGCAGCGCGCCGCCCTCTACGGCGCCCGCGGCGCCTGGGCCCAGCACGCCCGGATCCGCGCCCAGGTCGCCGCCGTCCTTCCCGTACTCCACCGGCATCCGCAACTGACCACCGCAGGACGGGAGTTCACTGCCGCCATGGCCGTCGCGGAACGGGCCATGGACGACCTGCCGCCCCCCGGCGACCAACACGCCGTGGCCCGCCGCGCCGTCGACCGGGAGCGCCGCGCCTGGTGCGCGCTCCACCCCGAACTCGCCCCGTTCGCAGAGGCCTGACGGACCGTCCGCTGCGGTACCTTTCAAGCCCGTCCACCGCCCGGATGCCAGGGAGACGGCCGCATGACCACGGGACTTCGCCAGGACCGAGACCGCGACGGAGCCGCGCAGCCGCAGCGCTTCGTCATCAGCTTCGCCGGATTCAACCGGCCCTGGGCCGTGTGGATCGCCCACCGCCTGGAGGAGCACGGCCACCGCGTCGCCCTCGCACGCTGGGACCCGAAATCCACCCCCGGCCTCGCCCCGGCCCTCGACGACCTGGCCCGCAGCGGCAGCCGCGTCCTGCTCATCCTCAGCGAGCGCTACTTCTCGGCCGCCGCCCACACCGACGAGGAGTGGAACACCGCCCTGCGCACCGTCACCGACAGCCACCCCGACCGGTTCGCGGCCGTCTGCCTCACCGACGCGCCGCTGCCCAGCGCCGTGGCCGTGCTGGAGAAGACCGACCTGTGGGGCCTGGACGCGTACGAGGCGGAGTACCGGGTGCTGCGCCGGCTGGAGCTGCCCACCGACCGGATCGGCGCCGAGACCGGCCGCCGCGGACCCCGCTTCCCCAACGACCCGCCCGAGATCTGGGGCCGGGTCCCGCGCCGCAACCCGCGCTTCACCGGCCGCAACGACGTCATCGGCCGACTGCGCGCCGCCCTCGCCGACGCCCCGCCCGGCGCCTCGACCGTCACCCTGCTCGGGCTGTCGGGGGTGGGCAAGACGCAGGTCGCCACGGAGTACGCGTACCGCTTCGCCTCCGAGTACGACGTGGTGTGGTGGGTCCCGGCCGAGGACCGGCCCACACTGCGCGAGCGGCTCGCCGACCTTGCCCCGGCGATGGGCCTGCCGCGCGGCGCCGGCAGCTACGGCGAGCAGATCCGGGCCGTCCTGGAGGCGCTGCGGCGCGGATCCCCGTACAGCCGCTGGCTGGTGGTCTTCGACGGCTGCGACAACCCCGACGACCTCACCGACCTGCTGCCCTCGGGCGCGGGCGACGTGATCATCACCTCCCGCAACCGCGAATGGGCCTCCCGCCACACCAGCCTTCTCGAAGTCCCGCTGTACGCGCGGCCCGAGTCGATCACCTTCATCCGCCGCCGGGCCCGCCGGCTCACCGGCGAGGAGGCCGACCAGCTCGCCGACGCCCTGGAGGACTACCCCCTCGCCCTCGACCAGACCGCCGGCTGGCTCGCCGACTCCCCGCTGACCGTGGGCGACTACCTGGCGCTGCTCCAGCGCAGACTGGACTCCCGGGAGGCCGTCACCGTCTCCGACGACTATCCGGTGCCCTTCCCGACGGCGCTGGCGATACTGCTGAACAACGTCCGGGAGAATTTCCCCGACGCGCTCTCCCTGCTGCGGCTGTTCGTGTTCTTCGCGCCCGGGCCGGTGCCGCTGCGGCTGCTGCGCGAGTTCCCGGCCGACGACGTGCCCGAGCAGCTCGCCGGGCTGATCAACGACCAGATCCGGTGGAACGCGGCCCTCAACAAGCTCGTCCAGTTCTCCGTCGTCCGCCTCGAATACTCCGACCTGGCGGTGGAGGAGGGCGGCGGCGGTCTGGAGACCGTACAGCTGCACCGCATGGTGCACGGGATCGTCCGCGAGAACCTCTCCGAGGAGGAGGCCGAACCGCTCTCGCGCGCCGTCCGGCAGGTCCTCGCGGCCGCCGACCCGGGCCGCCCCTCCGACTCCCGGCTGTGGCCGCGGTACGCCGAGCTGATTCCGCACCTGGAGAGCGCCGGCGTCCTGACCAGCAGCAACCCGCGGATCCAGACCTTCCTGCTGCACTGCCTGCGCTACCTGATCCTCGCCGGGGAGTACCGCACCTGCCTGCGGCTCGCCGAGCAGACCGACGCGGTGTGGCGCGCGGCGCTCGGCGACGACCACGACCAGGTCCGCGAGCTGAGCTACCACTACGGCGGCGCCCTGCGGATGCTCGGGCACTTCAAGCGCGCAGAGACCCTCGCCAAATCGGTCGCCGACCGGCTGCTGGCCGAGCGGGGCGACCGGGACCTGGAGACCCTGCGCGCCACGAGCACGTACGCCGGGGTGCTGCTCAGCACGGCCAAGTTCGACCAGGCGCGCGAGCTGCTGGAGCACGCCTTCGCGCGCTACCGCGAGCTGCTCGGCGAGGACGACTCCACGACCCTGAACGCCGAGAACAACGTCGCCGTCGCGCTGCGGCTGCTGGGCCGCTACCAGGAGGCCTACGACGCCGACCTCGACACCCTGCGCCGCCGCGAACGGGTGCTGCGCGTACGGCACATCGCGACCCTGTCCTCCGGCATCGGCTGCGCGATGGGACTGCGCCTGATGGGCCGCTACCGCGAAGCCCTCGCCCGCCAGGAACAGGGACTCAAACTCAACACCCAGGTCCTCGGCCTCAACCACCCCCAGACCCTGCGCGCCGAGCACAACCTCGGCATGTGCCTGCGCCGCTCCGGGGACATCCCGGGCGCCGGGGCCCGTCTGCGCAGCGTCCTGGAGCGCTCGACCCGGGTGTTCGGGGCGGAGTTCCCCTGGACCCTGATGGTGGCCTCGGACTACGCGACGTACCTGCGGGAGTACGGGGACATCGGCGAGGCCCGCCGGATCTCGGAGGAGGTCGTACGGGGCTACCAGACGCAGCTGGGCCTGGCCCACCCGTACAGCATCGGCACGGTGGGCAACCTCGGACTGGTCCTGCGCGCCCAGGGCGAACGGGTCGAGGCCCTCAACCTGGCGGAACAGGCCCTGGTCGGCATGCGCGGCGCGGTCGGGGACCGCCACCCGTGGACCCTGGGCTGCGCCCTGAACGCCACGGGCCACCGCAACATCACGGGGCACCTTGAGGACGCGGTGTCCCTGAGCCGGGAAACCCTGCGGGGCTGCGAGCGGGTCCTGGGCCCGGACCATCCGATGACCCTGAGCGCCGAGATCGCCCTGGCCGCCGACCTCCGCTCGGCCCGCGAGGACGCGGAGGCCCAGAAACACGAGGACGCGGGCCTCAAGGCCCTGACCCGCACCCTGGGCCCGCAACACGTCCACACGGTCTCGGCCCGCCAGCAGAACCGCCCGTACTGGGACTTCGAGCCGCAGCCGTAGGCGGCGGACGCGGTGCGCCCGCGTGGCGCCCGGCGCCCGGTCGCGTGGTGGCGGTGTCCACGAGACCGGGCGGGGGCGGGACCCTCAGCCGTCGTGCGAGGTGACGACGGCGCTGGAGTCCTCCGGATCGCCCAGCCGTAATATGAGGCGGATGGTCACTTGAGCTGAATGCTGGCTCCGAAGATGTTGCCGACCTCCGCGCATTCCTTCACGTTGGCCCTGCTGAAATAGGGAGTGCTGGCGGTGCCGGTCAGCCCCTTCGCGGTCGAAGTGCAGTACCAGTTGTTGGCCCCCTTGTACTCCACCTTGTAAACCTCGCTCTTTCCTGCCGCTATGTTTCCCGAGCACTTCGTCGCGACGTCCGTGTGGACGCAGATGTTCGCGATGGTCGCGGAGAAGTTGCTGAGGCGGAAGGCCGCGACCGGTGCCGCCTGGCTCGCGGGTGCGGTCACGAACATGCCCGCGCTGACCGCTGCCACCATCCCGGTGACCGTTGCCAGCCTGGTGCTCCGCTTGACGGTTCGAGACACGTTTCCTCCAGCTGTAGTAATTCCGTACTTCCCCGGATCCGAACCGGCATCGGGCGCGGCTCGCGCCGACCGGTCGTACCCGGGATGTACGAACACGCTAGAGGCGGCAGGGGACTTGTGGGCGTTTCAGGAGGGTGCGTCAGAAATCGGTAAGATCATCGGCTGCCCGATCGCGGCTCTAACCGCATGAAACGGCGACCACCAGTGCATCAGGAGCCGTTGATCGCCCCAAGGGTGCGTGAGCGGATGGCCATCCACGGTGTCAAGCCTTCTCACCGAGGGCGTTCCGGAGCCAGTCCAGCGGTCCCTGGGCGAGCAGCTCGTCGGTCTCCTGGGTGTCGTGCCACACGGCGAGGAACGCGGCACGCGCGGGGTCGCCACCCTCCAGCTTAGGTGTGGCCGTCGAACGCTGACACCAGGGCGCGAGCCGCCGCCCTTACCGACGGATCGTCGCCAGTGGCCAGTGCACTCGCAGTGTCCCTGCCGCTGAGTACGGCTCGGTGAGCTGCACGTTGCACCTCGTTCTGTGGAGGATTGCCGTGTTCGAGGATCGCCGAACGCGGTTCATGCCCTTGAGGATCGTCCCCATCAAGCCCTCCTGTCCTGTCGGTTGATACCGCAGCCCCCCAGCCTTCGGCCGAGAAGGGGATTTCACCCTGTGCCGGTACCGTTCAGGTGTCGAGTCTGAACGGGAGCCAGCATGCACTCTCTACCGAACGACCACACCGGCGCGCGCATGAAGCGCCTGCGCCTGGAACGCCACCTCACACAGCAGGCCGTATCGGATCTGTCCCAGGTCCCCTACAGCACCTACACCAAGACCGAACAGGGCGTCGTTCCGGCCAGCCCGCACCTGATCGCCGCGGTGGCCCGCGCCCTTCGGGTGTCCGTCGACATGATCACCGGACAGCCGTACGCCACCGAACTCCGTGCCGACGAGCTGGACATCCTGATCCGGCCGATCCGCGAGGCCCTCGATGTGTACGACCTCGGCGCCGACCCGGACATCGCCCCGCGAGCGCACCAACTCCTCACCGACGACGCCGAGGCCCTCCTCGTCGCGGTCAGGGCCGGGGAGATCAAGCAGACCGCCGGCCGGCTCCCCGCGCTCATCCAGGAGGTCACCACGGCCGCCCATGCGGCGCCGGGCCGGGACCGATGGCTGCTGCTGGCCAGCCTGTACCGCACCGCCTACGACGTCGCCACCAAGCTCGGCTACTACGACCTCGCCGCGCTTGCTCTGGCCCGTATGGACTGGGCGGCCGAGCGTGGCTCCGACGCGGTGTTCGGCGGCATGTACCGGTACATGCGCGCGCTCACCTACCTCAGGGACGGCGAGTACCGCACCGGGGAGCGCCTGGTGGACCTCGGACTGCGCACCTTGGCGCAGGCGGACCCGTCCCGGGAACGGGAGGTCGTCACCGGGCAGCTGCACCTCGGCGCAGCGGTGATGGCCGGCCGGTCGAAGGACGGAAGCCGCGCTGAGGGACACCTCGCCGAAGCGGAGCGGATCGCCGCCGGTACGGGCGAGGCGGTCAGCACGCACTGGCTGGCATTCGGGCCGACGAACGTTGCCGTGCACCGGGTCAGCGTGCTTGCCGAGCTCGACGAGTACGGGCGGGCCGCGCAGGCGGGCCGGAGTGTGACGGTGCCGGCCGACTGGCCGCGGTCCCGTCGGTCGCACCACTACGCGGAGGTGGCCCGAGCACAGATGTGGACCGGGGACCTCGACGGGTCGTTCCAGAACTTGCTGAAGGCGAGAAAGTCCGCGCCGCAACAGGCCCGCTATCACCAGACGGTCCGCGAGACCTATGCCGGCCTGGAGGCGGCCCGCCGCCAACTCCCCGACTCCTTCCTGTCGTACGGGTCCTGGCTGGGCGCATAGCGCTCTGTGAATCCTTGGCCCCGACTATCAATATGTCGTGATAGCCGGGGCCTTGTCGTGCTCCCACACTCGTCTCACCCACCCGCAGACGAGGCAGGAGTGAGACCCCGTGATGCATGAAGCAGTACCCCGACCCTTCGAGGACGTTCCTCATGCGCTGCTCCACAAGCGGGTGCGGGACATCGCGTCCGGTGTCGAAGGGGAGCTCATGGCCGTGGTCCGTGAGGACGTCTCCGACGACCCGGTCCGCGAGCGTTGGGTGAGGCTGGCGTACGTCCGGGGCCCGTCCGGGCGGGAGATCTCCACCGCCGTGGCCAACATCGAGGCCGTCTGATGGAGCCAGCCGACCTGTTCCCGCGGCTGCCGGTCCCCCCGGACTCCTGCGCAGAGTGTGCCGCTCACGTCTTGGCCCGATTCCAGGCCCACGTGGACCGTGACCGCTCGCGCGTCAGCGACATGAACGTGCTGATCGTGAGACACCACCCCGAACTGCGGGCCCGCTGAGCCGACGTGCTGTGCGTCAGCGCGACTCGACCGGCTTAGGCGATTGCGGGAGTGGTTGTTGCCTCGGCTCGGAAAGTGCTCCGGTGAGGATGAGCCCGAAGCCGACGAGGTGGAAGGGCAGCGTCATCGCCGTGAGCACATACCCGGCCATGTAGGTCCCGACGGCGCGCATGAGGGGTTCCAAACCCACCGCCATGCCGACGGTGGACACGATCGGCCCGGGCAGCATGACCAGGCAGCCCACCATGGCGAGTCGGGCATTGCGGCCTCGTCGGCGGATCGCCAGGGCTGCCGCCACGGCTCCTGCCAGGGGTGCGAGGATCTCGACGGCAACGAGGAGCAGACCGACGAGGCCGGCGGCCATCTGATCGTCTTGCAAGAGACTCCATTCGGGATCGCGCACGTCAACGATGTGCGGCGCGAAGATACCCGCCCGGGGTGGCATGTACAAAGATCGGCCCCGGACAGCCGGAAGGCCCGGCCCCCGTGTGTGGGGGGGGCCGGGCCTTCCGTCGTTCGGGTCAGCGCAGCGACTACGCCTCGAAGACCTCGTTCAGGAGGAGCTGCTGCTCCGCCTGGTGGCGCTTCGCCGAGCCCACCGCGGGGGAGGAGCCGTGCGGGCGCGAGATGCGCCGCAGGCGCTCGCCCGCCGGGACGTCCGCGCCGACCGCCAGGTCGAGGTGGTCGATCAGGTTCAGCGCGATGAACGGCCACGCACCCTGGTTCGCCGGCTCTTCCTGCGCCCAGATGTACTTCGCCGCGTTCGGGAACTTGGCGATCTCCGCCTGGATCTCGGCACCTGCCAGCGGGTACAGCCGCTCGATGCGGATGATCGCGGTGTCCGTGATGCCGCGCTTCTCCCGCTCGGCCTCCAGGTCGTAGTAGACCTTGCCCGCGCAGAAGACGACCTTGCGGACCGCGTTCGGGTCCACCGTGGTGTCGCCGATGACCGGACGGAAGGAACCGTTCGTGAACTCCTCCGCCTTCGACGCCGCCGCCTTCAGGCGCAGCATCGACTTCGGGGTGAAGACGATGAGCGGCTTGTGGTGCGGGTTGTGGACCTGCCAGCGCAGCAGGTGGAAGTAGTTCGACGGCAGGGTCGGCATGGCGACCGTCATGTTGTCCTGCGCGCACATCTGGAGGAAGCGCTCCGGGCGGGCGGACGAGTGGTCCGGGCCCTGGCCCTCGTAGCCGTGCGGGAGGAGGAGGGTGACGCCGCTGGTCTGGCCCCACTTCTGCTCCGCCGAGGAGATGAACTCGTCGACGACGGTCTGCGCGCCGTTGACGAAGTCACCGAACTGGGCCTCCCAGAGGACCAGCGCGTCCGGGCGGGCCAGCGAGTAGCCGTACTCGAAGCCCATGGCCGCGTACTCGGAGAGCAGCGAGTCGTAGACGTTGTAGCGGGCCTGCTCGTCCGACAGGTACTGCAGCGGGGTGTAGTCCTCGCCGGTCTCCCGGTCGATGAGGACCGCGTGGCGCTGGCCGAACGTACCGCGGCGGGAGTCCTGGCCGGACAGCCGGACCGGGGTGCCCTCCATCAGCAGCGAGCCGAAGGCGAGGGTCTCGCCCATGCCCCAGTCGATGGTGCCGTCGTCGATCATCGCGGCACGGCGCTGCAGCTGCGGCAGCAGACGCGGGTGCACGGTGACGTGGTCCGGGATGTTGACCTGGGACTCGGCGATCCGCTTGACGGCGTCCTGCGAGATGGCGGTGTTCACCGTGACCGGGAACTCCTGCGCGGTCTGCGCGGGCGGCACCGGGGCGCCGACGGGCTGCGTGGCGGCCTCGCGGACCTCCGCGAAGACCTTCTCCAGCTGGCCCTGGAAGTCCTGGAGCGCCTGCTCCGCCTCTTCCAGCGTGATGTCGCCGCGACCGATGAGGGACTCGGTGTACAGCTTGCGCACCGAGCGCTTCTTGTCGATCAGGTCGTACATCAGCGGCTGCGTGAACGCCGGGTTGTCCGACTCGTTGTGACCGCGGCGGCGGTAGCAGATGAGGTCGATCACGACGTCCTTGTTGAACGCCTGACGGAACTCGAAGGCGAGCCGCGCGATGCGGACCACGGCCTCCGGGTCGTCGCCGTTCACGTGGAAGATCGGCGCCTCGATCATGCGGGCCACGTCGGTCGCGTACATCGAGGAACGCGAGGACTCCGGGGCGGCGGTGAAGCCGACCTGGTTGTTGATCACGACGTGGACGGTGCCGCCGGTGCGGTAGCCGCGCAGCTGCGACATGTTCAGGGTCTCGGCGACGACACCCTGGCCGGCGAAGGCCGCGTCACCGTGCAGGGCGACGGGCAGGACGGTGAAGTCCGTGCCGCCCTTGTTGATGACGTCCTGCTTGGCGCGGACGACGCCCTCCAGGACCGGGTCCACCGCCTCCAGGTGCGAGGGGTTGGCGACGAGCGAGACCTTGATCTGCTCCCCGTCCAGGCCCGTGAAGGTGCCCTCGGCGCCCAGGTGGTACTTGACGTCACCGGAGCCGTGCATGGACTTCGGGTCGAGGTTGCCCTCGAACTCGCGGAAGATCTGCGCGTACGACTTGCCGACGATGTTCGCGAGCACGTTCAGGCGGCCGCGGTGGGCCATGCCGATCGCGACCTCGTCGAGGCGGGCCTCGGCGGCCGAGTCGATGACGGCGTCGAGCAGCGGGATGACGGACTCGCCGCCCTCCAGCGAGAAGCGCTTCTGGCCGACGTACTTCGTCTGCAGGAAGGTCTCGAAGGCCTCCGCCGCGTTCAGGCGGCGCAGGATGCGCAGCTGCTCCTCGCGCTCCGGCTTGGAGTGCGGGCGCTCGATGCGGTCCTGGATCCAGCGGCGCTGCTTCGGGTCCTGGATGTGCATGAACTCGACGCCGGTGGTGCGGCAGTACGAGTCGCGCAGGACGCCGAGGATGTCGCGGAGCTTCATCATCGACTTGCCGGAGAAGCCGCCGACCGCGAACTCGCGCTCCAGGTCCCACAGGGTGAGGCCGTGCTCGGTGATGTCGAGGTCGGGGTGCTTGCGCTGCTTGTACTCCAGCGGGTCGGTGTCGGCCATGACGTGGCCGCGGACCCGGTAGGAGTGGATCAGCTCGAAGACGCGGGCGGCCTTCGTGACGTCGTCGTCGTGCGAGGCGTCGATGTCCCGGAGCCAGCGGACGGGCTCGTACGGGATGCGCAGGGCCTCGAACACGTCGTCGTAGAAGCCGCTCTCGCCGAGCAGCATGTTCGCGACGATGCGCAGGAACTCGCCGGAGGCCGCGCCCTGGATGACCCGGTGGTCGTACGTCGAGGTCAGGGTCATGACCTTGGAGATGCCCAGCTTGTTCAGGGTGTCCTGCGAGGTGCCCTGGAACTCGGCGGGGTAGTCCATGGAGCCGACGCCCATGATGACCGACTGTCCGGGCATCAGGCGGGGCACGGAGTGGACGGTGCCCAGGCCGCCGGGGTTGGTCAGCGAGACGGTGACGCCGGTGAAGTCGTCCATCGTCAGCTTGCCGACGCGGGCGCGGCGGACGATGTCCTCGTACGCCTGCCAGAACTCGAAGAAGTTGAGGGTCTCGGCCTTCTTGATGCCGGCGACGACGAGCTGGCGGTCGCCGTTCGGCTTCACCAGGTCGATCGCGAGGCCGAAGTTCACGTGCTCCGGCTTGACCAGGGTGGGCTTGCCGTCCTTCTCCGCGAAGGAGTAGTTCATCGACGGCATGGCCTTGATGGCCTGCACCATCGCGTAGCCGATCAGGTGCGTGAAGGAGATCTTCCCGCCCCGGGCGCGCTTCAGGTGGTTGTTGATGACGATGCGGTTGTCGAACAGCAGCTTCACCGGGACGGCGCGGACGGACGTGGCCGTCGGGACGTCGAGGGAGGCGTTCATGTTCTTGGCCACGGCGGCCGCCGGGCCGCGGAGCGTCACCAGCTCGGGGCCCGCGGGGGCCTCGGCGGCGGGCGCGGCCTTCTGGGCGGCGACGGGGGCGGCGGCGGCCGGAGCCGGGGCCTGAGGGGCTGCGGCGGCCGGTGCGGCGGCCTGGGCCTGGGAGGTGACAGTCACAGCAGGGGCACCAGAGGGGGTGGCAGGAGCAGGGGCAGGAGCTGACACAGGCGTGGGCGCGGCGGCAGGAGTCGGCGCGGCGCTCGCCGCCCCCGTGGCGGCGGCGACGGAGACCTGCGGGGCGACAGCGGCGGCGGCCTGTGCGGAGGCGCCGTCCGTCGTCGGGGACTTCCTGGGCTCGTCCGGCTTCACCGGAGACGCAGCGCCCCCCGGCTTGTAGTCGGCGAAGAAGTCCCACCAGGCCCGGTCGACCGAATTCGGGTCCTGGAGGTACTGCTGATAGATCTCGTCGACGAGCCACTCGTTGGCACCGAAGCCTGAGGCAGGGGTCTTCCCGCCCTCTGCTGCTTCGGTCGTGGTGCTCGGGTTACTGGGGGACTGTGGCGACACGGCGGCAACCGCCCTCTTCCGCTTCACAAGGTATGGACAGCGGGAATAAAGGCTACGCCTCCCTGGCCGGTGGATGCAGACCGGGCGGGAGATACGTCATGTAGGTCACACCGAACGGCGGGTTTCGCCGCTCTGAATGGCGGGAAACCAGCCTGGTTCGGGTAGGGGGCAGCGTGGTTGCGGCCCCCATGGCTTCGCACCCCTGACGGACCCCGGGCACGTGTGGCCGAGATCATGTCCTACGCATTCGAACCCTACGTCAATGTGGCGCCGGGGAGCTGCCCGGAAGCGTGACGAGGATGCGGCAGCCGCGTGACGATTCGGCCACCCCGATATGCCCTCCGTGCAGGCCGACGGCCCAGCGGGCGATCGCCAGCCCCAGTCCGGTGCCCCCGTCGCCGCCGTTCGCGCCGCCCCGGTTGAACCGCTCGAAGACCCGGTGCCGCTCGGCCTCCGGGATGCCCGGGCCCTCGTCCCGTACCTCCAGCGCCAGGCTCCCGGGCGCTTCGCCCTCCCGGGCCCGGACCGTGACCCGGCCGTGCGGCGGGCTGTGCTTGACCGCGTTGTCGATCAGGTTCGCCACCACCTGGTGCAGGCGCTCGGCGTCCGCGTACGCCGTGAGGCCGGGCGGGAACACGTCCAGGTGCAGGTGTACGTCGTTGCGGGTGTGCCCGCCCGAGCCGGAGGACAGGCCCGGCCGGCCGGCCGCCGCGAGGCCCGATTCCTTCAGGACCCCCGACAGGTACGGCCACACCTCGAAGCGGCGCGCCTTCAGCGGCACTACCCCGTTGTCCACCCGGGACAGGTCCAGCAGCGTCTCCACGAGCCGGCCCAGGCGCTCGGTCTGCTTCAGCATCGTGCGCATGGTCTCGGGATCGGCGGCCGAGACCCCGTCCACCACGTTCTCCAGCACCGCCCGCAGCGCCGCGATCGGCGTGCGCAGCTCGTGCGAGACGTTGGCGACCAGCTCCTTGCGGTGCCGGTCCACCGCCTCCAGGTCGTCCGCCATCAGGTTGATCGTGGAGGCCAGGTCGCCCAGCTCGTCGCGGCGCCCGGCCCCGCGCACCCGGCGCGTGTAGTCGCCGTCGGATATCGCCCGGGCCACCGTGGTCATCTCGTCCAGCGGCGCGGTCAGGCTGTGCGCCACGAACTGCGTGATCAGCATCGAGGCGATCACCGAGAACACCGTGATGAACCGGAACTCGGTGCTCGTGCGCACCGCCACCATCAGCAGGCCCGTGGTGATGAAGACCGAGACCACGACGAGCGTGCCCAGCTTGGTCTTGATCGAGAACGGGGAGAACGGCCGCAGCCCCCCGGTGCGAGCACCGGCTCCACCGGAGCGGCCGACGCCGCGCCCTCGATCCCGCCCGGTGCTCACGCCTGCGCCGGGGTCTCCAGGGCGTACCCGACGCCGTGGACCGTACGGATCCGCTCCGCCCCGATCTTGCGGCGCAGGGCCTTGATGTGGCTGTCGACCGTACGGGTCCCGGACGCGTCGGCCCAGTCCCAGACCTCGGCGAGCAGCTGCTCCCGCGAGAGCACCGCCCGAGGGGTCCCGGCCAGGCAGACCAGCAGGTCGAACTCGGTCGGCGTCAGGTGCACGTCCTCGGTCTGGACCCGGACCCGGCGCTGCGCGTGGTCGATCTCGAGGTCGCCCAGGCGCAGGGTGGCCCCGCGCGGGGCGGTGGCGGCCAGGGTGGCCCGCTCCACGCGCCGCAGCAGGACGTGGACCCGCGCCGCGAGCTCGCGCATCGAGAACGGCTTCGTCATGTAGTCGTCCGCGCCGACCCCGAGCCCGACCAGCATGTCGGTCTCGTCGTCCCGCGCGGTGAGCATGAGCACCGGCACCGGCCGCTGGGCCTGGACCCGGCGGCAGACCTCCAGGCCGTCGAAGCCGGGCAGCATCACGTCGAGGACCAGCAGCTCGGGCTGCCAGCTCTCGGCCGCCGCCACGGCGGCCGGTCCGTCGAACGCGGCCTGCACCTGGAAGCCCTCGGCGCGCAGCCGGGCCGCGATGGCGTCGGCGATCGTACGGTCGTCCTCGACCACGAGCACGCGCCGTTGAGCGCCGGGGGTGGCCGCGGCTCCGCTGTGGGTGGTGTGTGTCTGTTCCATGTCCCGCCCCTGAAGATCCGCGTGGTAGGGGTGCAGCGTAGAGGAGGCACCGGACTGCGGCTATGCGGGGTTCAGACAGGGAAAGGGGCGGAACCAGAGGTTCCGATTACGGCGGGAATGCGGATATGGGAGGTGATGCCGGGTGGCCGTCCCCCCACGGCACGGCCACCCGGTGCGCGGTGATCGTCAACCACCGCGCGCATGTGGGGACACTTTTGTCGACCCCCTACAGGGACAGCCCGTGCCCGTACGGGAACACAGGGTCGACGGTGTCGTTCGGCACGTCCGGCCGCGAGGCCTCCACCGCCGCCATCGACCGCGGCAGCTCGAAGGGCAGCCGGCCCTCCGCCGCGGCCCGGCCGAAGGCCACGTCCAGCAGCGCGGAGTCCTCGGCGCCGTAGTCCGCGATCAGCGCCGCCGCCCGCTCGGCGATCTCCGGGATCACGGCGGCCCGCTCCAGATTGATGCAGACCAGGGTGGGTACACGGGCCAGCAGGGCCAGGATCCGGGACAGCTCCGGCTCCGGGTAGGCCAGTGAGCCCGAGTGGAAGAAGGACTCGAACATGTTCTCCCGCGGCTCGTACGGGGTGCGCAGCCGCAGCACCGCCACGTCCGCCGCCCCCGGGTCGGACACCACCTCGCCGTACCCGGCCGCGACGGCCTCGTCCACGCCCTCCACGTACAGCTTCGGCGTCCCGGCGAGCGGCAGGAAGCCGCCGGGGTTGGTCAGCGGCGTCAGCGAGCGGCGCTGGGCCGCCGCCCCCGCCGCCGCGAAATCGGCCCGGCCGACCGTCTCCGCCGCCGCGTCCGGGTCCACGTACGGGTTCTCGAACAGGCCCAGTACGAACTTCTCGCGCAGCAGCCGCGCCACCGACGCGTCGATCCGGGACTGCGGGATCCGCCCCGAGCGGACCAGCTCCACGATCACCTCGGGGCACTGCTCCCCGCCGAACTGGTCGGAGCCGGCGTCCAGCGCGCGCGCCGCCCGCTCGGAGACCGACAGGTGCTCCACGCCCCAGGCCCGGGCCGGGTGGACCTCGCCGAAGATCGACGAGTCGTTGAGCAGCCCCCAGTCGGTGCAGACGATCCCCTCGAAGCCCAGCTCCTCCCGGAGCAGGCCCGTGACCACGCCCTTGTTGAAGCCGAAGCCGACCTCCTCCCAGTCCGTGCCGATCGGCTGGCCGTAGTACGGCATCATCTGCGCGCAGCCGGCGGCGATGGCCGCCTTGAACGGCTCCAGGTGGTGCTCGCGCATCCCGCCCGGGTAGACCTGCTCCTTGCCGTGCGCGAAGTGCGGGTCCTCGCCGTCCTTCTGCGGGCCGCCGCCGGGGAAGTGCTTGACCATCGCCGAGACGGACCCGGGACCGAGCTCCGGGCCCTGCAGGCCTCGTACGTACGCCTGCACCAGCTCGGCGGTGAGTCGCGCGTCCGAGCCGAAGGTGCCCGTCTGGCGGGCCCAGCGGGGCTCGCTCGCCAGGTCTATCTGCGGGTGCAGGGCGACGCGGAAGCCGACGGCCAGGTACTCGCGGCGGACGGTGTCCGCGAAGCGGAAGACCAGCTCCGGGTCGCCGATCGCGGCCAGGCCCAGGGCCTCCGGCCAGGCGGAGAAGGCGCCGGCGTTGAAGGAGGCGCCGACGTTGTCGGTGAAGGCGTGCCGGGGGTCGGTCGAGAGGGTGACCGGGATCCCGAGGCGGGTGGCCGCGGCCATCTCCTGCACCGCGTTCTGCCACTGGGCCATCTCGCGGGCGCCGTACGTGCCGAGCAGGTTGAAGTGGCTGATGAACCGGTTCCCGATCAGTTCGGGCGTGGTGAACGGGAGCATCGAGCCGTCGGTCTCGGTGACCGGGGTGCCGTCCGGATTCATCATCAGCATGGAGTGGAAGAGCTGGCCGGCCTTCTCCTCCGGAGTCATCCGGGAGAGCAGGTCCGCCACGCGCAGGTCCACGGGGAGGGCGGCGTCCTTGTACGGGGGGATGGCGGCGGGGGTCGTGGCGTTCATCGGCGTACGGCTCCTGGGTGCGGTGCGGCGGTTCCGGGGAGGGTGCGCACCACCGTAAGCGCGAAAACCTTGTACCCACTAGGTTTTGGAAAGTGACCTGAATCACCCCCTCCGGAGGCGGGGCCGGGCACCCCCTAGGGTGGTTCGCATGGCACAGCGCAAGGAGGCGGACGCCCCGAAGGCCGCCGGCCGCGGCACTTACGCGGTGGGCGACGCCCGCCGCCGCAAGATCCTCGACACCGCGGTGGAGCACTTCGCGCAGTGGGGCTTCAACGCCTCCTCGCTCGCCCGCATCGCCCAGGACTGCGGCATCACGCAGGGCGGGCTGCTGCACCACTTCCGCGGCAAGGAGGACCTGCTGCTGTCCGTGCTGGCGCAGAGCGAGCAGCACGACGTGGAGCGGCTGTTCGGCGAGCCGGCCGAGTCCGTCGCCACGTACTACGCCACCGTCGTCGCCCTGGCCGCGGACAATGCCCGCCGGCCCGGCCTCGTACGGATGTACAACACGCTGGTCGGCGAATCCGGGAACCCCGGCCACCCGGCGCACGCGTACTTCACGCGGCGCTACGCCCGGGTGCTCGCCCACAACGTCCGGCTCCTGGAGACCGGCGTCGCGCGGGGCGAGCTGCGGCCCGGCACCGACTGCGAGGCCGTCGCCCGCGAGACCCTGGCCGTCATGGACGGGCTCCAGATCCAGTGGGTGCTGGCCCCCGAGGCGGTGGACATGCCGGCGCTGCTGCGCGCGTACCTGGACCGGCAGCTGCGCGGGATCTCGACGGCGGGCACGGGCCTGGCGGCCGGCGCGTAGAGCCTGATCCGAAAGGTCCCCCCGGGGGTGTCCCCGACCTAGCCCTCCTCGAACGGGGGCAGTTCGGCCAGGACGCCGCGCAGGGCCGGGGTCAGGGACTCCTGGGCCGCGGTGACCTCGTGGCCGCCGTGCACGAAGGTGTAGACGAACCCGTCGAACACCGCCGGGCCGCCCGTCGGGAACCTCGGCAGGCGCGCGAGGTCCGCCTGCGCGAGCGCCGTGCGCAGCTTCGCCTCCCGGTCCGCCGGCAGCTTCCCGGTGCCGGCCGGGCGCATCTGCCGGTCCAGCCGGGTCCACGAGCCGTCGCCCTTGACCAGCAGGGTGCTCGACTTCCCGGCGTAGCCGCCGGTCCGGGTGACCGTGACCAGGCGCTCCAGCGCCGAGGAGGGACCGGGGGAGACGGGCGCCGACGAGGCGCTCGGGGCGCCCGTCGGCTTCCCCGGCGGTGCGCCGGTCGTGCTCGGGGACGCGGGGTCGGAAGACGGCCGGGCCGAAGCGGAGGCCGACGTCGCGGGGCTGCCGCCGCCGCCCGGCGGGGGCTTCGCGGACGGCTTGTCCGACCCGCCGCCCCCCGACCCGCACCCCGCCAGGACCACCGCACTCAGCAGCACCGCCGCCACCGCTCGGAACGCGCGCACACCCCACCCCCGGAGGTCTTCGGGCCGACCCCCGAGTATGGAGTCGGCACCACCCGCACGGAAGACACCAGGAGGACGACATCCGCCGCACCGCCGCCTGGCGCCGGCTGCCGCCGCTGCTCGCCGTCCTCCTCGGCCTCTGGGGCCTGGAGCGCGCCGGCGCGGACGGCCGCGGCAGCATGTGGCGCGACGAGTCCGTCACCTGGCAGGTGGCGCACCGGCCGCTCGGCGGGATCTGGGAGCTGGTCGGGCAGGTCGACGCCGTGCACGGTCTGTACTACCTGCTGATGCACGCGGTGTTCGCGGCCTGGGACGGCGGGGGAGCCGGGCCGGGCGGCGGGCCGGGCGCGGGCGGCCTGTGGGCGCTGCGCCTGCCGTCGGTCGCCGCCACCGCCCTCGCGGCCGCCGGGGTGGCCGCCGTCGCGCACCGGCTGGCGGGAGAGCGGGCCGCGCTGTGGTCCGGGGCGGCCTACGCCGTGCTGCCGCCCGTGCAGATGTACGCGCAGGAGGGGCGCTCGTACGCCCTCGTCGCGGCCGCCGTGGTGTGGGCGACGTACCTGATGCTGCGCGAGCGGTGGGTTGCGTACGCCGTGGTCCTGCTGCTGGGCTGCTGGCTGCACGAGTTCGCCGTACTGGCCCTCCTCGCGCACGGGGTCGCCGCCTGGCGCTCGCGCGGCTGGCGGTGGAGCGCCGCCGCGGTGGTCGCCCTGCTGCTGCCGCTGGCCGTGGTGAGCGCCCGGCAGGCGGAGCAGCAGCTGGGCTGGCTCGGCAGGCCGAGCTGGCGGGACTGGGCGGCGTACGGGGTGGTCGCGGCGGCCGCCCTGCTGCTCGCGCGGAGCCCGGCCGTACCGCGGGAGCTGGTCCGGGTCGCCCTGCCGCTGACCCTCGTCCCGCCCGGCCTGCTCATGGCGGTCTCCCTCGTCCACCCCTGGTACGTGGACCGGTACGTGCTCTACGCGCTGGCCGGGCTCGCCCTCCTCGCCGGGGCCCGGCTGGCGGCGGCCCGGGGGTGGTGGCCGTGGCTGCTGGTGGGCGCCCTGCTGGTGCCGTTCGGGTGGTGGTCGGTGTGGCTGCGCACGCCCGAGAGCCGCAAGGACGACGTGCTCGCGGTGGCCGCCGCCGTACGGGAACGGGCGCGGCCGGGAGACGCCGTGCTGTTCATGCCCTCACGGCGGCGCGAGTGGCTGCTGTCCTCGCCCGGGCTGTACGGGAGCCTGCGCGACCTGGCCCTGGACCGCACCCCGGCGGCTTCGCGCAGCCTCCAGGGCACGGAGCTCCCGACGGCGCGGATCTGGACCCGCCTGGTGGACGCCCCCCGGGTGGTGGCCCTCACGGACCCGGCGGACCAGCCGCTGGACCCGTACCCCCGCGAGGCGGTCAAACGCCAGACGCTGGCCTCGCACTTCGACCTGTGCTCGACGGACGAGGTCCGGGGCGCCCGGATCTCCGTCTACGCCCGGCCGGGCCACTGTCCTTGAGGGCGCGGCTCCTTCGGCCGGTCGGCCCGGAGGTCCGGCATACAGAACACCTCGTCGTAGCGGCGGTCCCCTACGGCGACGCAGCCGGGGAGGCGCCCGTACTCGGTGAAGCCGAAGATCGGCGTGCGGCCGGTGCGTCGGACGGGCGCAGCGCTGCCGGTAGCCCAGTCCGACGAGGCGACCGCCCAGGTGGGCGACGCGCAGGGCAGCGTCCCCGGACCGGGCGGCCGCCGGCACCCGGTCGAGCAGCCGCGCGATCTCGTCCGGCGAGGGCGGGTCGACCCGGCCGAGGGCCGCGCCGCCGGCGACCGGCTCGGAGAGCATGCGGTGCACCGGCTCCGGGTCGGGGGTCCACTCGCGGGCGTCCGGGACAGTGATCGTTTCCGGATCCATGACCGCACGCTGGGCCGTGTCCCCAGCGGCCCGGAGGTGCGGGCCTTGCTTGCCACCGATGGTACGAAATCGTATAGTCCGAAATTGTGAACTCCGAAATCGTGTCATCCGAATGGTCGGCCCTGCTCGCGCTCCAACGGGCCACCCACGCCACCCTCCAGGTCCTCGCCGCGGAGCTGGCCGACCTGGACCTGACCGCCTCCGAGATCAACGCGCTGGCCAACCTCGCCGACGGGCGCGGGCGCACCGTGTCCGAGCTGGGGGCGGCCGTCGGCACCCGCCCCACCACGCTGACCAGCGTGCTGGACCGCCTGGAGCGGCGCGGCCACATCACCCGCGGCACCCGCCCCGGTGACCGCCGGGCTGTGCTCATCGAGCTGACGCCTTCCGGGCGCACGGCCGCCGCCACCATCCGCGAGGCCGTCACCGGCCTGGAGCGGCGCGCTCTCGGCGGGCTGCCCGCCGAGGTGATCGCCGGCCTGCGCGACGCCCTGCAAGCGATGACGGAGGTGTCCCGATGACCCCGCCCCCCGCCTTCGAGGAGCTGATGGCCGAAGTGATGGCGACCGCGGAGCGGTTCGGCCACCGGGAGCACGTCCACCTGACGTGGCTGGCCGTACGGCGGTGCGGGGTGCCCGAGGCCGTCGGCCTGGTCAGTGAGGGAATCCGGCGCACCGCGCGCTACGCCGGTGCCCCGCAGAAGTACAACGCCACGGTCAGCCGCGCCTGGGTGGAACTGGTCGGACACCACGCGGCCGCGCCCGGCGGGGGCGATGCCGGCTTCGACGCGTTCCTCGGGCGCAACCCGGCACTGCTCGACAAGCGGCTGCTGACCCGTTTCTACCGTCCGGCGACGCTGGCAGGGGCGCCGGCGAGGTCGGGCTGGGTCGAGCCCGACCTCGCTCCGTTCCCTTCGCAGGAGTCCGCCGAGAAGTCCGGTTAGGAGTCCGCCTCGGTGTCCGCCTCGGCGCCTATGCGCCGAAGAGCGCCATCACCCGGCGGACCGCCTCGGCCACCGGGAGGCCGACCTCGCCGACCAGCTGGGCGACCCCGGAGACGCTCCCCAGGGCCCGGCGGAACGCGCCGTGCTCCACGTCGTCCTCGGTCAGGGTGTCGAGGGATGCGTCCAGGACCGCCCGGTCGTCCTCCCGGACCCGTCCCCGCAGCACCTCGATGAGGCTGATCAGCTCCTGGAGCGCCGCCTGCGGGTCCTGCGGCGCGTTGTTCTGCGTGCCGATCTTGCCGATGTTGTTCGTTCCGTAGACCTGGAAGTTGTCGCCGACCTGCCCGATCCGGAAGTCCTCGTTGCCGGTCAATTGCCTGCCTTCCCGACGTTGCCGGTGCCGAAGACCTTGAAGTTGTCCCCGACCTGGCCGATGTAGTTCGTGACCTGCTGGTGGAAGCTGGCCTGCGGGTTGTCGATCGCCTCCATGATCATGCGCACGAGCTCGTGGACGAGGTCCCGGTCGGTGGTGACGAGCGCCGTGTTCGGCGTACCCGCGGTCTCGATCACCAGCGCGTAGTACGCCTTGCCCAGGACGACGCCGCCCAGTTGCACCACGAGGAGAGCGAGCAGCACGAGCGCGACCACCACCGCCGCGTCCTGGTAGTCCGACGGGAGCACGACGAGGGCGACGACGGTCAGGACGATCACGGTCAGGGCGGACTTCAGGAAGCGCGCGACCGCCTGCCCGCGCGGGGGGTCGACGCTGACGGTCGTCGCCCTCGCGATGTTGTTCAGCGGATACGCCTCCGCGCCGATCCACAGGACTCTTCGGCTGACGACGACATCGGTGACGACACTCTTGGCCATACGGCTCCCCCCACGCCCGGATGTAGGGCACAGGATCCTCGCGAACCCCCTTACCGGCAAGGCGCTTTGCGGGCATCTTCGGGCCCCGTAGGAGGATGTGCGGCGGGCCCCTTCGTCCGCGCGGCCCGCCGACCCACCCGGAGGTGCCGCATGACCGTCTCCCGCTCCGCCGCGTCCGCCCCGACCGCGCCGCCCGCCCCACCCGCCCCGCCCGCGCCGCTGGTCGGGGCGGACTGGCTGGCCGGCCGGCTCGGCGAGCCGGGGCTCGTCGTGTTCGACGCCTCCGTCGGCGCCCACCGCGGCGCCGGCCGGCGGATCCCGGGTGCCCGGCCCTTCGACCTCGACGGCGCCCTGTCCGACCACGACGCCCCCGCCCCGCACGCCATGCCCGCGGCCGCGGCCTTCGAGGAGGCGCTGCGCGGGCTCGGAGTGGACGACACCAGTACGGTCGTCGTCTACGACGGCGCCGGCATCCACTCCAGCGCGCGGGCCTGGTGGATGCTGCGCGCCATGGGCTTCGACCGGGCGGCCGTCCTGGACGGCGGGCTGCCCGCATGGGCCGCGGCCGGGCTGCCCGTCGAGGAGTGCGGACCGGCGTACGACGGTCCGCCCGGCTCCTTCACGGCCCGGCCGCGACCGGGACTGCTGGTGGACTTCGCCGCCGTCGGGGCGGCCCTCGCCGATCCCGGAGCGCTCGTACTGGACGCCCGTACGCGCGAACGCTTCACCGGCGCGGCCCCGGAACCCCGGCCGGGGCTGCGCGGGGGCCACATGCCGGGCGCGGTGAACCTGCCGTTCGGCGACCTCCAGCGCGGCGGCCTGATGCGGCCCGCCGGGGAACTCCGCCAGGTCTTCCGGGCGTTGGCGGGTGACCGGGAGCGGCTGTACTTCAGCTGCGGTTCGGGAGTGACGGCCTGCGTCCTGGCCCTGGGTGCCACCCTCGCCGGCCACTCCGGCCTGGCGGTCTACGACGGCTCCTGGACGGACTGGGCCATGCGCCCGGAGCTGCCCGCGGTGACGGGCCGGCGGGGGCGGTTCTTCGACGGTGCGCGCTCCGAAGACCGCTTCGCCGGGCCCGCGACGGGAGACGAGCGGTTCCTGCTCACCGACGTCCTCGCGGCGCAGCGCGCGACGCTGGAGCTGAAGTGCGCCGGGCTGGACGCGGAGCTGGCCCTGCGGTCGGCGGAGCCGTCCACGCTCTCGCTGCTCGGCCTGGTCCGCCACCTCGCGGACGTGGAGCGCCGCTGGTTCCGCCGGGTCCTGGCCGGGCAGGAGGCGCCGGCCCTGTTCTCCTCGGAGGCGGACCCGGACGGCGACTTCGACGGGGCGGCCTCCGGCCCGGGGGCCGTCGCCGCGGCGTGGGGGGCCTGGCGGGACGAGGTCGCGTTCGCGCGGTCGTTCACGGCAGCGGCGCCCGATCTGGACGTGGAGGCCGAGGACGAATGGCGCGGGAAGGTGTCACTGCGCTGGGTGCTGATCCACATGATCGAGGAGTACGCCCGCCACAACGGCCACGCCGACCTGCTGCGCGAGCGGATCGACGGCGCGATCGGCGTCTGAACCCGGGTACGGCCCCCATCGAGGTCGGTGCCCGGTCTCACCACACTGGTGTGCATGCCTTCTCACATCACGTCATTGCGCTTCAGTCGGACGGTGGTCGTCCTCATGGCCGCCGGACTGCTGCTCTACGGCTGCTCCTTCGGGGAGGCCGAGCAGCAGAGGACGGCGACGGCCGACGTGACGGTCGGGGAGGCCGTCACGGCGGTCGAGGTGAAGGACGCCCGGCGCGGCTCCATCGAGGTCAGCCCCGGCGCGGGCCCGGGGGTCACGGTCCACCGGACCGTCCACTACCGCGGCGACGCGGCGCCGAAGCCGGGCCAGCGGGTGTCGGGAGGGGTCCTCACCTTCACGGAGGGCTGCTCCGCCCCCTGCTTCGTCGACTACCGCCTGGAGGTCCCGGCCTCGGCGAAGGTCACGCTCGCGAGCAGCAGCGGCCGCATCTCGGTGACCGGGGTGGCGGGGGCGGACCTCTCGTCCTCCTCGGGCGACGTGACGGCCGACCGCACCACCGGCCCCCTGAAGGTCCGTACGTCCTCGGGGTCGATCACGGCCACCGCCCTGACCGCCCCGACGGCCGACCTCCGCGCCTCCTCGGGCGACATGCGCCTGACGTTCGCGAGCCCGCCGGGATCGGTCATGGCGCAGTCCAGCTCGGGCGACGTGACCCTCAGGGTCCCTCCGGCCCCGTACGAGATCACGACGGCCACCGGCTCCGGCACCCGGAACACCCTCCCCTCCACCCCCACGGCCCCCTCCCACCTCAAGGTCCAGACCTCCTCGGGCGACATCCGCATCCAGCCCGCCCCCTGAGTCCGCCGGCGAGGGGTGTTCGCCGGGGGCGAACGGGTGTTGGGGAACATTGGGCGGCGCACATGCATTGAGTCGGCATAGCTCAACTTCACTGCCGGAGGGAAGATCATGGCTTCGACGTCCGTAACGCTCACTCTGCCCGTGCTGCCGCTTGACGACGAGGTCGTGCTGCCGGGGATGGTCGTTCCGCTGGACCTGTCCGATGCCGAGGTGCGGGGGGCCGTCGAGGCCGCCCAGGCGGCGGTCGGGAGCGGGAAGCCCCGGGTGCTGCTCGTGCCGCGCGTCGACGGGAAGTACGCCGGCACCGGTGTGCTCGGGACCGTCGAGCAGGTGGGCCGGCTCTCCGACGGGGACCCCGGGGCGCTCATCCGCGGTGTCGGCCGCGTCAGGATCGGGGCCGGGACCACCGGGCCCGGGGCAGCGCTCTGGGTCGAGGGCGAGAGCGTCGACGAGAAGCTGCCCGACCCGCTGCCCGGGTCGGTCACCGAGCTCGTCAAGGAGTACAAGGCACTCGCCACCAGCTGGCTCAAGAAGCGCGGGGCCTGGCAGGTCGTGGACCGCGTCCAGCAGATCGAGGGGGTGTCCGCGCTCGCGGACAACTCCGGGTACTCGCCCTTCCTGAGCGTCGCCCAGAAGGTCGAGCTGCTCGAGACCGCCGACCCCGTCGCCCGCCTCAAGCTCGCCATCACCTGGCTGCGCGACCACCTCGCCGAGCAGGACGTGGCCGAGTCCATCGCCAAGGACGTCCAGGACGGTGTCGAGAAGCAGCAGCGCGAGTTCCTGCTGCGCCGCCAGCTGGAGGCCGTGCGCAAGGAACTGCGCGAGCTGAACGGCGAGAAGGACGGCGAGGAGTCCGACGACTACCGCGCCCGCGTCGAGGGCGCCGACCTGCCCGAGAAGGTACGGGAGGCCGCGCTCAAGGAGGTCGACAAGCTGGAGCGGTCCAGCGACCAGTCCCCCGAGGGCTCCTGGATCCGCACCTGGCTCGACACCATCCTGGAACTGCCCTGGAACGAGCGGACCGAGGACGAGTACGATATCCGCGGCGCCCGGGCGGTCCTGGACGCCGAGCACGCCGGCCTGAGCGACGTGAAGGACCGCATCACCGAGTACCTCGCCGTGCGCAAGCGGCGCAGCGAGCGCGGCATGGGCATCGTCGGCGGCCGCCGCGGCGGCGCCGTACTGGCGCTCGTCGGGCCCCCCGGCGTCGGCAAGACGTCCCTCGGGGAGTCCGTCGCCCACGCCATGGGCCGCAAGTTCGTCCGCGTCGCCCTCGGCGGCGTCCGCGACGAGGCCGAGATCCGCGGCCACCGGCGTACGTACGTCGGCGCCCTGCCCGGCCGGATCGTACGGGCCGTCAAGGAAGCCGGGTCCATGAACCCCGTCGTCCTGCTCGACGAGATCGACAAGGTCGGGTCGGACTTCCGCGGAGACCCGGCGGCCGCACTGCTGGAGGTCCTGGACCCCGCCCAGAACCACACCTTCCGGGACCACTACCTGGAGGTGGAGCTGGACCTGAGCGACGTCGTCTTCCTGGCCACCGCCAACGTCCTGGAGGCCATCCCCGAGGCGCTCGCCGACCGCATGGAGCTCGTCCGCCTCGACGGCTACACCGAGGACGAGAAGGTCGTCATCGCCCGCGACCACCTCCTGCCCCGTCAGCTGGAGCGCGCCGGACTCGGCGCCGACGAGGTGGTGCTGGAGGAGGACGCCCTGCGCAAGCTGGCCGGGGAGTACACCCGGGAGGCGGGCGTGCGCACGCTGGAGCGGTCCGTCGCGCGGCTCCTGCGCAAGGTGGCCTCCCAGCACGAGCTGGGGGAGCGGGAGCTGCCGCTGCGCATCGGCGCCGACGACCTGCGCGGTCTCATCGGGCGCCCGCACCACGTCCCGGAGTCCGCGCAGGACCCCGCCGAGCGGCGCACCGCCGTCCCCGGCGTGGCCACCGGGCTCGCCGTGACCGGCGCGGGCGGGGACGTCCTGTTCGTCGAGGCCTCGCTGGCCGACCCCGAGACGGGCGCCGCCGGACTCACCCTCACCGGGCAGCTCGGCGACGTCATGAAGGAGTCGGCGCAGATCGCGCTCAGCTTCCTGCGCTCGCACGGCGCGGAGCTGGAGCTCCCGGTCGCCGACCTGAAGGACCGCGGTGTGCACATCCACTTCCCGGCGGGCGCGGTGCCGAAGGACGGCCCGAGCGCGGGCATCACGATGACCACGGCGCTCGCCTCGCTGCTCTCCGGGCGGCAGGTGCGCACCGACGTGGCCATGACCGGCGAGGTCTCGCTGACCGGGCGCGTCCTGCCGATCGGCGGGGTCAAGCAGAAGCTGCTGGCCGCGCACCGGGCCGGGCTGACCACGGTGATCATCCCGAAGCGGAACGAGGCCGACCTGGACGACGTCCCGTCCGAGGTGCTGGCGGGCCTGGAGGTCCACCCGGTGACGGACGTGCGCCAGGTCCTGGAACTGGCCCTCCGCCAGTCGGACGCCGTCCCGGTCACCGTCGCCGCCTGACCGGCCCACCGGCCGGCCGCGCACGGCCCGGGCCCACTCCCCGCGGACCCCACCGGCCCGGGACCGTCCCCCCGGACTCCGTCCGGGGGGACGCCCGGGCGGGGTCCCGGGCCGGTGGCGGGCGCGCTGCGAAATACTGGTGCCTCAGGACATCAGCGATGGGAGCGGACGTGCACGGAAGCGAAGACCAGGAGTTCCTTGCCCTGGAGCGGGAACTGTCCGTCTTCCTCCGGCGCGCCAGGGCCTCCTCCGGGGAGATGGCCCGCGCGCTCCACCCCGAGCTGGAACCGGCCGCGTACGGGCTGCTCGTGCGGCTGGAGGCGGCGGGGCGGCAGCGGGCCACCGAGCTCGCCGCGTACTTCGGCGTCGGCAAGGCCACCATGAGCCGGCAGCTGCGGGCCCTGGAAGTGCTGGGGCTGGTGGCGCGCGAGCCGGACCCCGCCGACGGCCGGGCCTCCCTGGTCGGCCTCACGGACGAGGGCCGGGAGCGGTTCCTGCGCGTACGGGGGGCCCGGCGCGAGCAGTACATGCGCAAGCTCGCCGACTGGGACCGGGGAGAGGTCGCGGAGCTCGCCCGGCTCCTTCGACAGCTGAACCAGGGCGCGGAGTAGGGCCCGGAGGGACTACAGCTCCGCGTACGCCGCCGAGGCGTCGTCGTGGCGTTTGCCGCGCCCGCGGGGGCGGGCCGGGTCCGATTCCAGGATGCGGACCCGGGCGATCAGCGACTGCGCGCCCTCCTTGCGGAGCACCGCCAGGCACTGCGCCCAGTCGCCCTCCCCGAAGGTGTCCGTCCACCGGCTCGCCCCGTCCGTGAGCGCCGCCAGCGCCCGGACCCGCCCGCGCGGGGTCCGGCCCGTCACCGCCCGCGCCGCGACCTCCGGGTCCGCCGCCGCCGTGAAGAAGCCGCCCTCCGCGTTGCGCAGCGCGTCCGCCGAGGCGGATGTCCGCAGCAGCTCGCGCGGGATCCGGTCCAGCCGGTCGTCGAGCACCGCCGTCACCTCGCCGCCCGGCGCTTCGAGGAGCAGCACGGAATCCGAGAGCACGAGGTGCTCCACGTACGCCTCGTCCCACCGCACCATCACCACCGTCGCCTGCGGGGTCCGCACGTGAGAAAGGTCACAGGTTTCGCGGTGGGCGTCGGCGGCGCCGCGGATGGACTCCGCCAGGATCCGGTCCAGCGCCATGTCCGGTCGCGATCCGGACAGTTCGGTCAATCGGCCCCCGAGCCGGGCCGCGAACCAGGGCACGCCGTGCGAACAGCCCACCTCGCCGCCCGGTGGGGTGACCCCGTCCAGGGCGACCAGGACTCCACCGCCCGCGGCGGGCATCGCCGCCGATAGCCAGTCCTCGTTGGGGCGTTCCGGGTCGCCGGGGTCCGAGGCGAGGTCGATGCGCATACGGACATTCTGCCCGTCCCGCGCGGGCCGGCCGGCCGGGACGGAGTGAAAGGTCCGTACCAATAGGGCGTCCGTCGGGTACGCGGCGCCCGCGCGGCCGACAGGGCGTTCGGGGCCCCCGTGGCGGCTGTGGGCGCGCATATTGCCAAAGCCCTCACCGATCTTTCAACCACCCGTCCATGGCGGCCCCCTGAAGGCGCACCGCCGAGTTGGTTGCCAACTCATCCGTGATGTTCACTCGTTCGAGTGGCCGGGTGGGTGATGTCAGACTCTCCGCCCAGCACACTGCAAAGGTCTGAGGCGGTACGAGGAGGCAGGGGGCGTTTACTTGTTGACCGGCCGTTACCTCGGCCACACGAGTAGACGAGCACGAGCACACGTACAGGATTGCGAGCACCGGTGCAGAAGAAGCGGTCTCGGAAGAACGGCACCGCCACCGACGGACCAGCCCCCGCAGGACGCCCCGTCCGCGTGCGCAGCAGGCTCGTCATCGGCGTCGCCGTCGCCGGCCTCACCGTCCTCGCGGCCGGCGCCCCAGCCGTGGTCTCCGCGACGCGGGAGCTGAACGACTCCCAGCAGCTGGTCACGCTCGCCGAGCAGAGCCAGCACACCCTCACCCTGGCGCACCTCCTCGGCGACGAGCGCGACGCCGTCGTCGAGTACGTGGCCAAGGGCCGCCCCGGCGCCCAGGCGAAGGGCCCCGTCCAGGAGCGCACCGCGCTCACCGACCGCCAGCTCGCCGAGGTCCAGAACGAGGCCGACGAGGCGCTCGCCCGCGCCCTCGGCCGCGTCCAGGCCGTCCGCACCGAAGCCGTCGACGGCAAGGGCAGCGCCCTCGCCGCCCAGCAGGCGTACACGGGCGTCATCGCGGAACTGCTCGCGCCGGGCGACCGGCTCGCCGAGCTGACCCCGCCGCGCGCCGTCGCCGCCCTCGCCACCACCCGCCCGCTGGCCCCGCTCGGCCAGGCCGTGGAACAGGCCTCGGCCACGCGTGGACTGCTGCTCGGCGCGCTGGCCGTCCCCCGCGGCGAGCAGCCCTCCAACACGGCCGCCGCGGACGAACTCAGCACCGCCGCCCAGCGGGCCCGCGTACGGGAGCAGGCCGCGCTCGACGACTTCAACCGGGTCGCGCGGCCCGACGTACGCCAGACCCTCGCCGCCACCGTCACCGGCCCCGACGTCAAGACGGCCGACGACCACCTCAAGCGGCTCACCGAACGACCCACGCTCTCCGCGGCCGACCGCCGGCTCGACAGTTCCGCCGTGGCCCCCTCCCTTTCCGCCCGCATCGACCGGATGCGCTCCGTCGAGGCCACCCTCGCCGGGCAGCGGGCCACCGCGCTCGCCACCCTGCGCGACGACGACGTGACCCGGCTGGAGACGCTGGTCGCCGCCCTCGGCCTGCTGTTCCTGGTCGCCGTCGGCTTCTCGACGGCCGTCGCGCGCTCGCTGACCCGGCCGCTGTCCGTGCTGCGCCGCGGCGCAGCACGGCTGGCGACCCCGGAGGGCTCGGTGGAGCCGGTCCGCTTCACCGGCCGCAACGACGAGTTCGCCGAGGTCGTACGCCACCTCAACGCGGTCCGCGACCAGACCGTCTCCCTGCACACCCGGATCGCGGGCCTGGACGCCGACGGGCGCCGGCTCATCGGCCGCAACGAGGCGCTCTCCGCGTCCCGCGATGCGCTGGAGCAGGAACTGACGACGAGCCGCGAGGCGCTGGAGGAGGAGCTGACGCAGCTGCGGGCCGGTCTCGAAGAGCACCGCCGCATCATGTCGACGACGTCGGTCTCGCTCTCGCTGCGCACGCTGGGGCTGGTCGAGCGCCAGCTCGCGGTCATCGAGGAGCTGGAGTCCAAGGAGCAGGACCCGGACCGGCTGGCGACCCTGTTCAAGCTGGACCACCTGGCGACGGTCATGCGCCGCCACAACGAGAACCTGCTGGTCCTGGCCGGCCAGGAGCACGGCCACGGCCACGGCGCCGGCCCCGCGCCGGTCCCGCTGGTCGACGTCATGCGGGCCGCGGTCAGCGAGATCGAGCGCTACGAGCGCGTCGACCTGGCGGCGCTCCCGCCGTTCACCCAGGTCGCGGGGCACGCGGCCGACGACATCTCGCACGTGCTCGCCGAACTGCTGGAGAACGCCACGACGTTCTCGCCGCCGGAGGCGAAGGTACGGGTCTCCGGGTGGCTGCTGGACTCGGGTGACGCGGTGCTCTCCGTCATGGACGAGGGCATCGGGGTCACCGGCGACCGGCTGGAGGCCCTGAACGCCCGCCTGGCCACGCCGGAGGCGTACGACGAGGAGCCGGAGGCCGAACACGGCCTGGGTCTCGGCCTGTACGTGGCGGGCCGCCTCGCGGCCCGGCACGGGGTCACCGCCGAGCTGCGCCCCGGGCGGCACGCGGGTACGGAGGCCCTGGTGGTCGTCCCCGCCGCGCTGCTGCCGACCACGCCGCCGAGCTCGCCGGTGCACACCTTCGCCACGCCGGCACCGGGCGTGCCGGAGCTGCGGCTGCCGGGTGTGATCGCGGAGGCGAACGAGAACACGATCCCGGCGCGCCGCATGCCGGAGCCTCCGGCGGTGGAGCGGGAGGCGGAGGCGTCGGCCGACGCGGCCCCGACTCCGGCCGCGGCCCCGGCTCCCGAGCCCTTCCAGGACCCGGGCCCGGAGGCGGACGCGGAGCTCCTGCGGGGCATGGAGTGGGACCCGGACGCCCCGGACGAGTCCCTCACCGCGGAGCCGACGCCCGGCCAGGACGCGGACTTCGCCCCGGACGGTGCCGTTGCGGGTGCTGGTGCGGCTGTGGCCCCGGGCGCAGACCCGGCCTCCGGTCCCGATGCGACCGCGGACGCCATCCCCGACCTGGCCCCGGAATTCGGGCCGGACCTGGCCGGGGGTCTGGAGCCCGGCGCGGGTGCGCACGCCCCGGCCGCGGACGCTCAGCTGCCGCCCGCCGACCAGGTGTTCACGGCCGGACACGGCTTCGGGGACGCCGCGGACGTACCGCCCCCGGCCGACGTACCGCCCCCGGCCCCCGGCGAGGAGCTGCTGGCCCGGGTGGTGCCGACGGAGCCGGAGCCGCCCGGCGCCGACCAGGTGTTCACCGCGGCCGACGGCCCCGAGCAGGCCCCGGGCGAGCCCGATCCCGGCGAAGAACTCCTCGCGCGCGTCGTCCCCGACGCGGTACCGGAGGCCTTCGCGGAGCCCGACCCCGACCCGGCGTCCCCCGACCGGCTGCCCGATGCCGGCCCGCGGGCCGGCGTACCGGAAGCAGGACCGACGCTGCCCGGGGAGTCCGCCACCGCCGTCGCCCCCGACGGTCCGGCGGAGCCCCACCGGCACGCGCCCGACGAGGCCGACTGGGTCCCCCGCCAGGGGAGCCACCCCGACTCCGGGCCGGAGGCGGCCGTCACCGACAAAGGGCTGCCCAAGCGCACCCCGCGCACGGTGACCCCGCCCCGCCCCGGGACCGCACGGGCGCCCGAGCCGCCCCGCCGCGTCGACGCCGACGAACTGCGACGCCGGCTCGGCGGCTTCTACCAGGGGACGCGGGACGGACGGCGCGTCGTGGCCGCCGAGCTCGCACAGGACACCGACCAGGGGGACACCGCACAGGAGGCACGCACATGACCGCGCCCAGTACGTACGGACTGAGCACCCAGGCCCGCAACCTGCAGTGGCTGCTGACCGACCTGGTCGAGGAGGTGCCCGGCGTCAACTCCGTCGCGGTCGTGTCCTCGGACGGGCTCCTGCTGCTGTCCTCCGACCCCGGGGGAGCGGCCGCCGGCGCGGCCGCCGCCCCCGGCGAGGGCCCCGCGCGCACCAAGGGCCCGCGCGGCGCCTCCGCCGACCTGGCCACCATCGTCTCCGGTCTCGGCAGCCTCACCACGGGCGCCGCCGAGCTCATGGAGGGCGGGGCGGTCAAGCAGACGATGGTGGCGATGGCGTACGGCTCCGTCTTCGTCATGTCCATCAGCGACGGTTCGCTCCTCGGCGTGCACGCCACCCCCGACTGCGACATGAGCGTGGTGGCCTACCACATGGCGCTGTTCGTCGGCCGGGCCGGCCACGTCCTGACCCCGGAAGTCCGCAGCGAGCTGCGCCAGTCGATGGAGAAGACCCCGTGAGGAGTACGGCCTCGGCGACCGACCGGTTGCCGATACGCGGAGCCGACCGCCGGCCCGCACGCGTCCGCCCGTACTCCCTCACGGGCGGCCGCACCCGCTTCACGCAGGTCCTGCACGTGGAGACGTTCGTCGCCGCCTGCGACACCCGGGCCTCGGAGCCGCAGCGGCCCGAGCCCGACGACCGCATGCCCGAGATGCCGGCGATCGTCGAGGTCTGCCGCCGCATGCGCACCATCGCGGAGATATCCGCGCTGCTGAAGCTGCCGCTCGGGGTGGTCCGCGTCCTGGTCAGCGATCTCGCCGACCAGGGGCGGATACGCGTCTACGGGACGGGGCACGGCCCCGGGCGACCCGAACGCGCGCTGCTGGAAAGGGTGCTCAGTGGTCTTCGCAGTCTCTGATCCGCCCGTCGGCATCCCCGGCCACGCCAAGGCCGCTTTGGACGACGAGTCCGTCCAGCCCTGGCAGTACGACCGCTCCCGCGCCCCCGTCGCCGTCAAGGTGCTGGTCGCGGGCGGCTTCGGCGTCGGCAAGACCACCTTCGTGTCCTCCGTCTCCGAGATCACCCCGCTGCGCACCGAGGCGGTGATGACCCAGGCCGGCGCCCCGACGGACGACCTGTCCGGCACCCCGGACAAGAGCACCACCACCGTCGCGATGGACTTCGGCCGCATCACCCTCGCCGACGACCTCGTGCTGTACGTGTACGGGACGCCGGGCCAGAAGCGGTTCTGGTTCATGTGGGACGACCTGGTGCGCGGCGCCATCGGCGGCATCGTGCTGGCCGACACGCGCCGGCTGCGCGACTGCTTCCCGGCGCTCGACTACTTCGAGAGCTGCGGGCTCCCGTACGCGGTCGCCGTGAACCACTTCGAGGGCTCGGACCCGTACGAGCCCGAGGACGTGCGGGAGGCGCTGACCATCCCGCCGCACGTGCCGGTGCTGATCATGGACGCGCGGAGCCGGGACACGGTCGTCGAGTCCCTGGTGACGCTGGTGGGCCACGCGCTGGACGCGACGCCGGAACCGTAGAACAGCCGAAAGCCGAAAGCCGAAAGCCGAACCGCACCCCCGAATCGAGAACGTGACATGCGCAAGATACTCGTCGTGGGGGCCGGCCAGTCCGGTCTCCAGCTCGCCCTCGGCCTCCAGGCGAAGGGGTTCGAGATCACCCTCATGTCCAACCGGACGGCGGACGAGATCCGCACCGGGCGGATCATGTCCACGCAGGTCATGTTCGACACGGCGCTGCGGCACGAGCGCGACCTCGCGCTCAACTTCTGGGAACGGCAGGCCCCGCGGATCGAGGGCGTCGGCGTCTCGGTCGCCGCCCCGGACGGTTCGCGCCCGGTCGACTGGCTCGGCCGTCTCAAGGGGTACGCCCAGTCCGTCGACCAGCGCGTGAAGATGGCCGGCTGGCTCGACGTCTTCGTGCAGCGCGGCGGACAGCTGGTGATCCACGGCGCGTCCGTCGCCGACCTGGACTACTTCTCCCGCACGTACGACCTCGTGCTCGTCGCCGCCGGCAAGGGCGAGCTGGTGTCGATGTTCGGCCGGGACGCGGCGCGCTCCCCGTACGACGCGCCGCAGCGCGCGCTGGCCGTCTCGTACGTGCACGGGCTCGCACCGCGCCCCGAGCACCCCGAGACGGAAGCGGTGCGCTGCAGCCTCGTCCCGGGCGTGGGCGAACTGTTCGTGATGCCGACGCTGACGACGTCGGGGCGTGCGGACATCCTGTTCTGGGAGGGGCTCCCGGGCGGCCCGCTCGACGTGTTCCGCGGGGTCGCCGGCCCGGCCGAACACCTCGCGCTCACGCTGGAACTGATGGAGAAGTTCACGCCCTGGGAGTACGCGCGGGCGACGAAGGCGGAACTGACGGACGCGGGCGGCACGCTGGCCGGCCGGTACGCGCCGGTCGTCCGCAACCCGATCGGGCGGCTGCCGGGCGGCGGGCTGGTGCTGGGCGTCGCCGACGTGGTCGTCGCGAACGACCCGATCACCGGCCAGGGCTCGAACTCGGCGTCCAAGTGCGCGGCCTCCTACCTGTCGTCGATCCTGATGCACGGGGACAAGCCGTTCGACGAGGCGTGGATGAAGGCCACCTTCGACAAGTTCTGGTTCACGACGGGCAAGCCGGTGACCCAGTGGACGAACGCGATGCTCGGCGTCCCGCCGGAGCACGTGCTGAACCTGATCGGGGCGGCCGGGCAGCTCCAGCCGGTGGCGGATCGTTTCGCCAACGGCTTCGACAACCCGGCCGACTTCGACGCGTACTTCTACGACCCCGAAGACGCGCAGGACTACTTGGACGAGGTCGCGTCCTCGGCCGGGTCCTCGGCCGGGTCCGGAGACTCCGAGGCGGAGTAGCCGGCGTCGCCGCCCTCCGGGGTCTGCGGCAGGGGCGGCGGGGTGAACGCGGCCAGCGGGGCCGCGTCGGAGTCGGGCCGCACGGCACCGAGCAGCGGATTGGCGGCGATCGGGGACACCTTGACCTTCGCCCCGGGCCGCGGCGCCTGGATCACCTTCCCGTCGCCTACGTAGAGGGCCACATGGGTGGCGGTGGGGAAGTACACCACCAGATCGCCGGGCCGCAGCTCGTCCAGCGGCACCTTGGGCAGCTGCGCCCACTGCTCCTGGCTGGTGCGGGGGATGGAGCGGCCGGCGTGCGCCCAGGCCTGTGAGGTGAGCCCGGAGCAGTCGAAGGACCCCGGCCCCTCGGCGCCCCAGACGTAGGGTTTGCCGATCTGCTCGGTGGCGTAGGTCAGTGCGGCGCCGCCGGCGGCCGTGGGCGTACGGGGGGTGGCGGCGAGCCGGCCGGAGTCCAGCAGCTCCCGCTGCGCGGTGGCGGTGTTCGCGGCCTCGCGGGAGCCGAGCCGGGCGATCTGCTCGGGGGTGAGGGAGGCGAGGACCCGCTCGACCTGTTTGAGCTTGAGGTCCACCTGCAGCTTGTTCCGCCTGCGCTGCGCGGTGAGGGTCTGCTGTGCGTCGAGGGACGTGCGGGCTGCGGTGGCGAGGAGGTCGGCCCGGTGCTCGCCGCGGGTGAGGCGGGCCAGCACCCCGGCCCGGCGGGCGCCCTCGCGGGCGGCGAGCCGCCGCTGGTCCTGGGCGGCCTGGGGGTCGCCGGTGAGCAGCATCCGGGCGTACGGGGAGAGGCCGACGGCGCCCTGGTACTGCTCCCGGGCCACCCGCCCGGCGGCGGCCTTCTCGGCGCCGAGGGCGGTACGGGCCTTCGCGAGCTCGGCACCGAGCCGGCGCTCCTCGTCCTGCCCGGCCTTGAGCGCGACCTCGGTGGCCTTGTACCCCTCGGCGGCGGCCTCGGCCTCCCGGTAGAGCCTCTGCAACACCCCCAGCAACTCCCCGACGCCGAGACCCTGCAACGCGGTTGCCTGGGCGGTGGCACCCTGCGGGTCGGCGGCGGCCGCCGTGCCGATGCCCTCGCGGACGGCGGCGGCCCTGCCGGGTCCTGTCGAGTCGAGCCCTGTTGAGTCGAGCCCTGTCGAGCCGAGCCCTGTCGAGCCGAGTCCCGCCGTGCCCTCGGAGCCGGGCGAGCCGGTCCCATGCGCCGCGGCAGTGCCTCCGGCGCCGGGGGTCCGAGGGGCGGAGGCGCCCGGGGCGCTGTCGCCCTGCCGGTCGGTGGTGTCCGTCGGGGCGGTGGCCCGCGGGGTGGCGGCTTGCGGGGTGTCGGCGGCCGCCGAGCCGTGGGCCCGGTGGGCGGGGGCGCCTGCGGATTCCGCGGTGGCGCTGGGCTGCCGGGTCGTGGCGGCGGCCGGGTCCGCCAGGGGCAGGGACCCGGCGTGGGTGACGGGGAGCGGCCCGGCCGATACGAACAGGGCGGCGATGCAGGCGGTACGGAGCACGCGGCGTGACATGTGGTCACCTCCAGGCGGCCGATGCTGCCACGCCCGATATGACAAATCGCCCACCCGGGACGGCCGGTTCCCCACGCCCACTCGTCCGGCCCAGCCCCGGCCCGTGGACGAGCCCACCGGGCAGGGCGGCTTCGTGAGGGCCGGGGTCGGGGTGTCAGGAGTGGAGGAGGCGGGTCTTGGCCTCCTTGAACTCCTGCGGGGTGAGTAGGCCTTCCCGGGCCAGGTTCGCCAGCTGTGCCAGTTCCGTCGCCAGACCCGTCGGCTGGCTGCCCGGGTGACCGGTGGTCGTCCGGCCCTCCGGCGCGGCCGATTGCGCACGGTGTTCGGCCGCCTCGGTGACGGCGGGCTCGGTGGCCGGCGCCGGCGTGCCCGCCGCGCGTGCCAGGAGGCCTTGGAGGAGGGGGCGGCCCGAGGGGCGGCGGGCCGCTTCCACTCTCCTGCCGACCGGGCGGATGAACATCAGGCCGCCTCCGTCCGCTCCGGCGGGATCCGGACCGAGCCCACGATGCGCCCGCCCGCCGCCCGTACGGCGATCGCCGCGTCCTCGGCCCACACGTGCTCCACCAGCAGCAGCAGCGCGCAGCTGCCCCGCTCCAGCAGCTGCGCCGACTCCTGCACGTCCTCGGCCCCGATCAGCTGCGCGGCCTCCCGGTGCCGCAGCAGCCCCTGCAGCTCCATGAACTCGTCGAACTCCGCCGCCAGCACCTCGCCCCCGGCCGTCTTCGTGACCACGAGACCGTCGATCAGCCGTACGACCCCCGCCTTGCGCAGCCCCATCACGGCCTCGACCGCCGGCACGCGCAGCTGCTCCTCCGGGAAGGCCAGGACGATGAATTCCACTGGTCCCATGTCTCGCGGCTCCCACTCGTGACCGATTCCGACTACTCCTCGGCACTCTATGACATAAGCGGACATACCATCCGTCCGCTTGCTACGTTTCCGATATGACCGCTCTGACGGCAGAGGTGGCGGAGCCCGCGCCGCCCCCGCCCCCCGACGGCTCCGCGTCCACGCGCAGAGGCGTCGAGCTGACGCTCCTCGCCGGAGCCGTCCTCATCTGCGTCCTCGGGTACCTCTACGTCGGCCTCGCCACCACCGGCCACATCCCCGAGCCCGCCGGCCGGTACGCCGCCGGGCTCGCCGGGGCCGCCCTGCTCGCGCACCTCGCCGTCCGCTTCCGGGCCCCGTACGCCGATCCGCTCGTGCTCCCCATCGCCGTCCTGCTCAACGGACTCGGCCTCGTCCTCATCCAGCGCCTCGACGTGACCACCCCCGCCCACCTCACCGCAGGCGACCAACTGCGCTGGTCCGCGCTCGGCGTGGCCCTCTTCGTCCTCGCCGTCGTCCTCCTGCGCGACCACCGCGTGCTCCAGAGGTACGCGTACCTCTCCGTGGCCGCCGCGCTCGTGCTGATGCTGGTCCCCGTGTTCTTCCCGGCCGTCAACGGCGCCCACATCTGGATCCGGTTCGCCGGGCTCTCCTTCCAGCCCGGCGAGTTCGCCAAGATCCTGCTCGCCGTCTTCTTCGCCGCCTATCTGGCCGCCAATCGCACCGCCCTCGCGCTCACCGGGCGGCGCCTGTTCTGGAAGCTGCGCCTGCTGCCCGGCCGGGTCCTCGGTCCGATCCTCGCGATCTGGCTGCTCAGCGTCGGTCTGCTGGTCCTGGAAAGGGACCTGGGGACCTCGCTGCTGTTCTTCGGACTCTTCGTGATCATGCTGTTCACCGCCACCGGCCGGATCGGGTGGATCGCGATCGGGCTGCTGCTCGCCGCCGTCGGCGCGTACGCCGTCGGGACCTTCGAGACGCACGTGCACGGCCGCGTCGAGGACTGGCTGAATCCTTTCGCCTCCATCGAGCGGGGGGAGGGGCCCGGCCAGCTCGCCCAGTCCCTCTTCGCCTTCGCCGCCGGCGGACTCCTCGGCGCGGGGCTGGGCCACGGCCAGTCCTTCCTCATCGGCTTCGCCGCCAAGTCGGACTTCATCCTCGCCACCGCCGGCGAGGAGCTCGGCCTCGTCGGCATCACCGCGATCCTGCTGCTCTACGGACTCCTCGTCCACCGCGGATTCCGTGCCGGGCTCGCGCTGCGCGACCCCTTCGGCCGCCTCCTCGCCACCGGGCTGGCCTCGATCGTCGCCCTCCAGGTGTTCGTCATCGCCGGGGGAGTCACCGGGCTGATCCCGCTCACGGGCATGGCCATGCCCTTCCTCGCCCAGGGCGGCTCCTCCGTCGTCACCAACTGGGTCAACGTCGCGCTGCTCGTCCGGCTCGGCGACAGCGCCCGCCGCCCCCGCCCGGCCGGAGCCGAGGGCCGAGGGGGCGGCGAGTGATCCGCTACATCCGCTGGTGCGCCTGGTTCTGCGCGCTGCTGCTCGCCGCCCTGCTCGTCAACGTGGCCCGGGTGCAGGTCTGGGAGGCCGCCGCGTACGGGGCGAACCCGGCCAACAAACGCCCCGCCGTCCAGCGCTACGCCGAGCCCCGCGGGGACATCCTGGTCGACGGGCGGCCCGTCACCGGATCCCGGGACAGCGGCCAGCTGCTGCGCTACGAGCGGACGTACGCGAACGGTCCGCTGTACGCGCCGGTCACCGGGTTCTCCTCGCAGACGTACGGGACCAGCCTCCTCGAGCGCGCCGAGGACGCGGTCCTCGCCGGCACCGACCCGGGGCTCTCGGCCTTCCCGCTCTGGTATGAGCTGGCCCGCGGCCGCCCCTCCGGCGGCAACGCCGAGACCACCGTGCGGTCCGGCCCCCAACGGGCCGCGTACACCGGACTGGCGGGCCGGCGCGGTGCGGCGGTCGCCCTGGATCCCGCCACCGGCAGGATCCTCGCGCTGGTCAGCAGCCCCTCGTACGACCCGGCGGCGCTCTCCGGCACCGGCGGGTCCGTCAAGGGGGCCTGGGCCCGGCTGAACGCCGACCCCGCCCGGCCGATGCTGAACCGGGCGCTGCGCGAGACGTACCCGCCCGGCTCCACCTTCAAGATCGTGACGGCGGCCGCGGCCCTCGACGCGGGGGTGGTCACCGATGTGGACGCGCCCACGCAGACCCCCGACCCCTACCCGCTGCCCGGCACCAGCACCCTGCTGCCGAACGCGGCCACCGGCTGCCAGGACGCCTCGATGGCGGAGGCGGTGCAGTGGTCCTGCAACACGGTGATGGCGAAGATCGGCGTACGGGTCGGGCTGCGCGCGATGGTGGACGCGGCGCGCCGGTTCGGGTTCAACGAAGGCGGGCTGCGGGTGCCCGCCTGGGTGTCGCGGTCGAACTTCGACACCGACATGAGCCCGGACCAGCTGGCGCTCTCCTCGATCGGGCAGTTCAATACGACGGCCACGCCGCTCCAGATGGCCATGGTGGCGGCGGCGGTCGCCAACGGCGGCGAACTCGCCTCCCCGTACCTCGTCGACCGGACCACCCAGGACGACGGGGACCAGGTCCGGCGCGGGCAGCAGCACAGCCTGGGCCGGGCGATGAACCCGGCGACGGCGCTGCGCCTGCAGGAGATGATGGTGCAGGTGGTGGAGAACGGCACCGGGCGCAACGCCGCGATCCCGGGCGCGGTGGTCGGCGGCAAGACCGGCACCGCCCAGCACGGGGTCGGCAACGCGGGAACCCCGTACGCGTGGTTCATCGGCTGGGCGAAGGCCGAGGACGCCCCGCGACCGGAGGTCGCCGTGGCCGTGGTGGTCGAGGACGCCGAGGCGCACCGCGGGGACATCAGCGGCAACGGCGCGGCGGCCCCGATCGCCCGTGCGGTGATGGAGGCCGCGCTGGCGGCGCGTTGAGCCGTGCCCCACCGGCCCGATCGACAAGACACCCCTAGGGGGTGTCCAGCCCCTCTTCGATCGCCGCCTCCACCTCCGCCACCCGGTCCGCCTCCTCCGCCGCGAAGCGTTCGCGGTCCAGCGCCTCCGCGATCTCCTCGTCCTGGGTCATGAGCAGGTCCAGGTTGGAGTTGCCCATCTCGAAGACGCCCATGTCCAGGTATGCCTTCTGCAGCCGCTCGCCCCACAGCCCGATGTCCTTCACGCACGGCACGATCCGGCTGAACAGCAGCTTCCGGAACAGGTGCAGGAACTCCGACTGCTCGGTGAACTCCTCGGCCTCCTTCCGCGAGATGCCGAAGTTCTCCAGCACCTCCACCCCGCGCAGCCGGTCGCGCATCAGGTAGCAGCCCTCGATCACGAACTCCTCGCGCTCGCGCAGCTCGGCGTCCGTCAACTGCTTGTAGTAGTCCCGCAGGGCCATCCGCCCGAACGCCACGTGCCGGGCCTCGTCCTGCATCACGTACGCCAGGATCTGCTTCGGCAGCGGCTTGTCGGTCGTGTCGCGGATCATCCCGAAGGCCGCCAGCGCCAGCCCCTCGATGAGCACCTGCATGCCCAGGTACGGCATGTCCCAGCGCGAGTCGCGCAGGGTGTCGCCCAGCAGCGCCTGGAGGTTGTCGTTGATCGGGTAGAGCATCCCGACCTTCTCGTGCAGGAAGCGCCCGAAGACCTCGGCGTGGCGGGCCTCGTCCATCGTCTGGGTCGCGGAGTAGAACTTCGCGTCCAGGTCCGGCACCGACTCCACGATCCGCGCCGCGCACACCATCGCGCCCTGCTCACCGTGGAGGAACTGGCTGAAGTTCCAGGCGGTGTAGTGCCGGCGCAGCTCGCCCTTGTCCTTCTCGGTGAGCCGGGACCAGTGCCGGGTGCCGTAGAGGGTCAGCGCCTCGTCCGGGGTGCCGAGCGGGTTGTACGGGTCCACCTCCAGCTCCCAGTCGATGCGCTTGGCGCCGTCCCACTGCTTGTCCTTGCCCTTCTGGTACAGGGCGAGGAGCCGCTCGCGGCCCCCGGCGTACTCCCAGCTGAAGCGGGCCGCGCCGGAGGCCGGAACCTGCCAGACGTCCGCGCCCGGGTCCTTGGTGTAGAGCTCGTGCGTCGACACTGACGCCCCCTCGGCTCGTGTACTTCCGTACAGGACTGGATGGTTGGCAGCGTCACACGTTGGTAGACGCGGGGTCAACAAGTCGTGCGCAGGGGATTGACGGTCTTGCTGACAAGCAGTCTCATAACTACTGACCGCCGGTAACCCGATGAGCGAGGTATCCGAAGCCATGACGACCGTGACCGATCGAGGCGCCCTGCAGGACGCGCTCGGCCTCCTCAAGGACCGCGCAGAGATCGCCGCGCGACTGCTCGAATCCTCGGCCAAGCACTCCTTCGACCCGGACAAGGAACTCGACTGGGACGCCCCGCCCATCGACGGCAAGTACTACTGGCCGCCCGAGCTGCTCTCCCTCTACGACACCCCGCTGTGGAAGAGGATGGGCGAGGAACAGCGCATCGACCTCTCCCGCCACGAGGCGGCGGCGCTCGGCTCGCTCGGCATCTGGTTCGAGATCATCCTGATGCAGCTGATGGTCCGGCACATCTACGACAAGTCCCTGACCAGCAACCACGTCCGGTACGCGCTCACCGAGATAGCCGACGAGTGCCGCCACTCCATGATGTTCGCCCGCATGATCCAGAAGGCCGGCGCCCCCGCCTACCCCGTCTCCCGCACCAACCACAACCTCGCCCGCATCCTCAAGACCGTCTCCACCACCCCCGGTTCCTTCGCCTGCACCCTCCTCGGCGAGGAGATCCTCGACTGGATGCAGCGCCTCACCTTCCCGGACGAGCGCATCCAGCCCCTCGTGCGCGGTGTGACCCGCATCCACGTCATCGAGGAGGCCCGGCACGTCCGCTACGCCCGCGAGGAGCTGCGCCGCCAGATGCTGACCGCCCCGCGCTGGGAGCAGGAGCTGACCCGCGTCAGCTGCGGCCAGGCCGCCCGCGTCTTCTCGATGGCCTTCGTCAACCCGAAGGTCTACGAGAACATCGGCCTCGACCGGCGCGAAGCCCTCGCCCAGGCCCAGGCGAGCGGCCACCGGCGCGAGGTCATGCAGACGGGCGCCAAGCGGCTCACGGACTTCCTCGACGACATCGGCGTCCTGCGCGGAGTCGGCCGCAGGCTCTGGAAGAGCTCGGGACTCCTCGCCTGAACCGCTTGTTTCGGGGCTACCCTGCGGGCATGACGACCGTACGCGCGTACCGCAGGCTGAGCGTCGAGGAGCGGCGGGCCCAGCTCCTCGACGCCGCCCTGTCGCTGTTCGCGCACCGGGCCCCGGAAGAGGTCTCGCTCGACGACGTCGCCGAGGCGGCGGGCGTCTCGCGGCCCCTGGTCTACCGCTACTTCCCGGGCGGCAAACAGCAGCTGTACGAGGCCGCCCTGCGCTCGGCGGCCGACCTGCTGCAGCAGTGCTTCGACGAACCGCAGGCCGGTCCGCTCACCCAGCGGCTCTCCCGGGCCCTGGACCGCTACCTGGCCTTCGTCGACGAGCACGACACCGGCTTCTCCGCCCTCCTCCAGGGCGGCAGCGTCGTCGAGACCTCCCGTACGACGGCCACGGTCGACGGCATCCGCCGGGCCGCGGCCCGGCAGATCCTCTACCACCTGGCCGTCCCGGCCCCCGGCCCGCGGCTGCGGATGATGGTCCGCACGTGGATCACCGCGGTCGAGGCCGCCTCCCTGATCTGGATCGACGAGGGCAAGCAGCCGGAGGTCTCGGTCCTGCGCGACTGGCTGGTCGACCAGTTCATAGCCCTCCTGACGGCGACGGCCGCCACTGACCCGGAGACCGCGGCCGCGGCGCGGGCCGCACTGGCCATGGAATCGGCGGACGGCCCGGTCGGGGTCCTGGCCCGCCGCGTGATCCCGGTGGTCTCCGAGGCCGCCCACCTGCTGTGACACTGGTGGGGTGAAAAGCGAACCCACGCCCTTCGAGGGCGGCCCGATGGACGGCCGTGTCCTCCCGATCCTCCTCGGGCCGACCGGACACCCGCCGAAGTGGTACGAGATCCCCGTCCCGTCGGCCGACGGCGGCCCCGCGACGGTCCTGGTGTACGAGCGGGTCCCGGCGGGTCATTCCAAGCGGCTGCACCTCCAGAAGGGCTGGAAGTACGCGTACTCCCCGTCCGGCCGGGGGCCCGGGCCCCGCTGGCCCTGGACGAAGCCGGCCCCGCCGACCGCGTGATCTTGGCCGTCAGGGCCGTCAGGGCCGTCAGGGCCGTCAGGGCCGCGGCGCAGGCTCCGGCGGCGGCTGCGGCAGCGTCAGCACGGCCAGTGCCCCGCCGCCCTCCGCGTCCCGGAACTCCAGCCGCGCGCCGATGACCTCCGCCTGTCCCACCGCGATGGTCAGCCCCAGCCCGTGCCCCTTGCCCGTTCCCGCGCCACCGGTCCGGAACCGCTGAGGGCCGTGCGCCATCAGGTACTCCGGGAACCCGTCGCCGTGGTCCCGTACGGTCACCACCGGGCCGTCCACCGTCAGGACCACCGGCGCCCGCCCGTGCTTGTGCGCGTTGGCCACCAGGTTCCCCAGCACCCGCTCCAGCCGGCGCCGGTCCGTCTCCACGTGCGCGTCCCGGACGATCGCGAGCTCCGTCTCCGTCCCGGAGGCCCGGACCACCCGCCGCGCCAGGCGCCCCAGCTGGTGCAGATCCGTCTCCACCACCTCGCGCCCCGAGTCCAGCCGCGAGATCTCCAGCAGGTCCTCGGTCAGCCCGCGCATCGTCCGCACCCGCTCCTGCACCAGCTGCGTGGCCCGCCCCTCCGGCAGCAGCTCCGACGCCGCCTGCAGACCCGTCAGCGGCGTCCGCAGTTCGTGCGCGACGTCCGCCGTGAACCGCTGCTCGCTCAGCAGCTTCGCCTGCAGGGTTCCGGCCATCGTGTCGAGGGCGGCCGCCACCGTCGCCACCTCGTCCTGGTGCCGGGAGGGGTCCTTCGTGCGCGGATCGTCCACGCGCGCGTCCAGATCGCCCTGGGTGATCCGCCGGGCCACGGTCGCGGTCAGGTGCAGCCGCCGCGTCACCCGGGTCACCGCGAAGGCGCCCACCAGCAGCGTTCCGCCGATGGCCAGGACGGAGGAGCCGATGATCGCGTTGTCCAGGCCGTTGATCGTCCGGGCGCTCTGCGAGTAGTCCACGGCCGTCGCCAGGGCCTTGCCGTCCGCCGGCGCCGCCGCCCACATCGTCGGCCGGCCCTCGTACTCGGCCACCATCGTCGCGCGCTGCCCGGACACCGCCAGGGCGCGCAGCGCCGGGGGCAGCCCCGCCGGGTCGATCCCCGCGTCGGGCGGGAGGGCCTCGCCGGCCTCGTACTCGCGGGAGACGTCGTGGAGCTTCTCCAATGCCTTGTCCCGCGCCGCCGCGACGGTCTGCCGGGTCACCTCCACGTGCACCAGCGCGCCGAGCACGGCCGCCAGGGAGCAGCACATCACGATGATGAACAGCCCGGACTTCCAGGTCAGCGTGGCCGTCCAGGCGGGCAGCCGCCCCGGCACCCGCCTCACGGGGTGCCCTCGGCGGACGGCTTCAGCGGCGGGGACGCGGAGGGGCTCTGCGCCGTCCCCGGCAGCCGTACGATCTGCTCGCGCGTCGGCAGCATCGTCCGCTGCTTCTCGTCCCAGGACCACGCGGTGATCAGCTCGTAGCCCGGATTGCCGCTCGGCATCCGCAGGATCACGTCCCGCCCGGCCAGCTCCACGGTGACGAGGGTCTGCGTCGTCGCCATGATCCGGTTGAGGCGTCCGTCCGGGTCCGCCGTGTACGCCCGTACGGACATCATCCGGTCCGGCATCTCGATGCCGACGACGAGCTCGTCGCGGCCGTTGCCCGTCAGGTCCCGGTAGTACGGGGCCCGTACCGGGCACCGCTCGCGCGGCTGCCCCGCCCGCCCGCACGCCTTGACGGCCGCGACGGTCTCCGCGGGCATCCCGTCCGGGCCGACGCCGGTGTCCGGGTGGGCGGCCAGCTCCGCCTGGACGAGGGCCACCGGATCGACCTCGTGCACGTTCTGCCCCGACACCGGCGCCAGCCCCTGCACGTACTCCGGCGGCGCACCTCCCGGATCGGCGGGCGGTACGGAGGCCCCTTTGCGCTCCGGCCACAGATGTACGGGCCCGCTCGCTGTCGGGGTCGGACCGGCGCCCACCGGACCGCCGGTGTCGCCGCAGCCCGCCAGCAGGGGCAGCAGCGGGAGCAGGGGCAGGGCGAGCAGGGCGGCGCGGGCACGGGGGCGGGCACTCATCGGCGCATCTTAACCTTATGCGGACATATGACCGCTTCGGCGGCCTTCGGGAGCTCCCTGGTGATCCGCGCGGATCAGCCCTCGGTCCGCCCGCGGCGCAGCATCGCGAAGCCCAGCCCGGCCGCGCCCACCGCCGCGATGCCGCCACCCGCGGCGAGCAGCAGTACGCCGTCGCCCGGCCCGTCGGCCAGCGTGTCCAGGGTCCCGCCGGCGACCGTGCGGGCGTGCCCGGCGGAGGCCTGGACGACCTTGCCGTCCCGGATCCCGGTCTTGTACCCGTCGGAGACGGGCGTGGCGGTGCGGCCGGTCGCGTCACCCGTCTCGCCGACCCAGGAGGAGAGCCGGCCGTCGGGCTGCAGGGCCGCGTGGAGCGGGCCCGAGCGGGCGAAGCCGGCGGCGCCGTCGCGGCTGGTCAGGGTGGCCGCCTTGGCGCCGTCGGCGGCCAGGATGTCGGCCTGGAAGCCGCCGCCGGCGACCCGGTAGACCTTCGCCTCGGACACGCCGTCCGCGAGGGCGAGGCTCTTGACCAGGGTCCGCGGCGCACCCGCGGAGTGCGCCGCGGAGGCGGCGGGCACCCCCTCGGCGAGAGCGGCCGCGGCGGGCAGCGCGAGGAGGGCTCCGGCGCAGACGGTCACTGCGGCGGCTCGTACGAGAGTGCGGCGGTCGACGGTGCTCACGGGAAGTCCTTCGGTCCGGTCCAGGTGCGACAAACCTAGGAGCCCGCTGTGTCAGTACCGCGATGAGCATGTAACAGACACCCGGCGGAGTTCCGTAGAAGCTGTTACACGGCCGAGAACTCCACCGGGGGATTGCCGCGGGGCGTCCGGGCTGCTCCCATGTACGGCGGGGGGTGAGGTCCATGCGTGGACTCAAGGTGCTGCCGAGCGGCCGCCCCGGCCGCGGCCGGCTCTACGTCAACCTGCCCGACGGCCAGGCGGTGGCCTGGTACGACCGGCAGACCAACCGGATCAGCGTGCTCGCCGACCAGCACCGCGACGCGGTCGTGGCGGCGTTACGCCCGTACATCGCGGGCCCGTTCACGATCGGTCCACCGCCGGTGCCCACGCCGGCGGACCTGCGCAGACTCGCCCTTCCGCCGGACGAGGACCTGGCCCCGAACCGCCCCGGCGAACTCCTGCTGGGCGAACTGGAACACGGCTCGGCGGGTACCCGGGCCCGGCACCGGCTCCGCCAGGACCTGGCCGCCCAGCAGCGCATGGGCGACCTCCTCGACTCCCTCGAACCGGACGGCTGGCGGGTCCTGCACGGCGTCCCGCTGCCGGGCCTGGGCGGCGTCGACCACCTGCTCATAGGCCCGGCGGGGATCTTCTGCGTCCGTACGCTCCCGGGGCGCCGCCAGCGCGCGGCCGTCGGGGACCTGCTGCTCACGGTGGGCCGCGCCGAGCCGCGCCCCGACCCGCGCTGGATCCGCCTGGCCGCCGCCGCGGCCACCCGGGCGCTCGCGGCCCCGGTCCTGCCGGCCCTGGCCCTGGTCGACGCCTCCCGCGTCGACGTGGCCCCGACGGTCCGGGACATCCGCATCCTGGAGCCGGCGACGGCCCAGGCACACCTCGCCTCGGCCCCGGCCACCCTCAAACCCCCGGACATGGAGGCCCTGTTCACCCAGGCCCGCGACACCCGCACCTGGCTCCCGCCCCTCCCGCGCCGCCCCCGCCCGCGGTCCTTCATGGCCCGCAAGCCGAGGAGCGGCCGCTAGGGGGTGTCCGGCCCGGCCTCCGGATCAGGCCGGGCCCGCGGGGCGCAGCGCGCGCGGGCCCTTGCCCAGGCGGCGGTGCAGCAGGGCCCGCAGGGCGCCCGGGCTCTCGTAGCCGACCCTGCGGGCGACCGCCGCCAGCGGCAGGCCGGTGGTGCGCAGCAGGTGCTCGGCCTGCTCCACCCGCAGGTCCTGCACCAGCCGGATCGGCGGGCAGCCGAGCGTGCGGGCGACCGTGCGCTGCAGGGTGCGTTCGCTGACCCCGAGATCGCGGGCCGCCCCGGCGATGGACAGCGGCTCCGCGATGCGCGCCCGGACCCACTGCTCGAACGCGGCCACCAGCGGATCGTGGCGGGCCAGGGCGCTCGGGATGGCGTACGCGGCCTGCGAGGCCCGGTCGTCGACCACGAGGTAGTGCCGCACCAGGTCGGCGAGGGCGGGACTGCGCATGCCCACGATCGCCAGCGCGAGGTCGAGGTGGCTGAACGCGGCGCCGGCGGTGGTGATCCCGTCCGAGGTGGTGACCATCCGCGTCTCGTCCACCGTGACCTTGCGGTAGCGGTCCCGGAAGACCGGGGCGAGCCACCAGCTGGTGGTGGCCCGGCGGCCGTCGAGCACCCCGGACTCGGCGAGCAGGAACGTTCCGGTGCAGGACGTGGCGAGGGGGGTGCGGCGTTCACGGGCTTCGGCGAGCAGCCGGCGCGCGGTGCGGTGCCCGGCGGAGGCCACCGCCTCCACCAGCGCCTCGGGGCGCCGCTCCATGAGGGCCGGCACGACGAGGAGATCGGCGTCCTCGGCGGTGCGGGCGGGCTCGGTGTCGATCCGGTGGCCCAGGCCGGTGCGCACCGTGCGCCGGACACCGACCGTGCGGATGTCGAAGGCGGGCGGCGGGGCTCCCGGCAGCCGGTCGCGCAGGGCGTTGGCCGTGTGCAGGACGTCGAGGACGGCCGAGACGCCGGAGTCGAACACCCCGTCGAGGACCAGGACGGCGGTTTTCACCGGCTCACCCTAGCGGGCGCCAGAGCAGAGGGGCGAGTGTCGGAATCGGTGTGCAAGGTGCCGGATCCGTCACTCCCGCGGCTGTCGGGGCGCGCCTAGGGTCGGGTCATGACCACGCCCCGCACCACCCCGTACGCCGCCTCGGCCGGCGCCGACCGCTCCCGTACCCACACCTGGCACTCGCGGCCCGAACTCACCCCGGAGATCCTGGGCATGAGCGGGCTGGAGGTCCTGCAGGCGTGCCTCGAGGGCGCCCTGCCCGAGGCCTCGATCATGAGCACCCTCGGCTTCCGGCTGGCGGAGGCCGAGGAGGGCTTCGTGGTCTTCGAGGGGGATCCGGGCGACCACCTCCTCAACCCGATGGGCACGGTGCACGGCGGGTTCCTGGCCACGCTCCTCGACTCGGCACTCGGCTCGGCCGTGATGACCCGCCTCCCGGCGGGCACCACGTACACGACCGTGCAGCTGGGGGTGCACATGATCCGGCCGGTACTGGCGCAGACACCCACGCTGCGGTGCGAGGGCACGGCCCTGCACGTCGGGCGGACCACCGCCACGGCCGAGGCGCGGGTGGTCGGCGCCGAGGACGGAAAGCTGTACGCGCACGCCACGACCACCTGCGTGATCCTGCGGCCTTAGGGGGTTTCTTGCCGATCAGGCCGAGGCCCGCTTGCCGGGGGTCGTCTTCTTCGTCGCGGCGGCGGTCTTCTTCGCCGAGGCCGCCTTCGACGTGGACTTGGCGGTGGACTTCGTGGCCGTCGACTTGGCCGCCGTCGACTTGTCCGCGGTGGACCTGGCCGAAGTCGACTTGGCCGACGCGGTCTTCTTCGTACCGGAGGCCGCCGTCTTCTTCGTCGCGGCCGTGGACTTCTTCCCGCCCACCGACTTCGGTGCGGCCGCCGTCTTCCGCCGGATGGGGGTGACCTCCGCCTGCGGGCCGGCCTCGCCCCGCGAGGCCTTCGCCGCGCTCACGCTCTTCTCCAGCGCCGCCATCAGGTCGATGACCTTGCCGCCGGCCGGTTCCCCGTCGGACTCCGCCGGGGGTTCGAACGCACCCTCCGACTTCGCCGAGATCATGGCCTCGACGGCCTCCCGGTACTCGTCCGTCAACGAGTCCATCTCGACCTCGCCCAACGTCGCCATCAGCGCGTCCGCCAGGTCCAGCTCGGCCTCCCGCACCGACACCTTCCCCTCCGGAGCCACCCCCTCCGGCACCCGGATCTCGTCAGGCCAGAGCAGCCCGTGCATCGCGATCACGTCGTCGACCACTCGCAGCATGCCGAGCCGCTCCCGCCCCCGCAGCGCGTACTTGGCGATCGCGACCCTCCGGCTCCGCTTCAGCGCCTCCCGCAGCAGCGTGTACGGCTTGGCCGCCGTCGGCCCGTTCGCCGCGAGGTAGTACGCCGCGTCCATCTGCAGCGGGTCGATCTCGTCCGCCGGTACGAACGACACGATCTCGATCGTCTTCGCCGTGGCGATCGGCAGCTGCGCCAAGTCCTCGTCCGTGATCGGGATGATCGACCCGTCCGCCTCCTCGTACCCCTTGCCGATCTCGGCGGTCGCCACCTCCTCGCCGTCCAGCTCGCACACCTTGCGGTAGCGGATCCGTCCGCCGTCGCTCAGGTGGATCTGGCGAAAGGAGATCGAGTGGCTCTCGGTGGCGTTCACCAGCTTGATCGGAATGCTGACCAAGCCGAAGGAGATCGCCCCGTTCCAGATGGATCGCACGGTTCCTCCCGATTCATGGCAATCTCATCGTATGACGCCGATCACCATGGTGGAGGGGCGTCGCATCCCGCTCTCCAACCTCGACAAGGTGCTGTACCCCGAGACCGGCTACACCAAGGGCGAGGTGCTGCACTACTACGCCACCGTCGCCGGTCCGCTGCTGGCCCACATCCACGACCGGCCGGTGTCGTTCCTGCGTTACCCCGACGGCCCGGACGGCCAGCTCTTCTTCACGAAGAACCCGCCGCCCGGCACGCCCGCCTGGGTGAAAACCACCCCGGTGCCCCGCTCCGAGGACCTCTCCGCCGAACAGGTGGTCGTCGCGGACCTGCCCTCCCTCATGTGGGCCGCCAACCTCGTCGTCGAGTTCCACACCCCCCAGTGGCCGGCCGGCAGCCCGGCCCTCGCCGACCGGCTGATCATCGACCTCGACCCCGGCGCGCCCGCCACCGCCGTCGAATGCTGCGCCGTCGCGCTCTGGCTGCGCGAGCGCCTCGCCGTCGACGGCCTGCAGGCCTACGCCAAGACATCCGGCTCCAAGGGCGTGCACCTCGCCGTGCCCCTGGAGCCGACCCCGTCCGACCGCGTCTCCGCGTACGCGAAAACCCTCGCCCAGGAAGCCGAGCGCGCGCTCCCCGACCTCGCCCTGCACCGGATGGCCAGGGCCCTGCGCCCCGGCAAGGTCTTCGTCGACCACAGCCAGAACGCCGCCGCCAAGACCACCGCCGCCCCCTACACCCTGCGCGCGCGGGCCCGGCCCACCGTCTCCGCCCCCGTCTCCTGGGAGGAGGTCGCGGCCTGCCGCACCCCCGCCGACCTCGTCTTCCTCGCCGACGACATCCCGCCGAGGCTGGAGCGCGACGGGGACCTCCTCGCCCCGCTGACCGATCCCGGCCGCGCCCACCGGCTGCCCGCACTCCCCGGAGCCCGGCCGTGATCCGGGTCGCGCTCGCCGCCTCCGTGCGCACCCTCCCGCGCGGGGACGGACTCGCGTACGAGCCGAAGTTCGACGGCCACCGCCTCGTGGTCGTGCGCACCGCCGAGGACGTGGTGCTGCAGGCGCGCTCCGGCCGCATCGTGACCGCCGCCTTCCCCGATCTGGCGGCCGCGGCCCGGCAGTTGCCCGCCGAGACCGTCCTCGACGGGGAGGTGGTGGTCTGGCACGCCGGCCGTACGGACTTCGCCCTCGTCCAGCGCCGGGCGGCGGCCACGGCCGCGCGGGCCGCCGTGCTCGCCCAGAGCCTGCCGGCCTCGTACGCGGCGTTCGACGTGCTGGAACTGGCCGGGCTGGACCTGCGGGGGCGCACGTACGAGCGGCGCCGGGCCCTCCTGGTCGACCTGCTGCTCCCGCTCGGGCCGCCACTGCAGCCGGTCCCGATGACGACCGACCCGGAGCTGGCGGCCACCTGGTACGAGACCCTGCCCGCCAGCGGTATCGAGGGGCTGGTCGTCAAGCGACTGGACCAGACGTACCCGGCGGGCCGGCGCGGCTGGCAGAAGCTGCGGCACACGGAGGTGCGGGACGCGGCGGTGGTCGGCTACACCGGCACCCCGCGCCGCCCCCTCGCGCTGGTCCTGGTGCTGCCGGCCGGGGACGAGACCCCGCTGGTGTCGAGCCCGCTGACGGCGGCGCTGCGGGCGGACGTGGTGGCGGCGGTGGCGGCCCGCGAAGGGCCGGCCGGGGCCCCCGCCGGTGCCACGGTCACCGCGATCGGGATCGGCGAGGTGCCGTACCGCCCGCTCGACCCGCCGCTGACGGCCGAGGTCCGCCACCCCTCCACGGCCCGGCACCCGCCGCCGGAAGTGCTCAGGCTGCGGACGGAGCTCTGACGCCCGTGACCCGCGCCGTGACCCGCGCCGTGGCGTGGTGTGGCGCGGGTCGGAGCCGGTCGCGTCAGGCGTTCCCGGTCGGCTTGTAGGCCGGCGGCTCACCGTGCGGGGGCTGCTGCGGGCCCGGGTACTGCGGCGGGTTCCGGTAGCCGGCCTCGCGCTCGGCCCGGTCCTCCTCCTGATGGCTGCTCGTGGTGGAGCCGAAGTTCCCGTAGCCCTGCATCTCGTGCGGGCGCAGGCCGCCTTCGGGGATCTCCACGCTCTCGCGCTCCTCGCGGACCTCGTAGACCGCGCCCCCGTTCGGCAGGTGGGGCTGGCTCTCGGCGGTCGGCGGCGGGGGCTCCTTGGCCCGGACCCGCTGGCCGAGCTTGAAGCCGCCGAGCAGAACGCCGACGACGATGATCCCGACGATCAGGAACCAGGCGATGCTGCTCAGAGTCTGGTCCAGACTCAAGGTCATGTCCATACGCACTATTTTTCCGCATCAGTGACTGTTTCACCCTGAGTGCGGGGAGACCCCCGATCCGAGGACCGGACGACTGCCGCGCCGGATCGGGGGCAGGCGCAACGGCGACCCGCCCGGAAAGGAGCCCGAAAATGCCCCGCGGATCTTCACCCGAACGAGAACGCCAGTACGAGCACATCAAGGAGGGCGCCGAGCGGCGCGGCGAGTCCGAGGAGCGGGCCAAGGAGATCGCCGCCCGGACCGTCAACAAGGAACGGGCCCGGGCCGGCGAGTCCAAGACCGCGATAGGCAGTCGCTGGAGGACATCTCCTCCGCCCGCCGCGGCGGCCTGCGCTCCCACTCGGGCGCGCAGGGGCCGACGTACGAACAGCTCTACGCGGAGGCCAGGCGCCGCAACATCCACGGCCGCTCCGACATGAACAAGACGCAGCTCAAGCGTGCCCTCGGCGGCTGACACCCCGCGTCCGGACACTCCCTAGCGCAGCGGCCCGTCCGAATCGCGCAGCGCCCGCACTTCGTACCCGCCGAGCACGGCCAGGATCTCCGCGCAGATCGCCAGCGCCGTCTCCGGGGGAGTCCTGGCCCCCAGGTCCAGCCCGATCGGCCCGTGCACCCGCGCCAGGCCGGCGGTGGACACCCCGGCGGCGATCAGCTCCTCGCGCCGCCGGGCGGTGGTCTTGCGGGAGCCGAGCGCGCCCACGTACGGAATCCCCAGCGCGAGCGCGTTCCGTACGGTCGGCACGTCGAACTCCGGGTCGTGGCTCAGCATCACCAGGCAGGCGGCGTCGCGGCGCGCCTCCAGCAGCTTCCCGGCCTCGGCGACGGAGCCCACGAGTCCGGCCTCCCACCCCAGCAGCAGGGCCTGCGCCTCGATGATCTCGGCGAGCTCGCCGCCCCCGCCGATGACCACGTACGGGGCGGACGGGTACGCCTCCACGAACACCAGCCCGCGCTCCCCGTAGAGCGCGTCCCGCCCGGGCCGGCGCGTGGCCAGCAGCTCGCCGGCCCGCCGCCCGGCGTCGTCGGCCGGCGCGTCGACGGCCCGCACCACCTCGCTCACCGCGTGCTCGGCCCGCTCGTCGAGCCGGGTCACGAGCGCGACGCCGACACCCTCGCCGAGCAGGTCCCACCAGGCGGCGGGCACCGCCGACAGCGGCTGGAGCAGGATCTCGGCCCGCCCGCCGCAGGTCAGCTTCGCCAGGGCCGCCTCGTCGGCCCCCACCGACACGTCGCAGACCCGCGCGGTCGCCCCGGCGGCCACGGCTCCGGCCTCCGCCACCAGCTCGGCGTCGAAGACGCCCCGGTACAGGGCTCCTACGCACTCCCCGCGCGCGTCCACGAGCAGGGCCCCGGCGGGGTCCCGCGGCCCGAACCCCTGCTCGGCCACCGGCCGGGCCAGGAACGCGGCCCGCCCCTCGGCCGCCCACCGCCGCGCCGTCTCCACCAGCTCACGCATCGCGCCGCCCCATCCTCGTCGTCAGAGCCCGCACCGAAGCGCCAGGTCAGCGGCGCAACGCGGCCTCACGGCCAACCTATGCACGCCCCCCACCCCTTCCCATCCCGCAAAACCCACAGACCCGGACCCGTCCGACTCGTACGGACCACCGGACGGGACGCCCGACCCGAGTTGCACGCGGGCGCCGGGAGGCGTTGTTTCGAAGTACGGCAGGGAACGCCGGGGACGACCCTTGGGGATGACCCGCAATGCTCTTCACGGACCGCGACGACGCAGGCCGAAGGCTCGGCACGGAGCTCGCGAGGTACGCGGCGGACCGTCCCGTGGTGCTGGGGCTGCCGCGCGGCGGGGTCCCGGTCGCCTTCCACGTGGCCCACGCCCTCGGCGCCCCGCTCGACGTGATCGTCGTCCGCAAGCTGGGGGTCCCGTACCAGCCCGAGCTGGCGTTCGGCGCCATCGGCGAGGGCGGTGTACGCGTGATCAGCGAGGACATCGTCCGGCGCGGGCGGCTCGGCCCGCGGGACATCGCCTCCGTCGAGCAGGCGGAACAGGCGGAGCTGGCCCGCCGGGCCGCCCGCTACCGCGCGGGCCGGCCGCAGGAGGACCTCCGCGGCCGGACGGTGATCGTGGTGGACGACGGCATCGCGACCGGAGCCACGGCGGCCGCCGCCTGCCAGGTCGTACGGGCGCAGGGCGCGGCCCGGGTCGTGATGGCGGCCCCGGTGGCGCCGCCGGACGCGCTGGGGCGGGTGGGCGCGGTGGCCGACGAGGTGGTCTGCCTGTCCGCACCGCCGGGGTTCTCCTCGGTCGGACAGTGGTACCGGGACTTCTCCCAGACCCCGGACGAGGAGGTCGTCTCCCTCCTCGCCCAGTCGCCGCGCCGGCCGGACCCGCCGGAACGGGCGGAGGTGGAGGTCGCGGTGGAGGTGGAGGCCGCGGGCCTGCACCTTCCCGGCGACCTCACCCTCCCGGAGGGCGCGGGCGCGGTGGTCGTGTTCGCGCACGGCTCGGGCAGCAGCCGGCGCAGCCCCCGCAACCGCGCCGTGGCCGCGGCCCTGAACCGGGCCGGCCTGGGCACCCTGCTGTTCGACCTGCTCACCCCGGCCGAGGAGGCGGACCGCTCGAACGTCTTCGACATCGACACCCTGGCCGCACGCCTCGCCGCCGCCACGGCCTGGCTCGGCACCCGGACCACGGCCCCGCCGGCCTACTTCGGCGCCAGTACGGGTGCGGCGGCCGCCCTCGCGGCCGCGGCCTCCCCGGACTCGCCGGTCCACGCGGTGGTCTCCCGCGGCGGCCGCCCGGACCTGGCCGGATCCCGCCTCGCCGGGGTCCGGGCCCCCACGCTCCTGATCGTCGGCTCGGAGGACCACCGGGTCCTCGCCCTCAACCGCGAGGCCCAGGCACGCCTGCGCTGCGAGAACCGTCTGGAGCTCGTCCAGGGCGCCACCCACCTCTTCGAGGAGCCCGGAGCGCTCCACCGGGTCTCCGCCCTCGCCGAGCGCTGGTTCACCACCCACCGTCCGCCGTCCGCGACCCGCTGAGGAGCGGGGCGGGGCCGCCCGGGTGATCGTCGCCGCGACATGGGACGGAATGTGATCTTTTGATCACAAAGGGTCAACAATGGCTTCGTTCGTAGCCAGAGGCGCGCGCTTGCGGGCGTGACCCCTCCCAGTCCCGTGAGGACGGTTCTCTTGAGTCATCGAACGATCCGAACCAGACGCCTGAAGTCCGCCACCATGGTCGGGGCCGGTGTGCTCGCCGTGGCGCTCAACGTCGTCCCGACCACGACGGCCATCGCCGACGCGATCCACCGCTCCGGAGCCGACAGCGCCGTGGCCGTGCCCGGCCCCGCCGGCGTCGTCACGGGCGGTGACCACGGCGGCAAGCGCGGCCCGCAGGGCCCCCAGGGCAAGCCCGGACGCCCGGGCCACCCGGGCCGACCGGGAGCCCAGGGCCCGCAGGGTTACCAGGGCGCCCAGGGCGAACAGGGCTTCCAGGGCAACCAGGGATTCCAGGGGAACCAGGGCAACCAAGGGTTCCAGGGGAACCAGGGCTTCCAGGGCGAACAGGGCTTCCAGGGGAACCAGGGCAACCAAGGGTTCCAGGGCAACCAGGGGTTCCAGGGCAACCAGGGCTTCCAGGGCGACGCGGGTGCCATCGGCAGTTCGTACGTGAAGAGCGTCACGGGTACGTCGACCGCGTCCGTCACATGCGATGCCGGTGACGTCGCCACCGGTGGCGGAGTCACGCTCACGGACGGCAACCTCAGGGCGAGCTACCCGACCGGCGGCACCACCACCACGCCTCCCACCGGGTGGCAGGCCGTCACCACCGCCAGCAATCTGAACAACATCACCGTCTACGTGGTCTGCGCCGACGGGACGCCGTAACCCTCCCCGAAGAACGCCGGCGCCCCCGGGGGTGCGCCCCCGGGGGCCCGCGGTTTGCTGGGGCCCCCCCCCAAACGCCCGTGTGGTATTAAAATCTGTAGCGGCCGGCGGCCGCCCGATTGGTGGTAACGGGGGTGGGCGGGTGCTTTA
>NZ_JBHYXN010000043.1:0-73331 GCF_042752335.1 Streptomyces sp. NPDC059355 | reverse complement strand
GGAGTGCACCGCCGTGCACTCCGAGGCCACCCCGAGGAGGTTTGCCCTTGCGGGCAGCCGCTTCGTCAGGCGTTGACGCAGGTGTTGCCGAACGCGGGGTTCAGCAGGCCGATCACGTTGACGCTGTTGCCGCAGACGTTCACCGGGATGTGCACCGGAACCTGGGCGAGGTTGCCGGAGAGCACGCCCGGGGAGCCGATGGCCTTGCCGTCGGCGACCGAGTCGGCCATGGCGGGCGAGGCGGCACCGGCGGCCACGAGAACGCCGGCGGCCAGCACCACTGCCTTCTTGTACGTCATTTGTTTTCGATCCTTCCCGCAGAGGCTTGTCCACTGCAGAAATAACAACGAGTGGGTCCGGGAAAAGAAACCGGAGATTTTCCCGGGCGGCTCCGCGAATTCACGCGGGCAGGCAACGGCCGGAATTCGTGCCGGATTTACGCGCTATTCGCGGTGGGTGTGCGCGGCGCGACCGGGCCGAGTGGACAAGCGGCGAGGCCGCCGCGACCCGGAGGGTGCGGCGGCCTCGCTTGCACGGGCTGCGGTCAGCTGCCGGCGGACGCGTTGCCGGACAGGACCGGGATGTTGTCCAGGATGTGGGAGAGCGGCTCGTCGCCCTTGGCCTGGGTGGAGTTCTCGGTGCACTGCTGGTTCATCGGGTTGGACAGGATCGGGATGTCCTGGACGCCGACGTTGACGAGCGCGAGGATCGACTGGGCGTTGACCTTGGCCGGCAGCGCGATGCAGGGCTTGTTGAACGAGCCCTGGATGAGCGCCATCTGGGGGCTCATGGTGCCGTAGGTGGCCTGGTTGCCGTAGATCTGCGAGGCGCCGTTGCCGTTGACGGTGTTGATGCCGTTGTCGTTGCCGATCGCCATGGCCTGCGGGGCCATGGCCGCACCGATGCCCACGACCGAGGCTGCGGCAGCCGCAGTGGCCATCATCTTCTTGATCATTGTCGTCCCTTTTTTGCTTGATTGCCCGGTAAGTGGAGCACCCGGGTCAACGGCCGCGCCCCGGTTCGGGTTGCGTGGCTTCACTCGGATGCCTTGGTTTCGAGCGGCCTGATTGACGGTTCGGCTGACAGTCGGACCGTCGGTCAGGTGTTGACGCAGGTGTTGCCGAACGTCGGGTTCAGCGCGCCGACCAGGTTGGCCGTGACGCCGCAGACGTTCACGGGGACGTTGACCGGGACCTGGACCTGGTTGCCGCTTCCCACGCCGGGGGACTCCGCCGCGAAGCCCTCGGCCGCCGAGTCCGCGGAGGCGAGGCCCGCGCCGCCCATCAGCACCGCGGTGCCGGCGACCGCCAGGGTGGTGGCGCGCATCAGCCGCTTCGTCATCTCCGTTTTCCTTTCGGTTCGAACAATGGTGCACCGCATAACGACCCTCCGCCTGCGAGGGTGCGTGTTATCGCCCAAAAGGCCGTACGGGCGAGTCCGGCGTGATTTCCAGCCTGATTTCTGACAAAGTTCACTCCTGTTTTGTCCCCTTGATCGAAAATGGAGACGGGGTCATGGGTTCGTCCCGCGGAATCCTCGGCACGCTCGGTCTGCTGTCCTGCCTCGTACTTTCGGCGAACGTCCCCGCTGCGGCCGCCCCACCGGGCCCCGCCGCTCCCGCCGTGCGGGAAATGGCCAAGATCCCGTTCACTCAGCGTTACCAGTCCGTCCAGCGCGGCGGGCTGGTCCGCGCCTCCAACTCCGCCATCGCCTGCCGCCGGGAGGAGGCGCCGGACGCCGAGCCGTGCGCCGAGGTCAACCGGGGCGCGGCGGGGGTCAACGGCGATTTCGACATGTTCTACAGCGAGGTCGACAAGGACCCGGACACCTACAACTCCACCCGGGCCGAGCTCAAGGTCCCGCAGGGCGCGAAGGTCTCGTACGCCCGCCTGTACTGGGGCGGGAACCTGCGGGTGGGCGAGCAGAAACCGCCCGAGGACAACGGCCGGGTGCTGGTCGCCGAGCCGGGCGGGGCCTACAAGGAGGTCCTCGCCGACACGGTGATCGGCCATCGGACGGACGCGGGGAGCGATGCCTACCAGGCCTCGGCCGACGTGACCCCGATGGTCCGCAAGGGCGGCGCCGGCATGTGGACGGTGGCCCAGCTGAACATCGCGATGGGTCATTCGGAGGTGGGTGCCTGGGGCGGCTGGACGCTGGTCGTGGCGTACGAGCACCCGCAGGAGCCGGTGCGCCGGATCTCGGTGTGGGACGGCTTCGAGTCGATCGCCGCGGGCCCCGGCGGTGGGGCCGGCGAGACGGTCGAGATCGCCGGCCTGGACGCGGCCGCCGGTTCGGCCGGGAAGGCCGGGGTGGTCGCGTACGACGGGGACCGGGGGACCCTCGGTGACTCACTCACGGTGACCTCCGACAGTGGCCGCCGAGTCAACATCAGCGATGCAGAAAATCCTTTTAATGATGTTATGAATTCCACGATCACGGAATTCGGAGATCCCTCGTTCGTGCGACAGCCCGAACATGTGAATAATCTCGGATATGACGCGGACGTGTTCGACCTGAGTCCCGCCCTGTCCGGTGGCGCCCGCAGCCTGAGCTTCAGGTTCACGGGCGAAAGCCAGGGTCAATTCCTCGGCGTGCTCTTCGTTCAGACAGACGCGCGCCGCTGAACGTAGGAGACCACTCCGCGTGCCGACACAGCCTTCCCCTGCGCAGCCCTCCCGAGCGCAGGCACCGATTCCCCGCCCCCTCTCCGTCCTGCACCTCGTCCAACCCGTCGACGGCGGTGTCGCCCGCGTCGTCGTCGACCTCGTCCGCGCCCAGACGGCCGCCGGCCTGCGGACCGCCGTCGGCTGCCCGCGCGGCGGACAGCTCGCCGACGCCGCCCGCGCGGCCGGGGCGGAGGTGCTCACCTGGCGCGCCGGCCGGGCCCCCGGCCCCGACCTGCCCGCCGAAGTGCTCGGCGCCCGCCGGGTGATCCGCCAGGTCGGGCCCGACGTCCTGCACGCCCACAGCGCCAAGGCGGGCCTCGCCGGGCGGCTCGCCGCGCGCGGGGCCGTGCCCACCGTCTTCCAGCCGCACGCCTGGTCCTTCGACGCCGTCGGCGGGGCCACCGCCGCGCTCGCCCTGCGCTGGGAGCGATTCGGTGCCCGTTGGGCCGACCGGGTGCTCTGTGTCAGCGAGGCCGAACGCCGGGCCGGGGAGGCCGAGGGCATCGCCGCCCACTGGTCGGTGATCCGCAACGGCGTGGACCTGGACCACTTCCGCCCCGGCGGCCCCGACCGCGGGGCCGACCGGGCCCGCGCGCGAACCGAACTCCCGTTGCCCGCCGCATTCCTGGGTGACGGGCCGCTTGCCGTCTGCGTGGGCCGGCTCTGCCAGCAGAAGGGCCAGGACGTCCTGCTCCAGGCCTGGCGGGAGGTGCTCGGCAACATCCCCGAAGCCCGTCTCGCCCTCGTCGGCGACGGCCCCGACACCGAGCGGCTGCGCCGCACCGCCCCGCCCGGGGTGCTCTTCGCGGGAGCCGCTCCCGACATCCGACCGTGGCTTCGGGCCGCCGATCTCGTTGTACTGCCGTCGCGGTGGGAGGGCATGGCGCTCGCCCCGCTCGAAGCCATGGCCTGCGGCCGACCGGTCCTGGTCTCCGACGTCAGCGGTGCCCGGGAGAGCCTGCCGCCCGGCCAGGGGCGGCTCTGCCTGGTACCGCCGGAGGATCCGACGGCCCTGGCCAAAGCCCTGGGCCGGCTGCTCGCCGAACCGCAGCTGCTCGCCGAACTCGGGGAGCAGGCCGGGCAGCACGCCCGGACCGACTTCGACGTCCGGCGGACCGCGGACGCGGTCACCGGCCTGTACCACGAACTGCTGGGCAGGCCCCGGCCCTTGAACCAGGAGCGCATCAGCCGATGACGATGGACAGCGCACCCGCCCGGCACACCGGGCAGGGCGGCACGGGGCCCGCCGGCGGCACCGCCGGCACCGCAGCCGTCCGACGGTCCGTGACCGCCATCCACCCCCCACGCCGGCCCCGGGCCGACCCGGCCCGGCCCCTCGCGAGGCCGCAGCGGGTCCGGCGCAGCGACGGGGTCCTCCCGCTGCTGACCGCCGATGCGCTGGCCGCCGTACTCACCACGACGGTCCTGTCCGCGCCCGGGACGGCGGTGCCGGCAGGGGCGGCCGCCCCGATGGCCGTGCTGGCCGCCGCGCTGCACGCGCAGGCCGGGCTGTACAGGCCGCGGCTCGCGCCCTCCGCGTTGCGGGAGCTGCCCGCGGTGGCCGGGCGGGCCGCCATCCTTTGGTGCGCCTTCGCCACCGTCGTGGCCGCCACGTCGCCGGGCGGGGCCCTGGGCTGGCCGGCCCTGCTGGGGGCCGTCTGTCTGCAGATCGTGCTGACGTGCGCCGGGCGCGGGTTCGTCAACCAGCTCCGCCGCCGCGCGGCCCGCCGCCGGCCCGCCTCCGCCCTCGTCGTCGGCCCCGGCGCCGGGGCGAGCGCGGTCGCCGCCGCCCTGCACGGGCGTCCCGAGTACGGGCTGCGGCCCGTCGGGCTGGCCGACACCGGCTCTCCCGAGGAGGGCGGCGGTGGCGTGCCGGTGCTCGCCACGCACGAGGACATCCGGCGTGCCGTCATCCAGAACTCGGTCCGGCACGCGGTGTTCACCCGCCCGCCTGAGGCCGACGAGCGCACCGCCTCCCTGGTCCGGCTCTTCCACGACCACGGTTGCCGGCTCTGGCTCGCCGACCCGGCCGGCACCGCCAAGGTGACCGGCATGCGGGTGGCCCAGCCCGCCGACCAGCTGTGGGGCTACGCCGTACAGCCGCTGCTGCCGCGCCCGTCCCGGCCGGTGGAGCGGTGGGTGAAGCGGGGCATCGACGGGCTGCTGGCCGCGCTCGCGCTGATCGCCGCCGCGCCCGTGATGGGCGCGTGCGCGCTGGCCGTACGGGTCTCCGACGGGCCCGGGGTGATCTTCCGGCAGGAGCGGGTCGGCCTGTACGGGCGCTCCTTCACGCTGCTGAAGTTCCGCACCCTGCGCGCCGACGAGCACGAGTCCGCCACCCGGTGGACGGTCGCGGGCGACAACCGGATGAGCCCGATCGGCTCCTTCCTGCGCAAGTCCTCGCTGGACGAGCTGCCGCAGCTGTGGAACGTCGTACGGGGTGACATGAGCCTGGTCGGACCACGGCCGGAACGGCCCTTCTTCGTGGCGAAGTTCAGCACCGTCCACCCCGGTTACGAGGCCCGGCACCGGATGCCCGTCGGCATCACCGGGCTCGCCCAGATCAACGGCCTGCGGGGGGACACCTCCATCGAGGACCGGGCCCGCTTCGACAACCACTACATCGACACCTGGTCGCTGTGGCAGGACCTGTGGATCCTCGCCCGCACCGCGGCCTCCTTCTTCCGCTTCCGGCTGGGGGGCAGCTGATGAGCCTCGCCGTATCCCCGTTCGGCGCGGCCGCCCGGGCCGACACGGCGGGGCTGCTGCGGCGGCACTGGCCGCTGCTGCCGCTCGCCGCGACCGTCCTGCTGCTCCTCGCCCCGATCGCGGCGGGCGACGCGAGCACCTCCGGCAAGGTCGGCCCGGCCGACGCCGCCTCGCTGCTGCTGGTGCTCGTCTGCGCGGTGCAGGCGCTGCGCGGCCGGGTGCGGGAGCTGAGCCCGCTGGGCGCGGCGGTGCTCGGCGTGCCCGCCGTGGGGCTGGCGGTGGCGACCGCGACCGCCGGGGATCCGTACGCGGCGCTGCCCGGGTTCGTGCGCTACCTCCAGGTGTTCGTCCTGGTACCGGCGGCGATCGTGCTGCTGGTGCGCGACGCCGGGGAGTTCCGGCTGGCCGCCGGGTGCTTCGTGGTGCTGGCGCTGGTGCAGGGCGCGGTGGGGGTCGTGCAGTTCGCGACCCACACGGGGGCCTCGTACCAGGGCGAGGACATCCGGGCCGTCGGCACCTTCGGGCCCGGCGACGTGATGGGCATGGCCACGGTGGTGGCGTACGGGCTGGTCGTGGCGACCGCGGCGGCCCTGGCTCCGGGACTGCCGGGCCGGGTACGGCGGATGGCGGGCGGCGCGGCCCTGGTGCTGGTGGTGCCGCTGGTGCTGTCGTTCAGCCGGGGCGCGTGGATCGCCACGGTCGGCGCGGCGCTGCTCGTGATCCTGCTCGCCGGGATCCGGCGGGCGCTGAAGGTGCTGCTCGCGCTGGCCGCGGCCGGGGTGGTCCTGGTGGGCGGGCTCGGGGTCGGCTCCGAGATGGTCGCGGAGCGGCTGACCTCGATCACTCAGGTCTCCAGCGCCCCCGACCAGTCGGTGACCGACCGCTACACCATGTGGGCCGCCGCCGAGTCGATGTGGCGCGAGCGGCCGGCCGCCGGGGTGGGGCTCAAGGGCTTCCCGGCCAACCGGGACGGGCACTCCTCGCTGGGCCTCTCCTCCGGCAGCGACACCGCCGGGGCGGGGCAGGCGTTCATCCGCCAGCCGCTGCTCTCCCCGCACAACATGTACCTGCTGGTGCTGAGCGAGCAGGGGCTGATCGGGCTGACCGCGCTGGTGGGCGGCTGGGCGGCGCTGCTCGTCGCGGGCCTGCGACGGTACGCGAGCGGCGGCGCCGGGATCCGGGACTGCGGGCTGATCGCGATCGGGCTGTTCGTCTGGCAGCTGACCGACTTCCTGTACGCGGACATCGGCGGGCCGTCCACCGTCCTCACCGGGGTGATCATCGGCCTGGCGGCCTGGTGGGCCCTGCCGTCCCCCTCCGAAGGGGACGCGGTCCCCGATGGTCCCGGCCGGTGACCGATACGACGCCTTGGCGGCCCGCTGCCGGCCCCCCGGCCGGGGCGGGCCCCGCCCGCGTCCCGGGCACACCGGCCCCGTCTTCCGCCGCGGCCCCGCACGGCTCCGCCGGAGCCCGGGCCCCGTCCGCGGGCGGAGCCGGAGCCGGAGCCGGAGCCCGCACCGAGCGCGGTGTCGGGGTGGCGGCGCGGGCCGCGCGCCGCGCGCTCCCCGAGGCCCCGGGGCCCGTACGGGACGACCCGGCCGCCGGCCCCCCGGGCGCGAACGCGGCTCCGGCCCCGCTGGGGCGGTTCCTGGCCAAGGCCGCCGCCGTCACCGCCGGACTGACCGCCGCCGGGGCGGTGTTCGGGCTGTTCCGGGACCAGACCATCGCGCACCTCTTCGGGGCCGGGCACGACAGCGACGCCTTCCTGATCGCCTGGACCGTGCCCGAGATGGCCTCGACGCTGCTCATCGAGGACGCCATGGCCCTGCTCATGGTGCCCGCGTTCAGCCAGGCCCTGGCCCGGCGGGCGGCCTTCCGCGCCGGGCTCACCCGCAAGGAGGCCCGCTCGCAGGACCCCGTACGGCTGCTCGTGGGGGCGACCCTGCCGCGGCTGACGGTGTTCCTGGCTGCCGTCGCCTCCCTGCTCGTCGTCGCCGCGCCCCTCGTCGTCGCGGTGCTCGCGCCCGGACTGCCCGATCCGGCGCTGGCCGTGGAGTGCACCCGGATGACCGCGCTGACCGTGCTGTCCTTCGGGATCGCGGGGTACTTCAGCGCCGCGCTCCGGGCACACCGCTCGTTCGTACCGCCGGCCGCGATCTACGTCTCGTACAACGTCGGGATCATCGGGACGATGATCGCGCTGCACGCGGTCTGGGGGGTGCGGGCGGCCGCCGCCGGGGTCGCCGCTGGCGGGCTGCTGATGGTGCTCGTCCAACTGCCCGCGTTCGTCCGGAACGTGGGCTTCGGGCCGCCCCGCGCCAAGGGCGCGCCGCGCAGCCAGCGCGACCGGGACCGGCCCACCCTCATCGCGTTCGGCGTGATCGCCCCGGTGATCTTCTTCGCGGTGTTCCGGCAGTCGCAGGTCCTGGTCGAGCGGTTCCTGGCGGCCTCGCTGCCGTCGGGGGCCATCTCGCACCTGAACTACGCGCAGAAGGTCGCGCAGATGCCGATGGTGCTGTCCCTGATGATCTGCACCGTCACCTTCCCCGTCGTCGCCCAGGCCATGGCCGGCGGGGAGCGCGAGAAGGCCAGGCGGCGCGTCGAGCAGGACCTCGCGCTGGCCTCGCTCGCCGTCCTCGTGGGCAGCGCCCTCGTCATCGGATACGCGCCCCAGATCATCCAGGTCCTCTTCGAACGCGGCGCGTTCACCCACCGCGACACCCTGGCCACCGCCTCCGTCATGCGGGTCTACGCCCTGGGACTGCTCGGCCACTGCCTCGTCGGGGCGCTGTCCCGGCCCTTCTTCTCGACCGCCCGGCCCACCTGGTTCCCGGCGCTCGCGATGGGCGCCGGACTCCTCGTCAACGTCGTGGCCGGCGCCTTCGCCGTCGGCTGGTGGGGCACCTACGGCATCGCCGCCGCCAACGCCGCCGGCATCTCCACCACGGCCGCCCTGCTGCTCACCGGGCTCGGCTCGCGGATCGTCGCCATCCAGGTCCGCCGGGTCGCGCTCAGCATCGGGCGGCTCTCCGTCGCCGCCGTCGGCGCCTGCGGCACCGGCTGGATCGCCGGGCCGATGATCCCCGACCCGCTGCTCAGCGCCGCGCTCGGCTGCCTGCTCGTCCCCGCCATGTTCGGCGCCTGCGGCATGGCCATACGGGTGCTCGAAATCACCGCCCTGCCCGCCCAGATCGCCCAGATGACCCAGAGGTTCCGCAATGCCCGCTGACACCCGCACGGCGCCGACCGCCCGAGCGGTCCCCGCCCGCCGGACCGCCTCGCCGTGGGTCCTGATGTACCACTCGGTCGCCGAGTTCACCGACCCGGCCGAGGACCCGTACGGCATCACCGTCACCCCGGGCACGCTGGAGGCGCAGCTGCTGTGGCTGCGCTCGCGGGGCCTGCGCGGGGTGTCCGTCGGCGAGCTGCTGAGGGCCTGCGCGGCCGGGCGGGGCGCCGGGCTCGTCGGGCTGACCTTCGACGACGGCTACACCGACTACCTGACCCGGGCGCTGCCGCTGCTGCGCCGGCACGGCTGCACCTCCACGCTGTTCGTGCTGCCGGGGCGGCTCGGGGTGGACAACGTGTGGGACCCCCTGGGCCCGCGCAAGTCCCTGCTGACCGCCGAGGGCATCCGCGAAGTCGCCGCCGCCGGGCAGGAGATCGGCTCGCACGGGCTGCTCCACCAGGACCTCACCGCGGCCCCCGACGACATCCTCCAGCAGGAGCTGAGGGGCAGCCGGGAGCTGATCCGGGAGCTGACCGGGACCCTGCCCGAAGGGTTCTGCTACCCGTACGGGCACCTCGACGAACGGGTCGTCGAGGCGACGCGGGCCGCCGGGTACGGATACGCCTGCGCCATCGACCCCGGCCGGCTGGCCGGCCCGCACGCCCTGCCGCGCACCCACGTCAGCCAGGCGGACGGGCCGGGAAGGCTGCGGATCAAGCAGCTGCGGCACCGGGTGCGGGAGCTGCGGCGGGCGGTGCGCCGGTGAAATCGCTGCGGGCGCTGCACATCATCACCGGGCTCGGGGTCGGAGGCGCCGAGCAGCAGCTGCGGCTGCTGCTTCGGCAAATGCCGATGCGCTGCGACGTGCTGACGCTGACCAACCCCGGGCCGGTGGCCGAGGGCCTGCGCGCCGACGGGGTCCGGGTGGTGCACCTGGGGATGCGGGGCAACCGGGACCTGGGGGCGCTGCCGAGGCTGGTGCGGTTCATCCGGCGCGAGCAGTACGACCTCGTGCACACGCACCTGTACCGGGCCTGCGTGTACGGGCGCCTCGCGGCCCGGCTCGCGGGGGTCGGGGCGACCGTGGCCACCGAGCACTCGCTCGGCGAGGGCGAGATCGAGGGCCGGAAGCTGACGGGCGGGGTGCGGGCGCTGTACCTGGCCAGTGAGCGGCTGGGCGCGGCGACCGTGGCGGTGTCGGACACCGTCGCGGCGCGGCTGGAGGGCTGGGGGGTGCCGGCCGCGCGCGTGCACGTCGTACCGAACGGGATCGAGGCCGTCCGCTTCCGCTTCGACGAGGGGGTGCGCCGGGCCACCCGGGCCCGGACCGGGCTGCCGGAGCGGGCGTTCGTGGTCGGCGGGGTCGGCCGGCTGGTGCCGGGCAAGCGGTTCGACTCGCTGGTGCGGGCGGTTGCGGCGCTGCCCGGGGCGCACCTGCTGCTGGCCGGGGACGGGCCGGAGCGGGCGGCGCTGCGGCGGCTGGCCGCGGAGCTGGGCGCGCAGAGCCGGATCCACCTGCTGGGGGAGCGGGATCCGCTGGGCGACAGCCCGGACGGGCGCACGCCCGGGATCCCGGCGCTCCTGGCCGCCATGGACGTGTTCGTGTCGCCGTCGCGGGAGGAGGCGTTCGGGCTGGCGGTGGTGGAGGCGCTGGCCGCGGGGCTGCCGGTGCTGCACGTCACCTGCCCGGCGATCGACGACCTGCCGGCCGCGGAGGCTCCGGGGGCGCGCCGGATCGGGACCGGGACGGAGGAGCTGGTCGCCGCTCTGCGCGGGCACATGGAGGCCGGGGTGCGGCGCCTGCCCCAGCCCCCGGTGGCCCGCCGCTACGACATCTCCCGCAGCGCGGAGCTCCTCCTCGCGGTCTACGCCCTGGCGCTGCCGGGGGCCCGTCCCGCCCCGGTGCCCGGCGACGCCCTGAACGACGCACCACCGACGGGGTCCCCCGCGCGGGGGACCGAAACCACTCCCATCCCTCCAGGAAGGCACGTACATGGCTGACACCGCCGATCCGAAGCAGGCCGACCCGAAGAAGGCCGACCCGAGGAAGTCCGAGCAGAGGAGGACCGACCGCCGCCGCCGCAAGGTGCGGCTGCTGCCGCCGCCCGCGTGGTGGCCGCTGCCCGCCGCCGCCCTGCTGGGCCTGGCCGCGGGCGGGGCGTACGGCGTGCTGAAGGCGCCCGAGTACGCCGCCACCAGCTACGTCGTCGCCGTCCCGGACGACACCACCGAGCCGGCCACCGCCCTCGGCTTCGCCCAGGCGTACGCCCGCATCGCCACCAGCAGCTCCACCCTCGGGTACGCCCAGCCGCGCGCCGGCATCAGCGCCCGCAGGCTCCGTACGCAGGTGCGCGCCGAGACCTCCCCCGAGTCCCCGATGATCGCCATCACCGGGACGTCGAAGAGCGCGGCCGAGGCCGCCGACATCGCCAACGCCGTCGCCGACGCGCTCTCGCTGAGCAGCAATCAGGCCGCCAAGAACACCGGCGTCCAACTGCTGCTGTTCAACCAGGCCGTGGCGCCGAGCGAGCCCGCCTCGCCCTCCGCCGCCATCAGCGGGGCCGTCGGGCTGTGCGTCGGCGGACTGCTCGGCGGGCTGTGGCTGCTCGCCCGGCCCACCGCCCGCACGCGGCGGCGCGAGGAGCGCCCCGTCGCGGAGCCGGTCGTCGAGGAGTACGCCTCCCTGCCCGCCCAGGGCGACCACACCGAGACCAAGGAGAAGGAGTCCGTGCGATGACCACGGGCTCCACCGGGGCCCTGTCGGTGACGCTGTGCCGCGACCCCCGGCAGTTCGCCGCGCTGGAAGAGCCGTGGAACCGGCTCCTCCGGGCCTGCCCCACCGCCACCCCCTTCCAGAGCCACGCCTGGCTGCACTCCTGGTGGCTCTCGTACGGCCGGGACGGGCGGCTGCGGATCGTGCTCGTACGGCGCGGCGGGGAGCTCGTCGGCGCCTGCGCGCTGATGCTCGTCCACCGGCCGCTGCCGCTGCTGGTGCCGCTCGGCGGCGGCATCACCGACTACTTCGACGTCCTGGTGGACGCCGCGTACGCCGAGCAGGTCGTCCCGGCGCTGGTCCAAGGCCTCCACCGGGCCTCCCGCGGCGCGGTCGTCGACCTGCGCGAGGTACGCCCCGGGGCCGCCGCGGAGGCGCTGTACGGCCAGTGGCCGGGGATCCGGAGCAAGCTCACCGACTCCACCTGCATGGAGCTGCCCGCGCTGCCGTTCGACGAGCTGGTCAAGCGGATGCCGGCCTCCGGGGCCCAGCGGGTCCGGGCCAAACTGCGCAAGACCGACGCGGCCGGGATCGAGGAGCGCGAGGTCACCGAGCAGGAAGTGCCGCGCGCCGTACGGACGCTGCTTCGGCTCCACGAGAAGCAGTGGCGCGTGCGAGGGGTGACCCCGGAGCACTTGAGGCCCCGCTTCGCGGAGCACCTGACCCGGGCCACCCGGCGGATGGTGCGGGTCGGCGAGGGCCGGCTGACCGAGTTCCGGCTGGACGGGAAGGTGGTGGCCGCCAACGTCACCCTGCTGTCGGGGGCGCTCAGCGGCGGCTACCTGTACGGGGCCGACCCGGACCTGCGGACCCGGAAGGTGGACGTGGCCACGCTGCTGCTGCGCTACGAGGCGGGCCGCGCCCTGGCGGAGGGCCGCCCGGTGGTGAGCTTCCTGCGCGGCAACGAGCCGTACAAGAACCACTGGCGGCCCGAGACCGTCGTCAACCAGCGGTTTCTGCTGGCCAGGACGGCGCTCGCGCCCCTGCTGCGCCTGCACGAATCGCAGGTGACGGGGCGCGAGCGGGCGGTGGACGCGCTGCGCGAGGCGCTGCCGGCCGCCAGGGACTGGCGGGCACGGCTCAACGAACTGCGGGTCCGATGACGGCTCTACCAGGGCCAGAAGCCGGAGTCCTTGCCCCAGTCGAACTTGACGCAGACCGACTGCTTGCCGACCAGCTTGGAGAGCCACTCGCCGAAGTTGATCGGCACGCACCACTCCGTGCTGTTGACGGCCGGCTCGGCCGGCTGGGGCTTCGGCACGGCCGGGGGCAGCACCGGCGACGGCTCCGGGGCCGGTACCGGGACCGGGACCGGGGCGGGGTCCGGGCTGGGGTCCGGGCCCACCGGGGTCTGCGGCGACGGGACGGCGGGGGAGGGCACGGGCTCGGGAGCCGGCTCGGGGGAGGGGCTCTCGGGCGCCGGGACCTGCGGGCTCGGCGAGGGCACGGGCACGGGCACGGGCTCGGGGACGGGCACCGGGGCGGGCTCGGGTGCGGGGCTCGTACCCGGGCTGGGACTCGTGGCCGGGGTCTCGGGCGACGGGACCGGCAGCGGGACGCCGGGGGTCGGGACCACCGGGGAGGGCACGGGGATCTCGGGCGTCGGGATCGACGGGGTCGGCACGACCGGGGTCGGGATCACCGGCGCCGGGACGACCGGGGTCGGGATCACCGGGGTCGGGATCACCGGGGTCGGGACGACCGGGGTCGGGACGACCGGGGTCGGGACCGGGTGCGGCCGCTCGGGTGCGAGCGCGGCCCGGAAGGCCTTCGCGGACCGCGGGTTCTTCTTGCACTGCCACACGCCGTGCGGGCAGTAGTCGGTGATGGTGTGGTAAAGCGGCTGGTGCTGCCCGATCCACTTCAGCATGCGCTGCACGTACACCGGGTTGTCCCCGTGACGGAACAGCCCCCACTCCGGGTACGAGATCTCTTTGCCGTGCGCTTTCGCGAAATCGACATGCTGCTGGAGCCCGTACGGCTGGCTGACCATCTCGTCGAAGGTCTTGCCGGGAGCCTGGTCGTACGAATCCATGCCGACGATGTCGACCACGTCGTCACCCGGGTAGCACTTGGTCCAGCCGATCGCGTCCGATCCGCGGTTGGGTGCGAAATCGAACTTGAACTGCTGACCGGGGACGGAGCGCATCGTGTTGACGATGTGGTTCCAGTACTCCTTCCAGCCCTCCGGGTCGGGCGCGCAGCGGTGCGTGTACGTGGCGCCGTTCATCTCCCAGCCGAGCACGATCACTGTGTCCGGAACGCCCAGCTCCACCAGCTTGTGGGCGAGCTGCTCGAAGTGGTGGTCGAACTCGCCCTCCGCGCCGGCCCGGATGAGCCGGGCCACCTCGCGGTCGGGGACGTGGTCCTCGTTGTGCTCCTGCATGGGCACGTTGAGGACGAAGAGCCGGTCAGGCCTGGCCCGGCGCCACTGGGCCCAGGCCTCCAGGAAGTCGGGGTTCTCGATGCGGGCCCACCGGTCCCCGGGCAGATAGGTGTGCCCGACCCGGATCTCCTTGCCGCCCAGCCAGCGCGACAGCTGCGGGATCCGGGCCACTCCGCTCTGGCCGGAGTCGAGAAACGCGCCCATGGCGATGTCGGAACCCTTGGGCTGCTCCTTCTCGGGGGCCGCGAGCGCGGCTCCGGTGGCGAGCAGTCCGGCCGTCACCGTACCGATGCAGGTGCTCGCCAGTCGGCGGTGTGGTCTGGGCATGGCGTCTCCCGAACTTTCCTGAATCGGTGTGCTTGTCGAAGACGTTAGGCATCACATCTGACGAATGGCCTGTCCGGTGACCGCCGCCTAGGCCATTCGCAGCTGCGTATCCTCCCCGCTTGGTCCGACTAGGTGAAAGACACCGTTCCCATGCACGCGTTCGACGGCCATGTGCCCGCAGTAGTGCTCAGACTCGATCGGAATCCGTTCCACCACGGAACCCTCGGCGCCGTCAGATCGCTCGGGCGCAGGGGCGTGGAGGTCCATGCCGTCGTCGAGGCCGGGGGAGGTCCCATGGGGCGTTCGCGCTACCTGCGCGCCGTACATCCCGGGCCGGCCGGGGGGTTGGACCCCGAGGCTCCGGAGACGCTGCTGGAATGCCTCGTCGGGGTGTCGGAGCGGATCGGCCGGCCTGCGGTGCTCGTGGCGATGGACGACCTGAGCGCCATCGCCGTCGCGCGGATCGCCCCGATGCTCGACGGGCGGTTCCGGATCCCCCATCAGCCCGACGGGCTGCCGGCCCGGGTGGCGGACAAGGCCGAGCTGTCGCGGCTGTGCGCACGCTGGGACGTTCCGCACCCGGAGACGGTGATCCCGGCGAGCGGGGCCGAGGCGGCGGAGGCCGCGTGGCGGCTCGGACTGCCGGTGGTGGCCAAGTGGAGCCGGCCCTGGCTGCTGCCCGCGGGTGCGGGGCTGCGCAGCACGACGCTCGTGCACACCGCCGCCGAGGCGCGCCGGCTGTACGAGCGCACGGAGGTGGCCGGGAGCCGGCTGCTGCTCCAGCGGTTCCTGCCGGCCGGGACGGACACCGACTGGTTCTTCCACGGCGCGTTCGGCCGGGGCGGGCATCCGCTGCTCGCGGGGTCGGGACGCAAGGAGCTGTCCTGGCCGGTGCGGACGGGCCTGACGGCGGTGGGGCGCTGGCTGCCGGACCCGGCGGTGGAGGAGGCGGGGCTGCGGCTCGCCCGGCGCCTCGGCTACCAGGGGATCCTGGACCTGGACTTCCGCCGGGACGAGAAGGGCTGCTTCCGGCTGGTGGACTTCAACCCCCGGCCGGGCGCGCAGTTCCGGCTCTTCACGGACGCGGGCGGCCTGGACGTGGTCCAGGCGATGTACCTGGATCTGACGGGGCAACGGGTCCCGGAGTCCGCGGGCGGCCTCGGCCGGGTGTTCGTCGCGGAGAACTACGCCCTGCTGGCGGCGGTCCGCGGCCGCCAACTCCCTTGGCGGCCCCCGGCCGAGGGGCGGGCGTCCGTCCCCGCTCCTGCGCGGGCCGGGGAGGCCGGGGCCGGGCAAGGCCGTGCCGGGGGCGAACGGCCCGGGCCGGTGCGGGTGGCGCCGCGGGCGGAGCGGGGGCGGGTGGAGGCGGCCTGGTTCGCAGCCGACGACCCGATGCCGTTCCTCGCGATGCTCGCCGCGTTCCTCGGCAGGGGCGCGGGGAAGGGCGTGCGCGCCTTGCGTGGTGTCCCGGCGCACGGTCGGCGTACGGCGCGCGCCGTGGTGCGCGCCCCGCGCCAGCGCGCCCGGGGCCTGGCCCCGTCGGCGACCCCGGCCACCCCGTCGGCCCCCCCGACGACCCCGGCCGCCCCCGCCGAACCGGATGAGCTGGTGACCAGGTGACGCCCCGCCACCCGCCCCCGACCGCCGTCGGAGGCAAGGGCACTGACGCGGGGCCCATGAGACTGGAGGGACAGCGGTGACGCGGATGGACGACCTCGTCGTGGTCGGCGCCGGGCCGTACGGGCTGTCGATCGCCGCGCACGCGGCATCGGCCGGGCTCGGCGTACGGGTGCTCGGACGGCCCATGGCCTCGTGGCGGGACCACATGCCCGAGGGCATGTACCTGAAGTCGGAGCCCTGGTCCTCCAACCTGTCCGCGCCCGGCGGCCGGCACACCCTCGCCGCGTACTGCGCGGGCCGCGGCATGGCGGCCGATCACGGCAGCCCGCTCCCGATCGACGTGTTCAGCTCGTACGGCATGTGGTTCGCCCGGCACGCCGTGCCCGAGGTGGAGGAGAGGACGGTCACCGAGGTCTCCCCGCAGGGCGAGGGCTTCCTGGTCCGCACCGCCGAGGGGTCGCCGCTGCTTGCCCGTACGGTCGCGCTGGCCGTCGGGGTGATGCCGTTCGTGCACCTCCCCGAGCCGCTGCGGGAGCTGCCCCCCGGGCACTGCTCGCACAGCAGCGGGCACCGGGACCTGACCCGCTTCGTCGGCCGGGAGGTCGCCGTGATCGGGGCCGGGCAGGCGGCCCTGGAGACCGCCGCCCTGCTGGCGGAGAACGGGGCCCGGCCCTGTCTCGTCGCCCGCCGCTCCCGGCTCAACTGGAACACCGTGCCCCAGCCACTGGAACGTCCGGTGCTGCGCGCCCTGCGCGAGCCGCACAGCGGCCTCGGCACCGGCTGGCGCAGCTGGGTGTGGTCCGAGCTGCCCTGGGCGGTGCGCCGGCTGCCCGCGCCGACCCGGGAGCGGATCGCGGCGACCGCGCTCGGGCCCGCCGGGGCCTGGTGGCTGCGGGACCGCTTCGAGCGGAGCGTCCCGGCGCTGCTGGGGCACCGGCTGCACCGGGCGGCGGTGGTGGGCGAGCGGACCCGGCTGGGACTGACCACCGCGGCCGGTGAGTCCGTCGTACTGGACGTCGCGCACGTGGTCGCGGCCACCGGGTTCACCCCGCACATGGGGCGCCTGGAGTTGCTGGACGCCCGGCTGCGGGCCGCCCTCACCACCGTCGGGGACGGCGGCACGCCGGAGCTGAGCGCCGGGTTCGAGTCCTCGTGGCCGGGACTGTTCTTCGCGGGACTGCTGACGGCTCCCTCATTCGGCCCTTCCATGCGATTCGTGCACGGTGCGGGGTTCACGGCGGGGAGACTGGTCAATGGAGTCCGAAAGCGCATGGGGGGCGCCTTGAGGATCAGGCCGGACCAGGGAGCGGCGTCCGGTGCCGGGCATCCCAAGACGTCTCTTCGGTGAGGTCGAGAGGGGACCGCGATGAGTGCGGAGCAGCGAGCACAGGGCGGCCGTGGCTGGGTGCGCATTCCCGCGAGCCGTACGGAGCAGCCCGGCCCCGGCGCCGGGCCCGCGGCGAGGCCTGCCGCGAGGCCTGCGGCGAAGGCCGCCGCCTCGCCGTACGCCCCTCCCACCTACGGCCCTCCCGCGCACGCGGCACCGGACCAGCCGACGATCTACCTTTCCCTCGTCAAGCGCTGGCAGGAGGCCGGGCGCACCCTTCCGGGGCATCCTGACGAGGAGTGGGAGCGGTTGATCTCCCAGCCGTGCTGGCCCGGCCGTTAGGTGGTGTGTCTCGTGGCAGCGGCGGAGCGCGACAGATCCGGGCAGGGCAGCCGGGACCCCGTGACCGGGCCCGGCGAGCGGCTCGCGCTGAACGGCATGGGCAGCTTCGAGTGGGACCTGGACGCCGGGACGCTGACGCTGGACGAGTCCGGGCTCGTGGTCTTCGACCTGGAGCGGGAGGAGTTCGACGACACCCCCGAGACGCTGGGGCTGCGGATCCCGCCCGACGACGGCGCCCGGCTGGCGGAGTCCACGCAGGCGGCCCTGGACGGCGGCATGGAGACGTACGGCTCGTACTTCACCGTGCAGCGGCGCGACGGCGTCGACCAGTGGACGCACACGCAGGGCCGGATCCTGCGGGACGCCGCGGGCCGGCCCCTGCGGATCATCGGGATCGTCCGGGACGCGACGGCCGAGCTCGCGCACGCCACCGTGCTGCGCAAGCTGGAGTCGGCGCGGGCGCAGCAGGCCGCGATCGTGCAGCGGACCACGGAGGCCCTGTCGCGGGCCGTGACGGTCGACGACGTCACCGCCACGCTGACCGGGGCGGGGGCGCTGGAGCGGCTCGGCGCGGACGGGCTGGCCCTGGGGCTGGTCGAGAACGGCGCCATCAAGATCATCGCGCTCAGCGGGGAGTCCCTGGAGATCCTCAGCGAGCGGCGGTTCACCCGGCTGGACGGCTCGCTGCCGCTGTCCCAGGCGGTGCTCACCCGCAAGGCGCGCTTCGTCACCTCCCTCGCCGATCTGGCGGGCGAGTTCCCGCTGCTCGCGGACTACCTGCGGCGGATCCGCTTCGACGCCGCCGCCTATCTGCCGCTGATCGCGCAGGCCAAGGCCATCGGCGGGCTGGTGCTGTTCTACCGGCGGCGCAGCGATTTCAGCCCGGAGGAGCGCAACCTCTGCCTGGGCCTGGCCGGCATCGTCGCCCAGTCCCTCCAGCGGGCACTCCTGTTCGACCAGGAGCGGGAGTTCGCCACGGGCCTGCAGGCCTCGATGCTGCCGCGCCGGATCCCCGAGATCAGCGGCGGGGAGATCGCGGTGCGCTACCACTCCGCGTGGAGCGGGCGGGAGGTCGGCGGGGACTGGTACGACGTGATCGCGCTGCCCCGCGACCGGGTCGGCATTGTCGTGGGCGACGTACAGGGCCACGACACGCACGCGGCGGCGATCATGGGCCAGCTGCGGATCGCGCTGCGGGCGTACGCGGGCGAGGGCCATCCGCCGTCCACCGTCCTGGCCCGGGCCTCCCGCTTCCTGGCCGAGCTGGACACCGAGCGCTTCGCGACCTGCATGTACGCACAGGTGGACCTGGAGACCGGGGGCGTACGGGCGGTCCGCGCGGGCCATCTCGGCCCGCTGATCCGGCACACGGACGGGCGCACGGGCTGGCCCAACGTACGAGGCGGACTGCCGCTCGGGCTGGCCTCGGTTTTCGAACAGGAGGATTTCCCCGAGACCCGGCTCGACCTGGTGCCCGGGGAGACGCTGGTGCTGTGCACCGACGGCCTGGTCGAGGAGCCCGGCACCGCCATCACCCAGGGCATGGAGGCCCTCGCCCACGCCGTGCGCAGCGGCCCGCAGGAGGCGGGGGCGCTCGCCGACCACCTCTCGGACCGGCTCTGGGAGCGCTGGGGCTCCGGGGACGACGTGGCTCTGCTGGTGCTGCGCCGGGCCCCCGACCCGGGCACCCACCGGGCCCCGCGGATCCACCAGTACATCCACCAGGCGGACCCGGAGGGGCTCTCGGAGGCCCGCTACGCCCTGCGCCAGGCCTTGCGCGACTGGGGCATGCCGGAGCTCGCCGACGACGTGGAACTGGCCGCGGGGGAGCTGCTGGTCAACGCCCTGCTGCACACGGACGGCGGGGCGGTGCTGACCATGGAGGTGCTGCCGGAGCCGGTCCGGCGGATCCGGCTGTGGGTCAAGGACCGCTCCAGCGTCTGGCCGCGCCGGCGCACCCCGGGGGAGGCCGCGACCACCGGGCGCGGGCTGCTCCTGGTGGACGCGCTGGCCACGCACTGGGGCGTGGAGTCACGGGGCGACGGCAAGGCGGTGTGGTGCGAGTTCGACGTCGCGGGCAGCGTACGCGACATGGGGTGACCGTCCGGTCGCTCCGAGTTGCCGGATGTCGGGGCCGGAGTGATGATGCGGTCCATGGAACGGACGACCACTCGGACCGGGATCCCGCCGTGCACCGGCTGAACAAGCGGCCGGGCAAGGGGGCCGCGACCGCTCTTCTCGCGCTGCTCCTGCTGGCCGTCGGCGTACCGGCGGCCGTGCACCGTACGGCCGGGCGCCCGCACGCGGATCCCGGCTGCCGCACCGTCGCGTTCATGTCGATGACCGGCGTGGCCCCCGCCTGCCGGTAGCGGCGGCCACCGGCCGAGGGCGCGGGTCCGGCCGGCGCAGGCTCAGCGGTGCTTCTCCTCCAGGAGGACGTCCCGATCGGCCTGCGCCAGGTGGGACACGCTCAGCTTGAACCCGGAGTGCAGGCTCGCCGTCTGGAGCCTGGCCTGCGCATTGGCCGCGCCCGGGTGCAGGCTCACCAGGGCCGGGTTCACGTCGGCGGACGCGGACCAGTTGTGCAGCTGCCCGTCGCACTCGGCCTCCTGGCCGCCGAAGCCCAGGCGGGTGGTGCCCTGGTCGCCGGCGTCCTGGGTGAGCGTGACCTGGATTTGCACTCCACGGGGTGACGAGGGCGCGCACGCGTACGTCCCGTAAAGAGTGACGTGGCCGCCTTCGGAAATGTGACCGACTTCCTGTACGGAAATCGCATTCTGGTGGGAGCGGGCGTCGGCCGGGGCCGTGAATGCGGTGGCGGCGGTCAGTGCGGAAAGCACCGTCACGGCCAGGCGGCGGGTGGAAACGCGCATGAATCCTCCATGGGGGTGGGTCGGCACAAAAGCGCCGAAACGCATTGTGCTGGCAGATGGCGGGCAACTCCTTCCGCACACTCGTGTCGGTGTGTGCAATTGCCCGCTCGGGCGCGTGAGACTGGCCGGAATAGCTCCCGAAGGTCCCCGAAGGGATCACGCATGCGCCAGCCCGCTTCCGTCCTCGCCGCCGCTCTCCTGCCCTTCCTGCTGTTCGGTGCCACGGCCTGCTCCGGCACCCCCGAGGGGGCCGCGCTCGCCCCCGCCGCGGCGCCCGCCGTCCCGGTGGACGACGGCGCCCCGGGGGCCGGCGGGGATCCCGCGGCCCCGGAGGGGGCCCGGGCCGCCTCGAAGGACGCCCATGTCGGTGACTCCGTACGGGTGCGCGGCCGCCAGGTGGGCCGGCACCTGCAGGCCGTGCTCAACGCGTACGTCGACCCGGCGGTCAGCGTGGAGAAGAACTACGCCCCGCCCGCGGGCAAGCGCTGGGTGGCGGCCTCGATGTCGTTCGTCAACGTCGGCGGGGACTCGTACGGGGAGCTCGGGCGCATGTGGGCGTACGACAGCGCGGGCGGGCGACACGGGGTGGTGCCGACCGGTGAACTGACCACCGGGAAGCCGCTCGTCTTCGATTCCCTCGCGGTGGGTCGGCGGACCGAGGGATGGGTGGTGTTCGAAATCCCGGAAAAGGCGCGCATCGTGCGCCTCCAGTACCAGGACGCGAACATGCGGGCGAATTCCGGAGAGGGATTCTGGGCCGTGTAGCCCGCCCGGGTGAAAGGCCGAAAAGGCGCGGCGGAGAGAGCACTAGGGTGCGGCGCATGACTTCAACTCAAGCCGAAACCGACCGGTCCCACCTCGGCACCCTTTCCGTGCTCGCCTGGATCGGCGACCCCTCCGAGGGCCACGACATCCCGTACCTGCTCGCCTACACCCTCGGTGACGGGCCGCTGGGCGCGGAGGCCGGGGAGAAGGCCGCCCGCGGGCTTCTGGAGGAGATCGGCCTGCCCATCGGTGACGTGGTCATAGACGGCACCCGCAACCCGGCCGGCTTCCCCGTGCAGATCGTGCTCGCGGACAACCAGGTCGCGCTGACCCTGCCGGGGCTCAACGCGACCTGCACCGCCCCGGACGAGTGGGTCGCCGCGGCCATCGAGAGCGGCCAGGCCTACTTCCTGTTCGCCACGCGCGCCTGGCCCGAGGCGGTTCCGGGCCGGCCGGTCGATCCGAAGACCCTCCAGGAGTTCGCGGCCGACGAGTCCGTGCTCACGGGCAGCGCCCACTGCGTGCTCGCGGTGCGACGCCTCCAGTAGAGGCGCCCCCCAGCTCCGGCCGCCGGGCCCCCAGCCCGCCCGGTGGCCGGTACCGTCGCCCTCAGGGGCGTTCGAAGGCGAACTTGAGCGAGCGGACCCGGTTGTCGAAGTTCGAGCCCGCCAGGTCCGGCAGCCCCACCGCCCGCAGTCCCACCGGCCGGGTCAGCAGCTCGCGGAACAGGGCCTTCATCTCCACCCGCGCCAGGTGCGCGCCCAGGCAGAAGTGCGGGCCGCCGCCGCCGAAGCCCAGGTGCGGATTGGGCGAGCGGGTGATGTCGAAGGCATCGGGGTCGGGGAAGACCGCCTCGTCGCGGTTGGCGGAGGCGTAGTACAGCACCACCTTGTCGCCGGGGTGGAACAGGTGCCCGCCCAGGGTGTGTTCGGCGGCGACGGTCCGGCGGAACTGGATGATCGGCGTCGAGTGGCGGATCATCTCGTCCACCGCTCCGTCCGCGTACGTCTCGAAGTCCCCCAGCAGCAGGTCCCGTTGGCCGGGGTGGTCGGTCAGCAGAGTCAGCCCGTGGGTGATCGCGTTGCGGGTGGTCTCCACCCCGGCCACCATCAGCAGCGAGAAGAACGCGCCGAGCTGGCGGGCGTTCAGCGCCTGCCCGTCCACATCGGCGCGGACCAGCGCCGAGATCAGGTCGTCGGTGGGGTTCTTGCGCCGCTCCCGGCCGATGCCCGCGACCATCCGCTGCATCTTGGCCAGGGCCCGCAGCCCGCGCCCGGGCATCCGCAGCCGCGAGGCCAGCCCCCGCTCCACGCCGATGTTCTCCGAGGCGTGGTTGACGCGGTCGGCGATCTCGGCGCGGTAGCGCTCCGGGATGCCCATCATGTTGCAGATGACCTCCAGGGGCAGCCGGGAGGCCACGGCCGTGACGAACTCGTCTGGCTCCCGCGCCAGTACGTCGTCCACGATCCGGGCGGCCACCGCGTGGATGTCTTCCTCGGCCGCCGCCAGCAGCCGCGGTGTGAACGCCCGCTGCACGATCTTGCGCAGCTGCGCGTGGTCCGCGCCGTCCAGGTTGACCATCGAGTCCCCGAACAGCGCCCGCACCCAGCGGGCCGGCTCGGGCGTGGTCACCCCGGGCGCGCTGGCGAACACCTTGGGCAGCCGGCTCGCCTCCTGCACGTCAGCGTGCCGTACGAGGGCCCAGTGCCCGCGGCCCTTGCCCTCGGGCACGTAGACCGGGGAGTCCAGGGCCCGCAGCCGGGCGAACGCCGCGAGCCGGGCCGCCGGGGGCTGCTGCCAGAACGCCGGGTCGGCGAGCTCCCCGTACTCCGCCACCGCCGCGCCCGTGTCCGCGTACCGCTGTACCGGGACCTTCATCGTTTCTTCTCCCTGTCGCCGACGCGCTCGCCCTGGCCGCCGCGGCCGTGCCGCCCGCCGTCCTCACGCACCAGAACGCTCCTGGTGGGCCAAGGTCACGCCCACCGCGACGGAGGCCGAGGCGACCAGCCCGGCCCACAGCACCGCCTGCGCGCCGGTCCACGCGCAGGCGAGGATCGCCAGCGCCGTGAGCGGCAGCACCAGCTGCTGAGCCGCGCCCCGCTTGAAGTGGCGGGAGTGCAGGAGCCAGACGAAGGCGAGGAAGAGCGCCGCCGGAACGCACACCGTGAGATTCGCGGACAGGGCCGAGACGTGGGCCTTGCCGACCGCGTGCTCGATCGCCACCTCGAGGCCGGCGCCGACGGCGGCGGCCGACGCGAAGATCACGTAGTGCCCGTACCCCCACGGGATGGCCTCGCGGTTGCCCCGCAGCCGGTCGTGCGCGGGGACGGCGAAGTAGATCCACCAGGCCGCGAAGACCAGCAGCAGCCCGCCGCCGGCGATCGGCAGCAGCTCGCCCAGCGCCTCGTGCTCGTCGATCGCCGACTGGACCGCGACCGTGCTGGCGGCGATGGTCTCGCCGAGCACGATGATGGTGAACAGGCCGTACCGCTCGGCGATGTGGTGCGGATGCCAATGGGTCTGGTAGCTGCGCTCGGCGACGGCCGGAATCAGCAGCTCGACCAGCACCAGGATCAGGAACAGCCACCTGCGGGAGTGCTCGGGGGCCGCGAGCAGCGCCACCCAGCCGGCCTGGCAGACGAGCAGACCGATCGCGTACGTGAGCGCGGTGCGCCGGGCCGCCCCCTGCTCCCCTGCGGCGGCGCGCAGCCACTGCACGGTGAGCGCGAGCCGCATCACCACGTAGCCGAGGACGCAGATGGTCCAGTCGTTGTCGTTGAAGGCGCGCGGGATCCCCGCCGAGTAGATGAGCACACCGGTGATCTGCACGAGGGTCGCGATCCGGTACGGCACGTCGTCGACGTCGTAGGCGGAGGCGAACCACGTGAAGTTCATCCAGGCCCACCACACCCCGAAGAACACGAAGAGGTAGCCGGTGATGCCGGCGCCGACATGGCCTTCGGCGAGCGCGTGGACGAGCTGGCGGCCGGCCTGCGCCACGGCGACGACGAAGCAGAGGTCGAAGAACAGCTCCAGCGGGGTCGAGGCCCGGTGGCTCTCGCGGCGGCTGCGGGAGGTCATCCGTACGTACGTCATACCGCACAGGACAGCAGCCGTACGCCGGTCCGCAGGCGAGGCGCGCGGCCGGGGCCCCAGACCTGCGAACTGTGGGCGACGGGACCCTGTCCTTGTCGACCGCCCGACGTTCTCCTTTGATGCCGAGGGCCCGCCGGGACGGAGCCTGGACGGGTCAGGACCCTCAGGGGTCTTCTCAAACCCCCAGGACATGCCATGAGTTCCGCCAGGCAGGATCTGCGCACGCAGGCGGGCCGCCGAGCGCAGGCGCCCGATCCGGCGCGGTACCGCCCCGGCCGCACCATCACGCGCTGAACGTCATCCACTCCATGCACGACAAGTACGCGTACGAGCGCATCGAGATGGCGCTCCACGACCGCGACGTGCGGCGCACGATGGCCTTCGGCATCGCCGGTCTGTCGGTGGCCGCCGACTCCCTGGCCGCCATCAAGTACGCCAAGGTCGGCGTGGTCCGCGACGGGACCGGGCCGGCCGTCGACTACACCGTCGACGGCGAGTACCCGGCGTACGGGAACAACGACGACCGGGTCGACGACATCGCGGTCCGGCTGGTCGAGGCGCTCATGCGCAAGGTGCGCCGCCCCGCGATCTGCCGCGGCGCCGAGCACACGCAGTCCGTGCCGACGATCACCTCGAACGTGGTCAACTGCAAGAAGACCGGCAACCGAGGACGGCATCTCGCTGACCAGCACCGTCACCCCCGACGGCCTGGGTCGCACCCCCGAGGAGCGGATCAAGGACCTGGCGGGCGTCCTCGACGGGTACATGGACGGCGACGGCTTCCACATGAACGCCGACGTCCTGAACCGCGAGGTGCTGCGGGACGCCACGGAGCACCCGGAGAGCATGACCACCCGCAGCTGACCATCCGCGTCAGCGGCCACGCGGTGAACTTCGTCCGGCTGACGCGGGACCAGCGGCTCGACGTGCTGAACCGCACCTTCCACGGCTCGCTGTAGCCCGCACGACCGTGCGGTCCGGGGCCGGCCCTCATCCGGCTCCGGACCGCCCACCAAGGATCGCCGACCGAGATCGAGAAACGACGGACCACCGCTCAAGGGGTGCCTGCCATGACCATCCTGCTTCCCCTTCCTGGGACCTGTCGACGGGTGTCGACGGGTGTCGACGGGCCCGGGACCCGCTTCGTCACCTTCCTCTCCGGATGCCCGCTGACCTGCCTGTACTGCCACAACCCCGACACCTGGCGGATGCGGGCCGGCAAGCGCACCTCGGCCGCCGACGTCATCGCCGAGGCCCACAAGTACACGCGGTTCATCGCCGCCGCGGGCGGCGAACCGCTGCTCCAGCCCGTCTTCGCGGGCGAACTGCTGCACCGGATGAAGCACGAGCTCGGGCTGCACACCGCCCCGGACACCTTCGGGTTCCTCGGCGCACGGGCCACCGACGCGCTGCTGCGCGGTGCGGACCTGGTGCTCCTGGACATCAAGTCCTGGGACCACGGGACCTACCGGAAGGACCGGGCGGCCGCTGCAGCCGACGCTGGACTTCGCCCGGCGCCTCGCCGGCCTCGGCAAGGAGGTGCACCTGCGCTTCGTGCTGGTGCCGGGGCTGACCGACGCCCCGGGAGAACGTCGAGGGCGTCGCCGCCTTCGCCGCGGGTCCCGGCAACGTCTCGCGGGTCGACGTCCTGCCCTTCCACAAGCCGGGGGAGGGGAAGTGGCAGGCGCTCGGCAAGGAGTTCACGCTGCACGACACCCCGTCGCCCACGGCGGAGCAGATCGCGCGGGCCAGGGCGGTCTTCGAGCAGCGGGGGCTGGCGGCCGTCTGAGCCGCGGGGGCGGTGTGGGCCCGCCGGACCCTCACCCGTCCGGCCTACCCTCAATTACGTTATAACGGGCCCAATCGGTACAGACCACCTAGCGTGGTGCTGTGCCCGAGCCCTCAGAAGCCCTCGCCGCAGAGCCGCCGACGCCACCGCCCCCGTCCCTGCCTCCGCACCCGGCCTCACCGCCGCTGACGGGGACCCTCCCGCCGGCCGGGCCGTCCGTCACGGCACGGGCCACGCTCGCCGGGACGGTCGTCTCGATCCTGCTCATCGCCGCGATCGTGCTCGGCAGCCGGCTCCTGCGCGACTTCGACTCCGCGCTGCTCCCGTACGCCGTCGCCACCGTCTTCCTCGCCTTCGGGGTGGCCTACCGGTACACGGTCTGGGTCTCCGCGCCCGGCGCCCGGCGCCTGTTCAAGAAGGGCTTCGGCAGCTTCTTCTCCGCCGCCAACTTCCGCAAGGCCCCCACCGCCGTACCGCGGATGATCGCCACCTACCTCGGCTTCCAGAAGTTCCTCGGCGCCCGCTCCCGCTCCCGCTGGGCCGCCCACCAGCTGATCTTCTGGGGCTGCCTGCTGGCCGCGGCGATCACCTTCCCGCTCACCTGGGGCTGGTTCACCTTCACCTCGTCCACCGGCTCGGGACCCGGCTACGAGATGCGGATCTGGGGCTTCAAGATCCTCGGCTTCAACGCGCTGAACATCGTCGGCTGGCTGATGTTCCACGGCCTGGACATCGCCGCCGTGCTCGTCATCCCCGGGGCCTCGTACTACCTGTGGCGGCGGATGAAGGACCGCGGGGCCATCACCGGCCAGCGCTTCGCCTACGACCTGCTGCCGCTGATCTGCCTGATCGTGATCTCGGTGACCGGGCTGCTGCTGACCTTCTCCTCGATCTTCCTGCACGGCGGCGGGTACGAGTTCCTGGCGCTGATGCACATGGTGTCCGTGGTGTTCACCCTCATCTACATCCCGTTCGGGAAGTTCTTCCACATCGTCCAGCGGCCCGCTGCCGTCGGCATGCAGCTGTTCAAGTACACCGCCCGCCAGGACGAGCAGGTCTTCGCCTGCAAGCGCTGCGGCGAACCCGTCGACACCGCCCCGTACGTCGAGAACCTGCGCGGCACGATGCAGGACCTGAAGCTCGACTTCGACGCCTTCGTCGAATACTGCCCGCGCTGCAAGCGGGCGCTGTGCGGCAACGCCTACCTCGCGCAGGTCAAGAAGGGCTTCAAGTGACCGCGACGGACCCCGCCAAGGCGGCCACCCCGCCCCTCGACCCGTTGATCGCCCCGCCCGGCACGCGCAACTTCCGCGACGCGGGCGGCATCCCGGCCGACCAGTGGCACGCAGACCAGAACGGCGAGACCCTCGTCCCCACCCACTGCTGCTTCTGCGGGGTGCAGTGCGGGATGTACCTGCGGGTGGACCACGGCGGCAAGGTCTTCGGCGTGGAGCCCCGCAACCACGACATCAACCGGATGCGGCTGTGCCCCAAGGGCATCAACGCGTACCAGCAGGTCAACCACCCCGACCGGCTCACAAGTCCGCTGCTCCGCCGCTCCCGGGACGAGGAGTTGCGGGAGTGTTCCTGGGAGGAGGCCCTGGACTACACCGTCTCCGAGATCCGCCGCATCCAGGGCGCGTACGGGAACGACGCGTTCGGGCTGCTCGGCGGCGCCAGCCTGTTCTCCGAGAAGACGTACCTGGTCGGCAAGTTCGCCCGGGTCGCGCTGAAGACCAAGCACGTCGACTACAACGGCCGCCTGTGCATGGTCAGCGCCGCGGGCGCCAACAAGCTCGCCTTCGGCATCGACCGGGCCGGCAACCCCTTCTCCGACATCCTCCTCACGGACTGCCTGCTCATCGCCGGGTCGAACGTGGGGGAGTGCTTCCCCGTGATGACCCAGTACCTGTGGGGCGCGCGGGACCGGGGTGCCACGCTGATCGTGGTCGACCCGCGTGAGACGGCGATCGCCCGCACCGCCGACATCCACGTCGCGATCAAGCCCGGCACCGACTCGGCCTTCTTCAATGCCGTCCTGCACGTGGTGGTCGCCGAGGGTCTGACCGACGAGGCCTACCTCGCCGCCCACACCACCGGCTGGGACGAGGTCAAGGCGACCGTCGCCCAGTACCCGCCCGCCCGCTCGGCCGAGACCTGCGGGGTCCCCGCCGAGCAGATCGTCCAGGTCGCGCGTGTCTTCGCCGGCGCGGGCAAGGCCATGGCCTGGCACGCCCGCGGCATCGAACACCACTCCCAGGGCGTCGAGAACTGCCTCTCCGTCATCAACCTGTGCGTCGCCACCGGCCACATCGGCAAGCCCGGCGCCGGCTACGGCACCATCACCGGCCAGGGCAACGGCCAGGGCGGCCGGGAGCACGGCCAGAAGTCCGACCTCCTCCCCGGTGGCCGCTCCATCACCAACCCGGAACACCGGGCGCAGATCTGCCGCATCTGGGGCATCGAGGAATCCGAACTCCCCGGCGCCGGCACCTCCATGATGGAGATGGTCTGGCAGATGCAGCGGAGGGAGATCCGCGGCCTCATCGGCATCTGCAACAACCCCTTTGTCTCCCTTCCCAACTACGCGGTGGTCAAGGACGGCTACGACACCGCGGAGTTCCACGCCCAGTTCGACTTCTTCCTCTCCGAGACCGCGGCCAACGCCCACGTCGTCTTCCCCGTCACCACCTGGGCCGAGGACGAGGGCGTGATGGCCAACGCCGAGGCCCGCGTGGTCAAGCACAACAAGGCCCAGGAGCCCCCTGCCGGGGTGCGCACCGACACCTGGGTCATCTGCGAGCTGGCCCGAAGGCTCGGCGCCGGGCAGCACTTCGAGTTCCCCGGTTCCCGCGAGGTGTTCGAGGAGCTGCGGATCGCCTCCGCGGGCACGGTCAACGACTACTACGGCATCACCTACGACCGGCTGGAGGAGACCGGCGGGATCGCCTGGCCCTGCCCGTCCACCGAGCACCCGGGCACACCCCGGCTGTTCGAGGACGGCCGGACCTACCACCCCGACGGAAGGGTCCACCTCCAGGTCGTGGAGTGGCATCCGCCCATGGACGCCTACACCGACGAGTTCCCCCTCTCGCTCACCACCGGCCGCACCGTCGCGCACTTCCTCTCCGGCAACCAGACCCGCCGCCTGGGCGCCCTGGTCGAGCAGACCCCGCGCCCCTGGGTCGAGGTCCACCCCTCGCACGGCTTCCGCAACGGCGCCCCGGTCCGGGTGGTCACCCGCCGCGGCAGCGAGGTCTTCCCGGCCCTGGTCACCGAGGCCATCCGCCCCGACACGGTCTTCATCCCGTACCACTGGCCCGTCCCGACGGCCGCGAACGCCCTGACCATCGACGCCCTCGACCCCCGCTCGAAGATCCCCGAGTACAAGGTCTGCGCCGCCCGGATCGAGGCCGCCGAGCGGGTCGACGAGGTGCCCGCGCCGCCCACGGCCCCGGGCCACGAGGCGTACCCGGAGACCCAGGCCTCCCGCACCGACCGCCTGCCTCCCACGTCCCCGCAGGGCCGTGGCACGGCGGAGAGGAGCTGACCCCGCCATGATGGGCCGCACGATCTTCATCGACCCGGGGCGCTGCATCGGCTGCCAGGCCTGCGTCTCCGCCTGCCGCGAATGCGATTCCCACCGCGGCAAGTCGATGATCCACCTGGACTACACCGACCCCGGCATGTCCGTCGCCTCCCTTCCGACCGTCTGCATGCACTGCGAGGACCCGGTCGCGCCCTGCGCCCAGGTCTGCCCCGCCGACGCGATCCTGGTGACCGCCGACGGTGTGGTCCAACAGGCCGACACCACCCGCTGCATCGGCTGCGCCAACTGCGTCAACGCCTGCCCCTTCGGAGTCCCGAAGATCGACCTCCAGGCGAAGCTCCAGATGAAGTGCAACCTCTGCTACGACCGCACCGCCTACGGGCTGGCACCGATGTGCGCCACCGTCTGCCCGACCGGTGCCCTCTTCTACGGAACCCTCGAAGAGCTCCAGGCCGAGCGCCCCGGCGTCCAGGTCGCCGACTCCTTCGCCTTCGGCGACGTCATGGTCAGCACCGGCGTCGCGATGGTCGTCCCCGCCGACAAGGTCCAGTGGCCCGTCCCCGGCGGCCTGCCCGTCGTCGAGATCAACGGAGTGGATGTGCGATGAGCCTCACCGAACCGCCCCCGCCCGCCACGGGAGCGGAACTTGCGGGAGAGGACGCCGCCGAACGGCTGCGCGACCGGATCAGCGCCGACTCCCTCACCACCCGCCGTGACTACCTGCGGATCGTGGCAACCGTCTCCGGCGGCCTCGCCATCGGCGGTGTGGGCGTCGCCTCCGGCATCCTGCACCGGCACGGCGACAGCGAGAGCCTGCCCCGGGCCAAGAAGGTCGCCGACCAGATGGCGCCGGGCGAGTCCGTGGCCTTCCGCTTCCCCGGGGACGAGGACAGGGCCCGGCCGTACGGCTGTCGGACGGCTCCCTCGTCGGCTACTCCGCCGTCTGCACCCACCTGGCCTGCGCCGTGCTGTGGCGCGAGGACCGGGGCGCCGACGGGGAGCTGTACTGCCCCTGCCACGAGGGCGTCTTCGACGCCCGCACCGGCGAGGTCACCGCGGGCCCGCCGCCGCGTCCCCTCCCCAGGATCTTCCTGACCGAGGAGGTCGACGGCAGCGTCTGGGCCGTCGCGACCGCCCGGTCGGGAGAGCCGGCGAAGGAAGCCCTGTGCCGGCAGTTCGGCGAGTCCCGCCCCGAGACGGCCCGCAGGCTCGGCTGCGCCGGGGCGGACCGCGCCACCGAGAGCGGGCGGACATGAGCGACGGCGCACTGCCTCCGCGCCCGGACTACCGACCGGGCAGCGCCCAGCCCCGGCTGAACCGGCCGGTGCGGGAGCGGTATCCGCAGATCCGCCCCACCAGCGGATACGGCGACCCGCGGATCCGGCACACGGGCCCCGGCCCCGGCGCCGGCTCCGAACAGGAGCCGGAGCGCTCCTCGAAGCTCAACGCCCGTCTGGCCTTGGCCCTCACGGTCGTGATCGGCCAGCTCTGGGGGCTGACGGTGACCGTCAACGAGTGGATGAAGGGCAACACCGGCACGGCCTGGTGGGGTGCGGGATTCCTGATCCTGTCCTTCCTCGCCGTGCTGGGGCTGTGGCTCCTCGACCCGAAGGACCGATGACCATGTCCATACCCACCCCCACTTCGTCCCCGGTGCGCTCGCACCGCCGAGAGACCTACAAGCCCGGTGCCACCATCGGTGACTGGCGGCCCGAGGACGAGGGCTTCTGGCAGTCCACCGGTCGCACCGTCGCCCAGCGCAACCTCTGGGTCTCGATCCCCGCGCTGATGCTCGGCTTCGTGGTCTGGCAGGTCTGGTCGGTCACCGTGGTCAAGCTGAACGACGTGGGTTTCGGCTTCTCGAAGTCGCAGCTGTTCTGGCTGACCGCCATCCCGGGCATCACCGGCGGCACCTTCCGGATCCTTTACACCTTCATCGGGCCGATCTTCGGCGAGCGGAAGTTCACCGCGTTCAGCACGATCATCCTGATCGTGCCCATGCTGTGGCTGGGCTCCGCGCTCCAGGACACCGGCACCCCGTACTGGGAGCTGGCGCTGATCGCGGCCGTCTGCGGGATCGGCGGCGCGAACTTCGCCTCCTCGATGGCGAACATCGGCTTCTTCTTCCCCAAGCGGGAGAAGGGCAGCGCCAACGGCCTCAACGGCGGCCTCGGCAACCTCGGCGTGAGCGTGGTCCAGCTGGTCGCCCCTCTGGTGGTCACCGCCGCCGTACTGGGCGCGCCCGCGGGCGGTCCACAGCACGACGCGAAGGAGAACACCGACATCTGGCTCCAGAACGGCGCGTTCCTCTGGGTGCCGCTGCTGGTGATCATGGCGCTGCTCGCCTGGTTCCTGATGAACGACCTCCGGGTGGCCGCGGCCCCCTTCAGCCAGCAGAAGGTCATCTTCAAGCGCAAGCACAACTGGCTGATGACCTGGCTCTACGTCGGCACCTTCGGGTCCTTCATCGGCTTCGCCGCGGGCCTGCCTCTGCTGATCAAGAACAATTTCGAGGTGCAGGGCTACCAGGCGACCACCTATGCCTGGATCGGTCCCTTCGTCGGCGCGCTCATGCGCTGGGCCGGCGGCTGGCTCTCCGACAAGATGGGCGGCGCCAGGGTCACCATGCTGTCGTTCGTCGGCATGGCCGCGTCCCTGGTCGTGGTGGTCTTCGCGCTGCCATCGGGTGGCGACCAGGGCAGCTTCTGGGCGTTCTTCGTCGGCTTCCTCGCCGCCTTCGCCTTCTCCGGGCTCGGCAACGGATCGACCTTCCGGCAGATCCCGGTGATCTTCCGGGACCAGCACATGCGGGAGGCCGAGGGCAAGGGGGCCGAGGCGCAGGCCGCGGCCCTGAAGCAGTCGGAGATGGAGGCGGGCGCCGTCACCGGCTTCTCCTCCGCCATCGCCGCCTACGGGTTCTTCTTCATCCCCGCGATGTTCGCGGCCATGGCCGTCACGAACGCGCTGTGGCTCTTCATCGGCTTCTACGCCACCTGCCTCGCCGTGTGCTGGTGGTTCTACGCCCGCCCGGGTGCCGAGGCCCCCAGCTGAACCCGCGCCGAGGTCAGGGCCGAAGCGGGATCGCGGGGCGGGGCGGGGGCGGCCGTACCCTGGAGGCATGAGCAGCGCCCCCGCCTCCGACCCGCAGCCCTCGCAGCCCGAGCCCCGGCCCGAGGCCGCCCCCGCGCCGCGCCCCAAGCGCCGGCTCGTCTTCGACGACCCGCTGGACCAGCAGTCCTCGGACGACACCGACCGCGGGTGGGGTGAGCGGCCGGCCTCCGCCGGGAGCGCGGCCGACCTGGCCCGCTTCCTCGACGAGAAGCCGCCGCACCACGTCTGACCTGCTAGTACCCCGAGCCGGGGTGACCGTACTGGCCGCCCTGGCCGCCGTACCCGCCCTGGCCGCCCTGCCCGTTCTGGCCGCGCTGGGCGATGAGCTCGTCCCGGATCTCCTTGAGGACCACCAGCTCGGTGATCTCCATCGTCTCCTGCACGCCCTCCTTGGCGCGGCGGCGCTGCTCCATCCTCGCCAGGTACTTCGACATCGGCAGCACCATCAGGAAGTAGACGACCGCGGCGGTGATCAGGAAGGTCAGCGCGGCGTTCAGCACCGAGCCCCAAAGGATGTTCACGCCGATGGCATCCCCCTTCGCGTCGATGCCGCAGGGGCCCTTCAGGCAGGACGTGTAGCCGTCCAGGCTCTTCGTGCCGATCGCGCCGACCAGCGGGCTGATGATCCCCTTCACCACCGAGTTCACGATGTTCGTGAACGCGGCGCCGATGACGACCGCCACCGCCAGGTCGACCACGTTGCCGCGCATCAGGAAGGCTTTGAAGCCTGCCAGCACGCCTTCCTTCTTCTTCTCGCTCACTACCGAGCCTCTCTTCGAATCCGCCGAACATGGAGCCAACGGTTCCGAAAGCTACGGCAGTCCGGGCCCGGCGTGTCCAATCGGGGCCGGACTTGTGGGGACGTGACTGCACGCCAGTCCGATTCGCCGCGGTCCGCCTCAACACAGTGTCACCGCCAGTCGCGCCACCGCGCCCGCCCCGACGAGGGCCCGCGCCGTGTCCCGGGGCACCGACAGGACGACCAGCGCCCCGGCGTCCCCAACACCCTTCTCCGGATCGGGCACTTCAGCCACGCGGGCGCCCGCGGCCACCACCCGTGGCGGACCCGCGCGCTCCGCCGCGACCACGTCCACCCGGTCCCCGGGCCGCAACAGCCGCACCGTCGCCGCGTCCGCGATGCGCACCGGCGCCGACACCCACCACACCGCAGCCGGCGGGGACTTCACCTCCGGGGGCGCGGCGCCCCGCGAAGCCTGGGCCGCCTCCGTCCCGCCCACCACCGCCAGCGCGGCCGCCAGGACGGCCAGGCCGCCCGACGCGGCACGCCGCCGTCGCCGGACGGCCCGGCGCAACCGGTCTCCGCCCCGGCCGACGCGGAGCGGGGGAAAGGACGGGACCGGGCGCGCGGGGGGACACGTGGAAGGGGTGGAAGGGGAGGAGAAACACGAGGACTTGGACATGACGGCCACCACCGGTGAATCGGATTCCGACGCCCGGACCCAGCGCCCGGACACCCCTCACGATCCGCCGTCCCGCGAAATCCCGCTCACGCCTGTGGACAGTCCCCACCCTGTGGACAACCCCGTCACCCACACGAGTGGGCGGCCCGCGTCACCGCCCGGCCCACCACCGCGTGCGACGCCCCGGCGGCGAAGGCGGCCTGCGCCGTCCCGGCCCGGGATCCGTGCTCGCCCGCGCTCCCGCCCGCCAGGGTCACGCCCCGCGTCACGATCAGCGCCCGCGGCCCGGGGAACTCCCGGGCCGCGTCCACCGCCGCGGCCATGATCCCCGTACCGCCCATGGCGTGCACGGTCACCATGGACGCACCCAGGGCGCCCGCAGCGCGTACCGCGCCCGCCACGGAATGCGGGATCTCGAAGAGCTTCAGGTCCGGGAACACCTCGTGCCCGCGCCCGACGAGCTCCTCGACGAGGACGCGCGGTGCGGTCCCGTACCCGTCACCGGCGTCAGAGTGCCGTCGGAGTCCTCGTGGCGGCGAACTCCACCACCGCGTTCCCAAGTCGTTCGAGGAAGCCGCGCAGGCCGTCCGCGACCAGGTCGAACCCGCTGTCCGCGGACGCGGTCCGCGAGCGGTACACGCTGCCGTCGGCGCCGGCGGCGTACAGGATTCCGCCCCCGTCGCTCGCGAAGACGAAGCCGTCACCGACGGCGTCACCCGCGGCGTCGAGCTCCACGCGGTCGCCGAGGGCCCCGCCCGACGGGTGGATGAAGAAGGCGTTGCCGATGTCCGACAGCACCACCTCGTCGATCACGCCGTAGAACGTCAGCAGATCGTCGGGCAGTCCGGGGTGTGCCCGTGAGCCGTCGCGGCCGGGGGCGGCCGGGACGACCTCGTTCTGACCGGGCGGGAACGGGTAGTAGGTGTCGAAGGCCGCGAGGACGGCGTCCACCTGCGCCGTGAGGTCCGCGGCCCAGGCCTTGACCCAGGCCGCGTCGAGGGCGTCCACGCTCACGGCAGTTCGATGCCCAGGTCCCAGCCGTCGTGGGCGTGGGTGCACAGGCAGGCGCGGGAATCCGTGGCGGGGAGGGCCGAGACCGCGTCGAAGAGGACCTCGCGCAGGCGGCCGACGTTCTCGCCGAACACCTTCAGGACCTCCGTGTGGGACACGCCCTCACCCGTCTCCGCGCCCGCGTCCAGGTCCGTGACCAGTGCCATCGAGGTGTAGCAGAGCCCCAGCTCGCGGGCGAGGACCGCCTCCGGGTGGCCCGTCATGCCGACGACCGACCAGCCCATCGCCGCGTGCCACTTCGACTCGGCGCGGGTCGAGAAGCGGGGTCCCTCGACGACGACCATCGTGCCGCCGTCCACCGGCTCCCACTCCCGGCCCCGCGCCGCCGCCAGTGCGACCGAGCGGCCCACCGGGCAGTACGGGTCGGCGAAGGTGGTGTGCACGACGTTCGGCACCGTTCCGTCGGGCAGCGGCTCCCCGTCGAAGAAGGTCTGGGCGCGGGACTTCGTACGGTCGACCAGCTGGTCGGGAACGAGCAACGTGCCCGGACCGTACTCGGTGCGCAGGCCGCCGACCGCGCACGGGCCGAGCACCTGGCGCACGCCCACCGAGCGCAGCGCCCACAGGTTGGCCCGGTAGTTGATCTTGTGGGGCGGGACCTTGTGGCTGCGGCCGTGGCGGGGGAGGAAGGCGACCTGGCGCCCGGCCAGCTCGCCGAGGAAGAGGGAGTCGCTCGGGGGCCCGTACGGGGTGTCCACCCGGACCTCGGAGACGTCGTCCAGGAAGGAGTAGAAGCCCGAGCCGCCGATGACACCGATCTCTGCGTTAGCCATGCCGCCACCCTAACCGGGCATGCGCAAGGCCCCGCCGCCCGGAAGGGCGGCGGGGCCTTACGAAGATCGGACGAGGCCGGGGATCAGGCAGCCGACGTGGAGCCGGTGCTCGTGCTCGACGTCGAGGACGACGAAGAAGCGGCCGGAGCGGCGGCGGGGGTCGACGGCTTCGAGGCGGCAGGGGTGCTGCTCGACGAAGCGCCACGGCTGTCGTTCCGGTAGAAACCGGAACCCTTGAAGACGATGCCGACCGCGGAGAACACCTTCTTCAGGCGTCCGTGGCAGTTCGGGCACTCGGTCAGTGCGTCATCGGTGAACTTCTGCACGGCCTCAAGGCCCTCACCGCACTCGGTGCACTGGTACTGGTAGGTCGGCACGAATTTCCTCCTGGCACTCTGACTCGATGAGTGCTAACGACGTTCCATGGTGACGTATTCCGGCCGATCAGTCCACCGTCACCGGCACGCGGTGACCGACACCACGCTCGTTCACCCGCGAAGCAGGGGCCTCGGGAGCAACGGTGGCAGACGATCCCGCCGACGAGTTGATGATCCGGCTCGGGGCCTTCGGGGCCAGGCTCGAGCGCAGCGCGAGCAGGGTCGCCAGCGCCAGCACGGTGCCCGCCATCGGCACCAGGAAGCCGTACGAGGACCCGTGCGCGTCCGTCAGGCGGCCGGCCAGGGTCACGGCGGTGGCCTGACCGAAGGCGACGGCGCCGGTCAGCCAGGTGAAGGCCTCGGTCCGGGCGTTCGCCGGGATCAGGGACTCGATCATCGTGTAGCCGGTGATCAGGGCCGGGGCGATGCACAGGCCGACGACCAGGCCGAGCGCGCCCAGCAGGATCATCGAGTGCGCGGTCCACAGGACCGAGGCGGCCACGGTGAGGCCGGCGTAGCCGAGCAGCAGCCGACGGCGCGGGCCGATCTTCCAGGCGATGGCGCCGCAGGCGATGCCCGCGGTCATGTTGCCGGCCGCGAAGACGCCGTACAGCAGGCCGTTGGCGCCCGGGTTGCCGATCTCGTCGGAGAAGGCGGCCAGCGACACCTGCATGCCGCCGAAGACGGCGCCGATGCCGAGGAAGGCCACGATCAGGACGCGCAGGCCCGGGAAGGACAGCGCGGAGGCGCGCTTCTCGCCGTCGGCCGCGACGGCGTGCGGCTGGGGCTGGGTGGCACGCTGGGCGGCGAAGACCAGACCGCCGGCCAGCGTCAGCGCGGCCTCGGTGATCAGGCCGGCGGCCGGGTGGACGCCGGTGCACAGCGCGGTGGCCAGCACCGGGCCGACGACGAAGGTGAACTCGTCGGTGACGGACTCGAACGCGGCGGCCGTCGGCAGCAGCGGCGAACCCTCCAGCTTGGCGGCCCAGCGGGCCCGGACCATCGGTCCGACCTGCGGGACGGAGGCGCCGGCGGGGACGGCCGCGAGGGCCAGCGCCCACACGGGAGCGCCCAGCAGCGCGAGCGCCACCAGGGTGCTGACGGCCGCGGAGTGCATGAGGACGACGGGGACCAGGACGGCACTCTGGCCGCGGCGGTCGGTGAGCTTGCCCATCACCGGGGCGGACAGCGCCATCGAGACGCCGGTGACGGCGGCGACGATGCCGGCGCTGCCGTAGGAACCGCTGGTGTGCTGGACGAGCAGCAGGATGCTGATGGTCAGCATCCCGAAGGGGAGCCGGGCGGCGAATCCCGGGAGGACGAAGCCGATGGCGCCGGGCGTGCGCAGGAGCTGCCCGTAACCGGGGCGTGCGGACTTGTCGGTCGTGACCGCGGATGTCACGGCCTGGCCTTTCCGCTGCCTGGTAGAGCGTCCCCGTCTGCGGACGGTGTGCCGCCTTGTGAGCGACCGCACCCGTACATGTGGGAGCCCCGAGAGCTGTCCTCTTGCGCAGAACCGAGTGATACCTGGGCCCACTGCGGGAGGGAGCCACGGCCGCTTTGCGGTCGCGCCAGCTCTGCGTCAGGCAGAGTTGGTTCGATGTGGTGTGCCTTAATCGTACAGGCAGACCTGTTGTGTGTCCTGTGATTCCGGCGACATGCGGTGTCTTCACCTGCGATTAACTGGAAGTTCGCATTCCGTGGCCCATGAAAGCGGGGTGAAACGGCCCGGAAACCCCGAAAACGTAGAATTAGAACGACACTCTAACGCTCTGTTGAAGTCAGGTCGGGCCGTGCCGGCCCCCGTCAGCCCCCGTTCGAGCCCGTACCCAGCCATCCGGCCAGCTTGCCGCCCCGCGCCACCGCCCGCAGCCGGGCCTCCGCCGCGTCCCGTACCGGATCCGTGGCCACCACGAGCAGCTCGTCCCCGCGCCGCAGCACCGTGGACGGCAGCGGTACGAAGCTCTTCGCGTCCCGGACCACCAGCGTGACCGAGGCCCCCGGCGGCAGCCGCAGCTCGCTCACTTCGACGCCGTGCATCCGCGAGGCCTCCGGAATGGCGAAGGACAGCAGGTGTCCGCGCAGCTTCTCCAGCGGGGCCGACTCGATCCCCAGGTCGGCGGCGCCGGCGTCGGAGTCGCCGAGCTCCAGCTTGCGCGCGAGCCAGGGCAGGGTCGGGCCCTGGACCAGGGTGTAGACGACGACCAGCACGAAGACGATGTTGAAGACGCGGTCGCTGCCCTCGATCCCGGTCACCATCGGGATGGTCGCCAGGATGATGGGCACGGCGCCGCGCAGCCCTGCCCACGACATGAGGGCCTGCTCCTGCCAGGGCAGCCGGAACGGCAGCAGGCTGACGAAGACCTCCAGCGGCCGCGCCACCATGGTCAGCACCAGCCCGATGATCACGGCCGGCCAGAAGTCCTGGGCCAGCTCATGAGGGGTGACCAGGAGCCCGAGCAGGACGAACATGCCGATCTGGGCGATCCAGCCGAGCCCGTCCGCGAACCCCCGGGTCGCCGGCCAGTGCGGGAGCTTCGCGTTGCCGAGGACCATGGCGGCCAGGTAGACGGCGAGGAAGCCGGATCCGTGCGCGATAGCGCCGGCCGCGTACGCCGACACCGCGATCGCCATCACGGCGATCGGGTAGAGGCCGGAGGCGGGCAGGGCCACGTGCCGCAGGCCGTACGCCCCCAGGAAGCCCACGGACAGGCCGATCGCGACGCCGATCAGCAGCTCGAGGGCGATCTTGCCGATCAGGACGTACCACTGGTCCACGGGGCCGACGGTCGCGAAGGCGACGACCAGGATGACGACGGGGGCGTCGTTGAAGCCCGACTCGGCCTCCAGCACACCCGTGATCCGGGAGGGCAGCGGGACCTTGCGCAGGACGGAGAAGACGGCCGCGGCGTCGGTCGAGGAGACGACGGCGCCGATCAGCAGGGCCTGCCGCCAGTCCAGCCCGACCAGGTAGTGCGCGCCCGCGGCCGTGACGCCGACGCTGATCGCGACGCCGACCAGCGACAGGACGATCGCGGCCGGCAGGGCCGGTTTGATCTGTTTCCACTTGGTGCCCAGACCACCCTCGGCGAGGATCACGACGAGCGCGGCGTAGCCGATGACCTGTGTCAGCTCGGCATTGTCGAATACGACGTTGCCTATGCCGTCCTGGCCTATCGCTATGCCTATGCCGAGGTAGATGAGCAGGCTGGGGAGGCCGCTGCGTGAAGAGATGCGTACCGCCGCGACGGCGACGAGCAGCACGAGCGAGCAGACCAGCAGGAGCTCATTGAGCGTGTGGACGGTCAGCGGGCGGCCCTTTCCTCAAGTCGCCCGGCGGAACGTTCCTCCAGGCGACAAGTCCGGCAAGATCGGCAGGTACTTCGTTACCTTACCTAATATTTGACGCGCCCTTTACGCGATAACCACATTGTGAAACCCCTGTTCGGCCCTGTCCTCGTCACCTCGACCCCTGGCGGATCAACGCACCCGGTCCTGCGCCTATGGTTGCTCCCAGCACTCCCAGGACCACCCTGCCCCTCTAAGGACAGCGATGCCCGCCAACGAAACCGCTCCTCCCGCCAAGAAGAGGGGACGACGCGCCCGTCTGATCGTGCTCGTGCTGGTCCTGGCGCTCCTCACGGGCTTCGGGTACGGGACGTACTGGAGCATGGACAACGTCCGTGCCTCGTTCCCCCAGGCCACCGGCACCCTCAAGGTCCCCGGCCTGACCGGGACCGTCGAGGTCAAGCGCGACTCCCACGGCATTCCCCAGCTCTACGCCGACAACGACGACGACCTCTTCCGCGCGCAGGGCTTCGTCCACGCCCAGGACCGCTTCTGGGAGATGGACGTCCGCCGCCACATGACCTCCGGCCGGCTCTCCGAGATGTTCGGGCCCGACCAGGTCGAGACCGACGCCTTCCTGCGCACGCTGGGCTGGCGCCAGGTCGCGCAGGCCGAGTACGACACGAAGCTGTCGGCCGAGACGAAGAAGTACCTGCAGGCCTACGCCGACGGGGTCAACGCGTACCTGAAGGGGAAGTCCGGCAAGGACCTCTCCGTCGAGCACGCCGCCCTCAAGCTCAGCGACGACTACCAGCCCGAGCAGTGGACGCCCGTGGACTCGGTGGCCTGGCTCAAGGCGATGGCCTGGGACCTGCGCGGCAACATGCAGGACGAGATCGACCGTGCGCTGATGTCCAACAAGCTCACGCAGGCGCAGATCGACGAGCTCTACCCGCCGTACCCCTTCGACCGGAACAAGCCGATCGTCGACGCGGGCAAGATCGAGGGCGGGAAGTACGCCCCCCAGGGCGCGGCCGCGGGCTCCAACAAGGGCTCCGGCGGCAGCACCACCGGCTCCCAGGCCTCGGCCAACGGTTCGCAGGTCTCGGCCGGCGGTTCGCCGTCCACGCCCACCGGCCTCGCGGACGACACCACCGCCCAGGGCGCCACCGTGGGCCTGCGCAACTCGCTGACCTCCCTCGCCAAGACCCTGGACAAGGTCCCCGCGATCCTCGGCCCCAACGGCAGCGGCATCGGCTCGAACTCCTGGGTCGTCTCCGGCCAGTACACGACCACCGGCAAGCCGCTGCTCGCGAACGACCCGCACCTGTCCCCGCAGCTGCCCTCGGTCTGGTACCAGATGGGCCTGCACTGCCGCACGGTCTCCAACCAGTGCAAGTACGACGTCGCCGGCTACACCTTCTCCGGCATGCCCGGGGTGGTCATCGGCCACAACGCGGACATCGCCTGGGGCATGACCAACCTCGGCGCCGACGTCACCGACCTCTACCTGGAGCAGGTCAAGCCCGAGGGCTACGTCTACGACAACAAGGTGGTCCCCTTCACGACCCGTGAAGAGGTCATCAAGATCGCGGGCGGCAAGAGCAAGAAGATCACCGTCCGCACCACCAACAACGGCCCGCTGATCTCCGACCGCAGCGACGAGCTCGGTACGGTCGGCAGCCGGGCGCCCGTCTCCACCTCGGCCCCCGACCGCGGCAACGGCTACGCCGTCGCCCTGCGCTGGACCGCCCTGGACCCCGGCAAGTCGATGGACGCGGTCTTCGCCCTCGACCGGGCCAAGGACTTCGCGGGCTTCCGCGCCGCCGCCCGCGACTTCGAGGTGCCGTCCCAGAACCTGATCTACGCCGACAACAAGGGCCCCTCCGGCAACATCGGCTACCAGGCCCCGGGACGCATCCCGATCCGCGGCGCCGGCGACGGACGCATGCCGGCTCCGGGCTGGGACTCCAAGTACGCCTGGAAGGGCGGCAAGGACGGCAACGCGGGCTACATCCCGCAGGACGAGATGCCGTACGACTACAACCCGGCGCGCGGCTACATCGTCACCGCGAACCAGGCGGTCGTGGAGAGCGGTACCGGCGCGGGCAAGTACCCGTACGTCCTGACCACCGACTGGGGCTACGGCGCCCGCAGCCAGCGGATCAACGACCTCATCGAGGCGAAGATCAAGGACAACGGCAAGATCTCCACCGACGACATGCGCACCATGCAGATGGACAACGGCAGCGAGATCGCCGCGCTGCTGACCCCGATGCTGGCCAAGATCGAGGTCTCGGACCCGGACGTGCGCTCCGCGCAGAAGCTGCTGGAGGGCTGGAACTACACCCAGGAGCCCGACTCGGCGGCGGCCGCGTACTTCAACGCGGTCTGGCGCAACATCCTCAAGCTGTCCTTCGGCGACAAGATGCCGAAGGAGCTGCGGATCGAGGGCAGCTGCATGAACGTCCAGGAGGAGAGCAGCGGTCCGGTCGACGACCTGGCCAAGACGGTCCGCGAGTGCGGTGCGCGCGACGCCGGCTCGGCGCAGCCGGACGGCGGCGACCGCTGGTTCGAGGTGGTCCGCCGCCTGGTCAAGGACGAGAAGTCGGCCTGGTGGCAGACGCCGGCCGCCCGCAACCAGCCGGCGACCGCCACCCGCGACCAGCTGTTCGCGCGGGCCATGAAGGACGCCCGCTGGGAGCTGACCGCCAAGCTCGGCAAGGACCAGTCCACCTGGAGCTGGGGCCGCCTGCACCAGCTGACGCTGAAGAACCAGACCATCGGCACCGCGGGCCCGGGCTTCATGCAGTGGCTCCTCAACCGCGGCCCGTGGAACCTGGGCGGCGGCGAGGCCACCGTGAACGCGACCGGCTGGAACGCCTCCAGCGGGTACGGGGTCACCTGGGTCCCGTCGATGCGGATGGTCGTGAACCTCAACGACCTGGACAAGTCGCGCTGGATCAACCTGACCGGTGCCTCGGGCCACGCGTACCACGACAACTACACGGACCAGACGACGATGTGGGCCAAGGGCGAGCTGCTGGACTGGCCCTTCGGCAAGGAGGCCGTGGACAAGGCGACGACGGAGACCCTGACGCTCAAGCCGTGAGCGGCCCCCGCGCCGTGAATCTGACCACCCCCGACGGGGTGGCCACCGCCTGAACGGGGTGGTCGTGCGGTTCCTCCGGGACCCGCGCGACCACCTCTTCGTCGTAGAGGAGCACGACCAGCGCAGGATGCGCCCCGGCGCGCGCCAGGCGCGCCAGCACCCGGTCGTACGAGCCCCCACCGCGCCCCAGGCGCATGCCGCGCCCGTCCACGGCCAGCCCGGGCAGCAGGACGGCGTCGGCGGCGGTGACCGCGTCCGGCCCGAGCCGGGGCCCGGCCGGCTCCAGCAGCCGCATCTTCCCGGGATGCGCGGCCTCGGCGAGGCTGCCCGGGCCCTCGTACGCGGCCCAGTCGAGGTCGTTGTCGGGCAGCAGGACGGGGAGCAGCACCCGCTTCCCGGCCGCGCGCAGGGCGTCCAGCAGATCGCGGGTGCCGGGTTCGGAGCCGACGGAGACGTACGCCGCCACCGCGTGGGCACCGGCCAGCTCGGGCAGTTCACAGGCGGAGCGGGAGAGCGCGCGGGCCGACGTACGCAGGAATTCGGGGGGCAGGGCCCGGCGGGCGGCGAGGATCTCCCGGCGCAGCGCGGCCTTTTCGGACGGGTTCGGCGGTTTCTCTACCACAGCTGACTCTGAATTCCTTTCAAATCGGGGCAATGTCGGATCTATTTACCGGAATCAAGCCCGGAGCGGTCCGCGTGACCCACTATCGTTCTGCCCATGACTCAGTTGCACCCTGTGATCAAGAAGGCCGTGATCCCGGCCGCAGGTCTCGGTACCCGCTTCCTTCCGGCGACGAAGGCGACGCCCAAGGAAATGCTCCCGGTCGTGGACAAGCCGGCCATCCAGTACGTGGTCGAGGAGGCCGTGTCGGCCGGTCTGGACGACGTCCTCATGATCACAGGACGTAACAAGCGTGCGCTCGAAGACCACTTCGACCGCAACTACGAGCTGGAATCGGCCCTCATCGCCAAGGGTGACGACGACCGCCTGAAGAAGGTCCAGGAGTCCAGCGACCTGGCCACCATGCACTACGTCCGCCAGGGCGACCCGCGCGGCCTGGGCCACGCCGTCCTGTGCGCCGAGCCGCACGTCGGCGACGAGCCCTTCGCCGTCCTCCTCGGCGACGACCTGATCGACCCGCGCGACCCGCTGCTGCGCCAGATGACCGACGTCCACGCCCGCACCGGCGGCACGGTCATCGCGCTCATGGAGGTCGACCCCGCCAACGTCCACCTGTACGGCTGCGCCGCCGTCGAGGCCACCGACGAGGACGACGTCGTCCGGATCACCGGGCTCGTCGAGAAGCCCGACCCGGCGGACGCGCCCAGCAATTACGCGGTCATCGGAAGGTACGTCCTCCACCCCGCGATCTTCGACATACTGCGGGAGACCGAGCCGGGCCGCGGCGGGGAGATCCAGCTCACCGACGGCCTGCAGAAGCTGGCCGCCGACGAGACCGTGGGCGGCCCGGTGCACGGCGTGGTCTTCCGGGGCCGCCGCTACGACACCGGGGACCGCGGGGACTACCTGCGGGCCATCGTCCGCCTCGCGTGCGAGCGTGAGGACCTGGGCCCGGAGTTCCGCACCTGGCTTCACCGTTACGTCACGGAGGAGATGTAGCACCTTGAGCAGCCGCGCACCGCAGGACACCGGCCACGCCGCCCAGCGCCTGTGGTCGGTCGACGAGCACCTCGCGGACGTCCTCGCCGCCATCAGGCCGCTGGAGCCCATCGAGCTCCAGCTGCTCGACGCCCAGGGCTGTGTCCTGGTCGAGGACGTCACCGTGCCCGTCGCGCTCCCGCCCTTCGACAACAGCTCCATGGACGGCTACGCCGTCCGCACGGCCGATGTCCAGGGCGCGAGCGAGGAGTTCCCCGCGGTGCTGACGGTGATCGGGGACGTGGCGGCGGGCAGCGGCGTGCTGCCCACCGTCGGCCCCGGCCAGACCGCCCGCATCATGACCGGCGCCCCGCTGCCGCCGGGCGCGGAAGCCGTCGTGCCGGTCGAGTGGACCGACGGCGGCAGCGGCGGAGGCGCGGCCGCCGGCATGACCCCGGCCAGCGCGGCCCCCGAGGGCGCCGGCGGCGAAGTGCGGGTGCACCGGGCCGCCGAGGCGCGGGCCCACGTCCGCGCGCGCGGCAGCGACGTCCAGGCCGGGGACCTCGCGCTGGCCGCGGGCACCGTGCTCGGGCCGCCGCAGATCGCACTGCTCGCCGCCATCGGGCGGGGCACCGTACGGGTGCGGCCGCGCCCGCGCGTGGTCGTACTCTCCACCGGCAGCGAGCTGGTCCAGCCGGGCGAATCGCTGGCCGCGGGGACGATCTACGACTCGAACAGCTTCGCGCTGGCCGCGGCCGCGCGCGACGCCGGGGCGATCGCCTACCGGGTCGGGGCCGTGGCCGACGACGCCGAGACCCTGCGCTCCACCATCGAGGACCAGCTGATCCGGGCGGACCTGCTGGTCACGACGGGCGGGGTGAGCGTCGGCGCGTACGACGTGGTCAAGGAGGCGCTGACCTCGGTGGGCCGTGCGGACGAGGAGGCCGACGGCGGGCGGATGGACTTCCGCAAGCTCGCCATGCAGCCCGGCAAGCCGCAGGGCTTCGGCACGATCGGACCCGACCACACCCCCCTGCTGGCCCTGCCCGGCAACCCGGTGTCCTCGTACGTCTCCTTCGAGCTGTTCGTGCGTCCCGCGATCCGCGCGCTCATGGGCCTGGCGGACGTCAGCCGGCCCAGCGTGCGGGCGGTCCTGGAGGCCGACAAGGCGCTGGGCTCCCCGGCCGGCCGCCGCCAGTTCCTGCGCGGCAAGTACGACGCGCAGAGCGGCACGGTCAGCCCGGTCGGCGGATCGGGCTCCCACCTGATCGCGGCACTGGCCCACGCCGACTCCCTGATGGTCGTACCGGAGGACGTCACCTCGGTGGAGCCGGGGGCCGAGCTCGAAGTGGTCCTGCTCGGCTGAAGTACGGCCGGTGCGGGTAGCGTGTTGCACCACACAGGCCCTTGCGGGGCCCGGAGCGGGAGCGGCACGAACCTATGACCACGCACAGCAGGCTGACGCACATCGACGAGGCCGGCGCGGCCCGGATGGTGGACGTCTCGGAGAAGGACGTCACGACGCGGACGGCACGGGCCAGCGGGCGCGTGCTCGTCTCCGCGCGGGTGATCGAGCTGCTGCGCGGCGAGGGCGTGCCCAAGGGCGACGCCCTCGCCACCGCGCGGATCGCCGGGATCATGGGCGCGAAGAAGACCCCCGACCTGATCCCGCTCTGCCACCCGCTGGCCGTGTCCGGGGTGAAGGTGGACCTGTCGGTCGCCGACGACGCCGTCGAGATCCTCGCGACCGTCAGGACGACCGACCGTACGGGCGTCGAGATGGAGGCGCTGACGGCCGTCGCGGTCGCCGGGCTCACCGTGATCGACATGGTGAAGGCCGTCGACAAGGGCGCCGTCATCACGGACGTCCGGGTGGAGGAGAAGACCGGCGGCAAGTCCGGCGACTGGAGCCGCGCGTGAACGCCCCGCGCGGCGGCGACGCCTTCAGCCACGTGCCCGCGGCGGCCGGGTCGTCCGGGGCCGCCTGGGCGGCCGAGCCGGACGCGGCGGGGGGCTCCCGGGAATCCGGGCGCGCCTTGCGCGGGCTCGTGGTCACCGCCTCGAACCGCGCCTCGGCGGGCGTGTACGCCGACCGGGGCGGGCCGCTGCTGGCCGAGGGGCTGGAGAAGCTCGGCTTCGCGGTGGACGGCCCGCGGGTCGTGCCCGACGGGGACCCGGTCGAGCAGGCGCTGCGCGAGGGGGTGGCCGCCGGGTACGACGTCATCCTGACCACCGGCGGCACCGGCATCTCGCCGACCGACCGCACCCCGGACGCCACGGCGCGGGTGCTGGACTACGAGGTCCCGGGCATCCCGCAGGCCATCCGCGCCGAGGGCCTGGTGAAGGTGCCGACCGCGGCCCTGTCCCGGGGGCTGGCGGGAGTGGCCGGGCACACCCTGATCGTGAACCTGCCGGGCTCGACGGGCGGGGTGCGCGACGGACTGGCCGTCCTGGCCCGGATCCTGCCGCACGCCGTGGACCAGATCCGGGGCGGCGACCACCCCGGACCGGCGGAGCCTTCCGGGAGCGCGAGCTGAACGGACCCACCTGGCCGGTGGTGCTCACCGACGGCGACATCACGCTCCGGCCGATAAAGCTGCGGGACCAAAACGCGTGGCGCGAGGTCAACCGGCGCAACCGCGACTGGCTCCGGCCGTGGGAGGCGACGATTCCGCCGCCCGCGCCCTGGGGGCCGGTGATCCACCGGCCGACGTACCGCCAGATGGTCCGCCATCTGCGGGCCGAGGCGAACGCGGGGCGGATGCTGCCGTTCGTCATCGAGTACCGGGGGCGCCTCGTCGGCCAGCTGACGGTCGCCGGGATCACCTGGGGCTCGATGTGCGCGGGCCACGTCGGCTACTGGGTGGACCGCGAGGTGGCGGGCCGGGGCGTGATGCCGACGGCCGTCGCGCTCGCCGTGGACCACTGCTTCACGAAGGTCGGGCTGCACCGGATCGAGGTCTGCATCCGCCCGGAGAACGGGCCGAGCCGGCGGGTCGTGGAGAAGCTGGGCTTCCGCGAGGAGGGGCTGCGGCCGCGCTACCTCCACATCGACGGTGCGTGGCGCGACCACCTCGTGTACGCGCTGACGGCGGAAGAGGCCGCGGAGGGACTGCTGCGCCGGTGGCACCGCGCTCGCGCATAAACGAATAAACGTTCGAATTAATGGGGGGCGCAGCCGATTCGCCCATAACCTGATCCGAAGAATCACAAAAAAAGTCCGTGATATCAGCCGGTTCGCGCGACACACCGGCCCAATTGGCGGATCCGCCCGGCCGCGCCCCTCTACGGTGTGAGGTGTGAGCAGCAGCGGCCTCATCTACGCAGTCATTGTCGGGGCCTGGGCCGCCTACTTGGTGCCCATGTGGCTCCGGAGGCAGGACGAGCTGAACGAAGCCCGTCCGACGGAACGCTTCTCCACTGCCATTCGGCTGCTTTCCGGCCGGGCGGGAATGGAGCGCCGTTACGCCAAGGGGCTGCGTGAACGCGGCGACCAGGAGGCCGGTCCCGAGCACCGCGCGGACCCGGACGCCGCGACGGAAACGGTGAATTCCGTGGACGCCGACGCCCGGGCCGTCGCCGTACCCCCGACCAGGGCGGAGCCGAGGTCGGCCGTGGCGGAGCGGCACCGGCGCGAGCAGCGCCTCCAGGTGCTCGCGCGTCGCCGGCGTACCACCGCGCTCCTCTTCCTGGTCTTCACGCTCGGCGCGATCGTCGCCGCGGTCGGCGGCCTGGGCTACCTCTGGGCGCCCGCCGCGCCGGCCCTGCTGCTGAGCGCGTACATCGTGCACCTGCGGGTCCAGGAGCGGCGCCGCTACGAGTTCACGATGGACCGGCGGCGCGCGGAAGCCGCCGCCCGGCAGCTGCGCGAGAACCGCCCGCGCCGCCGCGAGCCGGAGGCGGCCGCCGGATCCGAACCGGACCCCGCGCCACCGGTCTCCCCGCAGGAGGCCGGACGGCGCGCGCTGGTCGAGCAGACCGACCACGCGGAGTGGGTGGACCAGCAGCGCGAGCGCGAACGCGGCCCCGCCCGCGGTGACAGCTGGGAGCCGGTCCCGGTCCCGCTGCCGACGTACGTGACGGCCCCGGTCGCCCCGCGCGCCACCGGTCCGGTGACCCCGGACGCCTGGAGCGCGACCCGCTCCAGCACGGCCGAGCCGACCGACCCCCGACTGCGCGCCCAGCCCTCGCCGGCCGCGAAGCCCGAGGCGAAGCCGGACCGTAAGGGGGACCAGATGCCGGAGCAGAAGGGCCACCCGAACGCCCGCCCGCGCGGCCAGGGCCGCGGCCGCACGCCGCTGTTCGACCAGTACGAGAGCGACGACCGCCCCCGCGCCGCGAACGAGTGACCGGACCTGCGCGGACGCTCCCCGTATCGGTTTTGGAGCACCAGCGCGGGGATGCTAATGTTTCACACGTCGCAAGGGCCTGTGGCGCAGTCTGGTAGCGCACCTCGTTCGCATCGAGGGGGTCTGGGGTTCAAATCCCCACAGGTCCACAAACGACAGTTCACGGGTAGCCCCCGAGAACGTCATGAGATCCCGTCCGGTCGAAAGACCGGGCGGGATCTCGGCGTTTGACGGAAATCCGCGGAACAGGCGCAGCCGATCCCGTCCGGCCGGAAGGCCGGGCGGGATCCGTTCGTTGCGGAGCCGGTCGGCTCAGGAGGAGTGGAGCGGTTTGGCCATGCAGCGGCTGGAGTCGTATGCGCGGTAATGGCCGAACTTCGCGGAGAGGGCGTAGCCCGAGGAGAAGTAGAGGGCTATCGCCTCCGGTTGCCGGTCTCCCGTCTCCAGGACCATGCGGGTGCGGCCCGCGGCGCGGGCGTCGGCTTCCAGTTCGGCCAGGATGCGGCGGGCCAGGCCCAGGCCCCTGGCCTCGGGGATCACGTACATGCGCTTGAGCTCGGCGTCGCCGTCCGAGTAGCCCTCGTCGTTCTCGTCCTGGCGGCGCCAGCCGCCGCTGGCCACGGGTGCGCCCGAGGCGTCGTACGCCAGCAGGTACAGGCCCTTCGGCGGGGCGAACATCGCCGGGTCGAGGGGTGTGACATCCCCCTCACCGCCGTAGAGCACCTGGTACCGGAGCTGGACCTGGTCGTTGAGTTTGAGCGCGTCCGGGTGGTCGTACGGCACGACGCGGAGCTCTATCCCGTGAGACATCGGAACATCGCACGGAACGCTCCCGTTATCGTGCGGGGATGCTCACTGTGACCTCCGTGAATGTGAATGGGATCCGCGCAGCCGCCAAGAAGGGCTTCTCCCCGTGGCTGGCCGGGTCGGACGCCGACGTGGTCTGCCTGCAGGAGGTGCGGGCCGAGGAGGGGCAGATCCCGGACGAGGTCCGGGGGCCCGACGGCTGGCACACCGTGTTCGCGCCGGCCGCCGCCAAGGGGCGGGCCGGGGTCGCGCTCTACACGCGCCGCGAGCCCGACCGGGTGCAGGTGGGATTCGGGAGCGAGGAGTTCGACACGAGCGGGCGCTATCTGGAGGCGGATCTTCCGGGTGTCACCGTCGCCAGCCTCTACCTGCCCTCCGGCGAGGCCGGGACCGAGAAGCAGGACGAGAAGTACCGGTTCATGGGGGAGTTCCTGCCCTACCTGGAGGCGCTGAAGGTGCGCGCCGGCGCCGACGGGCGCGAGGTCGTCGTCTGCGGTGACTGGAACATCTGCCACAACGAGGTCGACCTCAAGAACTGGAAGACCAACCGGAAGAACGCCGGCTTCCTGCCCGAGGAGCGGGAGTGGCTCGGGGAGGTGTACGGCACCGCCGGGTACGTGGACGTCGTGCGGAGCCTGCACCCCGACGCCGAGGGGCCGTACTCCTGGTGGTCCTACCGCGGGCGGGCCTTCGACAACGACGCCGGGTGGCGCATCGACCTCCAGGTCGCGACCCCGGGGCTGGCCGCCAAGGCCGTGAAGGCGTTCGTCGAGCGGGCCGAGACGCACCCCGAGCGCTGGTCCGACCACGCGCCCGTGACGGTGGTCTACGAACTGGGGTCCTGAGCCCCCGACGGGGCGGACGAAGGGGCCGCGGGCGAGGTCGCGGGCGCGGTCCCCGAGGCGAGGAGGCGGTCCATCGCCATGGTGAGCTCCGCCACCACCACGCTCTTCGCCAGGGGGCGCAGCCGCGGCAGCGCCTCCTCCGCCAGATGGGCGGAGATCAGCTCCGTGAACAGGGCCGCCATCGCGTCCGCGTGCTCGCGGACCCGGCGGCCGGTCTCCAGCACCGCTGCGAGCGGGACGCCTTCGCGGACCAGCGCCGAGGAGACGTCCAGCAGGCGGCGGCTGACGTGCACGATCGCGTCGCCGTCGGTGGCGAGGTAGCCGAGGTCCAGGGAGGCCGCCAGGTTCTCCGGGGTGACCTCGCCCTCGAAGTAGTCGGCGAGGGCCTCGGGCGTCAGCCGTACCGGGGTCTCCTCGGACCAGCCGATGCCGAGCAGTTCGCCGAGCTGGCCGACGTCGCGCCCGTTCTCGAAGGCGGCGGTCAGCTCGGCGATGCCGCCGAGGGTGTGGCCGCGCTCCAGCAGGGCGGCGATGGTGCGCAGCCGGGCCAGGTGGTGCTCGTCGTACCAGGCGATCCGGCCCTCGCGGCGCGGCGGCGGGAGGAGCTTGCGCTCGCGGTAGAAGCGCAGGGTGCGGACGGGGATGCCGGCCGCCTCGGCCAGTTCCTCCGTACGGTATTCACGCACTGTCGTCCCCGCTTCCGTGTCTTCCACAGGCGCAGCCTATGGCGTACCGACAGTAACTTTCCGGGCGTGACCTCTACCCATGAGTACGGAGCTGCTCTAGTCTCCGATTGTGCCAGTGATTGCTGGCAGTGTTGCGCTGTGGGGCTGCGGAAGGCGGCGGGCATGAGCGGTGGCATGGGTGGGCGCGAGCACGTACGAGTGGCGGTGATCGGGTCCGGGTTCGGCGGACTGGGCGCGGCCGTACGGCTGCGGCGCGAGGGGATCACGGACTTCGTCATCCTGGAACGGGCCGATTCCGTGGGCGGGACCTGGCGGGACAACAGCTATCCCGGGTGCGCCTGCGACGTACCCTCCCACCTCTATTCCTTCTCCTTCGCGCCCAATCCCGACTGGCCGCGGACCTTCTCGGGGCAGCCGGCCATCCGCGCGTACCTGGAGCACGTCGCCGACACCTTCGGGCTGCGCCCGCACCTGCGGCTGAACTCCGAGGTCCGGATGGCGCGCTGGGACGCCGACCGGCTGAGGTGGGAGATCGAGACCTCGGCCGGCGAGCTCACCGCCGACGTCGTCGTGTCCGCGACCGGGCCGCTGTCCGACCCGAAGATGCCGGAGATCCCGGGGCTCGCCGAGTTCCCCGGCAAGGTCTTCCACTCCGCGCGCTGGGACCACGACTACGACCTGCGCGGCAAGCGTGTCGCCATGATCGGAACCGGCGCCTCGGCCATCCAGATCGTGCCGGCCATCGCGCCCGACGTGCAGCGGCTCACGCTGTTCCAGCGGACCCCGCCGTGGGTGATGCCGCGCACCGACCGCGCCATCAGCGGCGCGGAGCGCTGGCTGCACCGCCAGCTGCCGTTCACCCGGGCGGCCCGCCGGGGGCTGCTGTGGGGGATCCGGGAGCTCCAGGTCAGCGCCTTCACCAAGCGGCCGAACCAGCTCGGGCTCATCGAATCGCTGGCGAAGGCCAACATGGCGCGCTCGATCAAGGACCCGGCGCTGCTGGCCAAGCTGACGCCCTCGTACCGGATCGGCTGCAAGCGGATCCTGCTCTCCAGCGAGTACTACCCGGCGCTGGCCCGGCCCAACGTGGATCTGGTCGCCTCCGGGCTCAAGGAGATCCGGGGCTCGGTGCTCGTCGCCGCCGACGGGACGGAGACCGAGGTCGACGCGATCGTCTTCGGCACCGGCTTCCACGTCACGGACATGCCGATCGCGGACCGGGTGGTGGGCGCGGACGGCCGGACCCTCGCGGACCACTGGAAGGACGGGATGCAGTCGCTGCGCGGGGCGACGGCGGCCGGGTTCCCGAACTGGATGACGGTCATCGGGCCGAACACCGGGCTCGGCAACAGCTCGATGATCCTCATGATCGAGTCACAGCTGAACTACATGGCGGACTACCTGCGCCAGCTGAACGTACTGGGCGGGCAGGTCGCGCTCGCGGCCCGGCCCTCGGCCGTGAACCAGTGGAACCGGCAGGTCCAGACCCGCATGGAGCGGACCGTGTGGAACACGGGCGGCTGCACCAGCTGGTACCTGGACGCGCAGGGCCGCAACACGACGGTCTGGCCGGGCACGACCGGCGAGTTCCGGAAGGAGACGCGGAGCGTGGACCTGTCCGAGTACGAGGTCATCCGGCTCCGGGAGGCCGAGGCCGAGCGGGTCCCCGCCGGCGCCGAAAGCACGGAGGGCGCGGCATGAGCCGGCCCGCGTACGTCACCTCCGGGCGGTACGCCCCGCCCGCGGCCCGGCGGGAGCTGGTCGCGGTCTCCGCCGACGGGGCCCGGCTGCACGTGGAGGAGCACGGGGACGAGGGCGCCCCGGCCGTGGTGCTGGCGCACGGCTGGACCTGCTCCACCGCCTTCTGGGCCGCGCAGATCCGGGAGCTCGCCCGGGACCACCGGGTCATCGCGTACGACCAGCGCGGGCACGGGCGCAGCCCCGCCGCCTCCCGCTACGGCACCGACGCCCTCGCCGACGACCTCGTGGCGGTCCTCGGGGCCACCCTGGCCCCCGGGGAGCGGGCGGTCGTCGCCGGGCACTCCATGGGAGGCATGACGATCATGGCGGCCGCGGGGCGGCCGGAGTTCGCCGAGCACACCGCCGCCGCGCTGCTGTGCAGCACCGGCAGCGCCCGGCTGGTCGCGGAGGCGCTGGTCGTGCCCCTGCGCCCGGGACGCGTACGGACCCGTATCACCGGCGCGGTCCTCGGAGCGCGCGCCCCCCTCGGGCCCGTCACGCCGGTCGCCAAGCGGGTGCTGAAGTACGCCACCATGGGACCCGGGTCCGCGCCCGACAAGGTCGAGGCCTGCGCCCGTATCGTCCACGCCTGCCCCACCGGCGTGCGGCACGCCTGGTCCGAGGTGCTGGCCGGGCTGGACCTGGAGGCGAACCTCGCGGAGCTCACCGTGCCCACCGCCGTGATCGGCGGCAAGAACGACCGGCTCACCCCGATCGTGCACGCCCGCGGGCTGGCCGCGGCGCTGCCGCACTGCGTGGGGCTGACCGAGCTGACCGGCATGGGGCACATGACCCCGATCGAGGCCCCCGAGGCCGTCACCGACGCCGTACGCGAGCTGACCGTCCACGTGAAGCACCCGAAGCACCCGAAGCACGCGAAGAACCTGAAGGAGAAGACGCCGTGAGCGCGAGCAGGAGTCTGGAAGGCCAGGTCGCCGTCGTCACCGGCGCGGCACGCGGGGTCGGCGAGCTCCTCGCCCGCAAGCTGTCCGCGCGCGGCGCGAAGGTGGCGCTGGTGGGGCTGGAGCCGGAGGCCCTCAAGGAGGTCTCCGAGCGGCTGCACACCGACAGCGGGCACTGGCACGCCGACGTCACCGACCACGAGGCCATGGCCCGCGTCGCGCAGGAGGTCAAGCAGCGCTTCGGCAAGGTCGACATCGTCGTCGCCAACGCGGGCGTGGCCGCCGGCGGGCCGTTCGCCGAATCGGATCCCGAGGCCTGGCGCCGGGTGATCGAGGTGAACCTGATCGGCGGCGCCGTCACCGCCCGCGCCTTCCTCCCCGTACTGGCCGAGAGCCGCGGCTACTTCCTCCAGATCGCCTCGCTCGCCGCGATCACGCCGGCGCCGATGATGAGCGCGTACTGCGCCTCCAAGTCCGGCGTCGAGGCCTTCGCGCACTGCCTGCGCGCCGAGGTCGGCCACAAGGGCGTCAAGGTGGGCGTCGGCTACCTCTCCTGGACCGACACCGACATGGTGCGCGGCGCCGACCAGGACGAGGTCATGCGGGCGCTGCGCCAACGGCTGCCGTGGCCGTCGAACCGCACGTACCCGCTGGGCCCGGCCGTGGACCGGATCGTCGCCGGCATCGAGCGGCGCTCGCCGCACGTGTACGCCCAGTGGTGGCTGCGCGGGATGCAGGGCGTGCGCGGCTACCTGCCCGGGATCATCGCGACGGTCGGGCAGCGGGAGATGAAGCGCTTCGAGCCCAGGCTGACGAGCGTCTCCCGGGGGCTGGTGGGCGCCGGAGGCGCCGCCGACGAGAAGGAGCGGGCGCTGGGCACGGAGCGTCATTGATCGAAATGCGAGCTCTGTCCCCTCGTGCAAATCTGGTCGCAGCCCGGTCCCCTACACCCCTCCAGGAGTGAACAGCATGGGCATCAAAGACCAGTTCCAGGACAAGGCGCAAGAGCTCGAGGACAAGGCCAAGGCGGCCCGGCAGGGCGCGAAGGACGAGGCGTCCGAGCGCGGTGCGCACGCCTCCGAGCCGGCCAAGAAGAAGAAGGAAAAGGTCCACGACGAGCTCGACGACAACTGGGACTTCTGACGCCCGGAGTTCGTGGCGCAAGGGGCGCGGCCCGTGCGGGTGCACAGGCCGCGCCCCTTCTCCGCGTGTTCCCGCCCTACGGCCGCGGCGGCAGCTTCGGACGCTTCAGGTCCGGTACGTCCGCGTATCCGGGCGGCACCGCGGCCGGCTCCTGCTCCAGCAGCTCCACCGCCAGGAACACGGCGTCGTCCAGCTGTGCGTGCCGCCCCTCCGCCCAGTCGAGCGGGGTCCGCAGGATCGCCAGGTCCGGTTCCACGCCGTGGTTCTCCACCGACCAGCCGTACTCCGGGAACCAGGCGGCGTTCATCGGCACGGTGATCACGGTGCCGTCGCCCAGGGTGTGCCGGCCGGTCATCCCGACCACCCCGCCCCAGGTGCGCTGGCCGACCACCGGGCCGAGCCCGAGCAGCCTGAAGGCCGCAGTGATCATGTCCCCGTCCGACGAGGTCGCCTCGTCGGCCAGGGCCACGATCGGACCGCGGGGCGCGTTGGAGGCGTAACTGACCGGCTGGGCGTTGCGCGTCAGGTCCCAGCCGAGGATCGAGCGGGTCAGCTTCTCCACCACCAGCTCGCTGATGTGCCCGCCCGCGTTGCCGCGCACGTCCACGATCAGCGCCGGCCGGGACATCTCCATCCGCAGGTCCCGGTTGAACTGCGCCCAGCCCGAGCCGCCCATGTCGGGGATGTGCAGGTAGCCGCACTTGCCGCCGCTGAGCTCCCGGACCACCGCGCGCCGCTTGGACACCCAGTCCTGGTAGCGCAGCGGCCGCTCGTCGATCAGCGGCACGATCGCCACCCGCCGGGCCCGGCCCTCGCCTTCGGGGGGTACGAAGGTCAGCTCGACCGTGGTGCCGCCGGCCGCCGCGAGCAGGGGATAGGGCCCGGCCACCGGGTCCACCGGCCGCCCGTCGATGTGGGTGAGCACGGCGCCCTCACGGATGCCGGTGCCGGCGAGCGGGGAGCGGGCCTTGGAGTCGGAGGACTCGCCGGGCAGGATCCGGGCGAGCATCCAGCCCTCCTCGCGCGGCACGAAGTTGGCGCCGAGCAGACCGATGGGGCGGTGGTAGTGCGGCGGTCCCTCGTTGCGGCGCGCGGGGGAGACGTACGCGTGCGAGGTGCCGAGCTCGCCGAGCACCTCGCGCAGCAGGTCAGCGAACTCGTCGGGCGAGGCGACCCGTTCGACCAGGGGGCGGTACTGGCGCAGCACCCCGTCCCAGTCGATGTTGCACATGTCCGGCTCCCAGAAGTACGCGCGGATCAGCCGCCCGGCCTCCTCGAAGGCCTGGCGCCACTCGGCGGCCGGGTCCACCTCGTGCAGGATGCGGCGCAGGTCCAGGTAGACGGTGGAGTCGCTGTCCCCGGACTCGGTCGCGGGGACCGCGCGCAGGTCGCCGTCGTCGTAGACGACAAGCCGGGTGCCGTCGCCGCTGACCGCGAACCAGTCGAGCCCGGAGGCCAGTTCGATCTTGCGCGCCTTGGTGATCTCGAAGTGCTCCAGGGTGGGCTTGCCGCTGGTGTCGGTCGGGTTGGCGAAGGTCTCGCCGAGCGCGCCCGAGATCGGCCAGCGCAGCCACACCAGCCCGCCGCCGCTGACCGGGTAGAGGGCCGAGTACTTCGACGCCGTCACCGGGAACGGGGTGACGCGGCTCTCCAGCCCCTCCACCTCCACCATGACGGCGCCCTCGCCCTCGGTGGACTCGCCGTCGCCCGGGTCGAGTCCGCCCGCCGCCGGGCGCCCGTCGGGGGTGAAGGCGAAGGGCGAGGGGGTCGCCGAGGACAGCGGCACCAGGTACGGGCGGCAGCCCAGCGGGAAGGACAGGTCGCCGGTGTGCACGTCGTACACCGGGTCGAAACCGCGCCAGGACAGGAAGGCCAGATAGCGGCCGTCGCGGGTGAAGACCGGATTCTCGTCCTCGAAGCGGCCGTTGGTGACGTCCACGACGGAGCGCGGCCCGGGGCCGGAGATCCGGGCCATCTTGATCTGGCGCAGCGAGCGCCCGATGCCCGGGTGCGACCAGGTCAGCCAGGCCCCGTCGGGTGAGAACGCCAGGTCGGTGACGGGTCCGTTGATGGACCGGATCAGTTCGGTGACCTCGCCGTTCGACTCTTCGCTCGCGTCGATGAGCAGCAGCCGCCCGTCGTTGGAGGCGATCGCGAGCCGTTCCCCGTCCGGATCGGAGAGCAGCTCCAGTACGCGGCCCAGCTCGCCGGAGGCCAGCCGGCGCGGCTCCCGGTCCCCGGAGGCCCGCGGGAGGTAGGCGATCTCGATCGCGTCCTCGCCCTCCGCGTCCGTCACGTACGCGACCTGCCCGCTGCTGCCGAGCATCTCGGGCAGCCGCACCCGTACGCCCGGGGTGTCGGCGATGGTCCGGGCGGGCCCGTCGCGGTGGGTGAGCCAGTACAGGCTGCCGCGGACGACGACGGCGCTGGCCCGGCCGGTGGCGTCGACGGAGAGCGAGTCGACGTGGCTGGCGGCCGGGACCTGGTACGTACGGCGGCCGGCGCGGGGACCGCCGAGGAGGACGTCGAGACGGCGCGGGGCGGCCTCGGGGGCGAGGGAGTCGACGAGCCAGAGGTCCCCGCCGCACTGGTAGACGACGCGGGAGCCGTCGCTGGAGGCGTGCCGGGCGTAGAACTCCTCGTGGTCGGTGTGCCGGCGCAGGTCGGTGCCGTCGGGCAGGCAGGAGTACAGGTTGCCGATGCCCTCGTGGTCGGAGAGGAACGCGATCCGGCCGCCGACGAACATCGGGGCGTCGAGGTGGCCCTCGATGTGTTCCATCAGCCGCTCGCCGTGCAGCCACAGGCGGCCGGTGGCGCCGCCGCGGTAGCGCTTCCAGGCGGCGGGCTCGTGCGGGGGTTTGCCGGTCAGCAGCAGGGTGCGCCGCTCGCCCCCCGGTTCCTCGTGGACGGCGATGTCGGAGACCGGCCCCCAGGGGAGCTTGCCGCCGGGCGAGCCGTCGGTCGGCACGCTGTAGGCCCAGGCGTAGTACGAGAAGGGCTGCCCGTGCGAGGAGACGGCGAGGATGTCGCTGCGGCCGTCCTTGTCGGGAGGGGTCCAGCCGCAGACCCGGGTGTCGGTGGCGCCCCAGTAGGTGAGCTGGCGGGCCGGGCCGCCGGCCACCGGGGCGAGGTGGATCTCGGGATCGAGGCTGCGCCAGTTCGTGAAGGCGATGTGCCGGCCGTCGGGGGAGAACCGGGGGTGGCCGACCCTGGTCCGGTCGACGGTGATCCGCCAGGCCCGGCCGGGGGCCTCGCCTGCGGGGACCAGCGGGGCGACCCAGAGGTCGTCCTCGGTCGCGAAGCACAGCAGATCGTCGTGGAGGTGCGGGAAGCGGAGGTACGCGCCGTCGTGACTCACCCCACAATGCTTTCCGCGCCAGGGGGGCCTGGCAACTCGTACAGGTGAGCCATGCCCGTGACAGGTGACCCACGCCACGCGCCGAAACGAAACGGAACGGTTTCGTTTCGTTGGCGGCAGGGGTATCGTCATCGGTGTACGAAACAGTTTCGTTCGGATGGGAGGTACGGAGATGCCCGAAGAAGTCTCACCAGAGGTCTCGTCGCGGCGCAGCCGGATCACCCCCGAGCGGGAAGCCGAGCTCCACGAGGCGGTCCTCGACCTCCTCCGCGAGGTCGGCTACGAGGCGCTGACCATGGACGCGGTCGCCGCCCGTACCAAGTCCAGCAAGGCCACCCTCTACCGCCAGTGGGGGAGCAAGCCCGAGCTGGTCGCCAAGGCCCTGCGGTGCACCCAGCCGACCTCCCTCCGGGAGATCGACACGGGCACGCTGCGCGGCGACTTCCACCGCATGGTCGAGCTCTCCGACAACGCGCAGATGGCGAAGGACACCGCACTGCTGCGGGGCCTCGCCCACGCCGTGCACACGAGCCCCGAACTGCACCAGGCACTGCGCAGGCTGCTCATGGAGCCGGAGATCTCCGGACTCGACGAGATCCTGCGACGCGGAGTGGAGCGGGGCGAGATCGCCCCGGACTGTCCCGCGATCCGTTTCGTGCCGCACATGCTGATCGGCGCCTTCATCGCCTTGCCGCTGATGGAGGACCGGTCCGTGGACCAGGCGTTCCTTGCCGACTTCATCGACTCCGTGGTCTTCCCCGCCCTCGGCGTCTGAGTCCCCGCGACTCGTTCCTGCTGCTCCTGACACGCCGCTCTCGTCGTCGGGCCGGCTCTCCACGCCCTGATCCGTCCCGGATCCACCACGACCTGAACGGGAGAACCGCCTCCGTGGCTACCTTCCTCTACCGACTCGGCAGGGGCGCCTTCCGGCGCCGAGGCCTCGTCGCCCTGCTCTGGGTGGCACTGCTGTTCGCCGCCGGCTTCGGCGCGGCGACGGCGTCCGCACCCACCTCCGGCTCGTTCTCGATACCCGGCACGGAGGCCCAGAAGGCCTTCGACGTGCTCGACAAGAAGTTCCCGGGCATGGCCGCCGACGGCGCCACCGCCCGCATCGTCGTCAAGGCGCCCGCAGGCTCCTCGGTCAACGACGAGAAGAACAAGACCCAGGTCGAGAAGATCGTCTCCGACCTGAAGGGCGGACCGGGCAAGGCCCAGGTCGCCTCGGTCGCCGACCCGTACCAGGCGCAGGCGGTGAGCCAGGACGGCTCCACCGCGTACGTGAGCGTCAAGTACACCGTCAGCGGCATGGAGCTGAAGGACGAGACGCGCGACGCGCTCAAGGAGTCCGGCACCGCGGCCAAGGCCGCCGGGCTCACCGTCGAGATCGGCGGCGACGCCCTGATGACGGCCCCCGAGACGGGCTCCGGCGAGATCGTCGGCATCCTGATCGCGGCGATCGTGCTGGTCATCACCTTCGGCTCGCTGGTCGCGGCCGGGCTGCCGCTGCTGACCGCGATCATCGGCGTGGGCATCGGCGTCTCCTCCATCACCGCCCTCGCCAACGTGCTGGACCTCGGCTCCACCACCTCCACCCTCGCGATGATGATCGGCCTCGCGGTCGGCATCGACTACGCCCTCTTCATCGTCTCCCGCTACCGCGTGGAGCTCGCCGAGGGCCGGGCGCGGGACGAGGCCGCCGGCCGGGCCGTCGGAACCGCCGGCTCCGCCGTCGTCTTCGCCGGTCTCACCGTGGTCATCGCCCTCGTGGGCCTGGCCGTCGTCAACATCCCGATGCTGACCAAGATGGGCTTCGCGGCCGCGGGCACCGTGGTCATCGCCGTCCTCGTCGCGCTGACGCTGGTCCCGGCCATCCTGGGCTTCGCGGGCAAGAAGGTCCTCCCGGCGGGTACGAAGAGCAAGCTGTTCGGCAAGGGCAAGCCGGCCGGCGCCGAGCCCAAGGCCAACGGCGGCACCCGCTGGGCCCGCTTCGTCCTGCGCCGCCCGGTCATGGTGCTGCTCGTCGGCGTCATCGGCCTCGGCGCCATCGCCATCCCGGCGAGCAAGCTGGAGATGGGCCTGCCGGACGACGGCGCCCAGCCGGTCTCCACCACCCAGCGCAAGGCGTACGACCTGCTGTCGGAGGGCTTCGGCCCGGGCTTCAACGGCCCGCTGATGGTGGTCGTCGACGGCGACAAGAAGCTCGCCGACGAGACGGTCGACCGGATCAAGGGCCTGGAGGGCGTCGCCGTGGTCACCCCGCCGACCCTGAACAAGGACGGCGACGCCGCGGTGATCACGGTCTTCCCGAAGGACCGCCCGTCCTCGGTGGAGACCGAGAACCTGGTCCACACGATCCGCGACGGCAGCGGCGAGGACGTCCTCGTCACCGGCGCGACCGCGATGAACATCGACTTCTCGCAGAAGATGAACGACGCGCTGCTGCCCTACCTGGCGCTCGTGGTCGGCCTCGCCTTCCTGCTGCTGATGGTGGTCTTCCGCTCCATCCTGGTTCCGCTCAAGGCGGCCCTCGGCTTCCTGCTCTCGGTGGTCGCCGCCCTCGGCGCGGTCGTCGCGGTCTTCCAGTGGGGCTGGCTCGGCTCGCTCTTCGGGGTGGAGCAGACCGGTCCGATCATGAGCATGATGCCGATCTTCATGGTGGGCGTCGTCTTCGGCCTGGCCATGGACTACGAGGTCTTCCTCGTCACCCGGATGCGTGAGGCGTACGTCCACGGCGAGCGCCCGGGCCAGGCCGTCGTGACCGGCTTCCAGTACAGCGCACGGGTGGTCGTGGCGGCCGCCGTCATCATGATCGCGGTGTTCTCGGGCTTCATCGGCGCCAGCGAGCAGATGATCAAGATGATCGGCTTCGGCCTCGCGATCGCCGTCCTCTTCGACGCCTTCGTCGTCCGCATGGCGATCGTCCCGGCGGTGCTCGCGCTGCTCGGCCACAAGGCCTGGTGGCTGCCGCGCTGGCTGGACCGGCTGCTGCCCAACGTGGACGTGGAGGGCGAGAGCCTGCGCAAGCACCTCGAAGGCTCCGCCGGGTCCTCGGACGGCCCGGACAAGGACCGCGAGCTGGTCAACGCCTGACCCGCGATGTCCGCAAGGCCGGCCCCGCACCTGATCACCAGGTGCGGGGCCGGTCCCGTTTGAGGCTGGTCCCGTTCCGAACCGCTCGCGTTCCGAACCGCTCCCGTTCCGTCCGGGCCCGTTACGCCTGCCGGGTGACGGCGGCGTTCGTACGGCGCAGGAAGCGGCGGAGCGCGGCGATGTCGAACTGGATCACCGCGACGCCTTCGGGGGAGTGGAACTCGACGACCGCCTGGACGCGGCCGCAGGGCCACACGCGTACGTCGCCGGTGCCGGTCGGGGCCTGCAGGCCCGCTTCGAGGAGCGCCCGGGGGAAGACCCACTCGTTCTCGGTGCCCTCGGGGGAGAGCCCGGCGGGGAAGACGATCCGTACGGCGAGCGGCTCCGCGGGGGCGAAGCGCAGGGCGACCGGGATCTTCCGGAAGAGCGGGTCGTCGCTGATCACGCGGGCGGTGACGCGGTCCTCGACGGAGGCGACGACGGCGGTGGCGACGGCGGTGGCGACGGCGGCCGCGGGGGGATTCTCGGCGGTGGCTGACACGACAAGACTCCTCAAATCGGAACATATGAGTCCGTATTGCCCCCAGCCTCGCACATTCCCACGAATCCGCGCGGAGGTATTTGTGCAGCCGACGCTCTTGCCAATCATTTGCAAGTGGGCACTATTCTTAAACGGTTAAAGATTTTGTCAGCTCAAAGACCGCAGGAAGCGGAGCAGCCCCATGCATGTGCCCGACGGCTTCATCGACGCCCCCGTCTCCATCGCCTCAGGTGTCGCCGCCGCGGGCGCGGTGGGCGTCAGCCTCCGCGGCGCCCGCCGGGAGCTCGACGAGCGGGCCGCGCCACTGGCCGGGCTCGTCGCCGCCTTCATCTTCGCCGTCCAGATGCTGAACTTCCCGGTCGCCGCCGGCACCAGCGGACACCTGCTGGGCGGGGCGCTCGCCGCGATCCTCGTGGGCCCCTACACGGGTGTGCTGTGCGTGTCCGTGGTGCTGCTCATGCAGGGCGTCCTGTTCGCCGACGGCGGGCTGACCGCCCTCGGCGTCAACGTCATGAACATGGCCGTGGTGACCGTGGTCGTCGCGTACGCCGTCTTCCGCGGGCTGCTGAAGCTCCTGCCCGACACCCGCCGCTCGGTCACCGTCGCCGCCTTCGCCGGAGCACTGCTCTCGGTGCCCGGCGCGGCCGTCATGTTCACCCTCCTGTACGGCCTCGGAGGGACCACCGACGTCCCGCTCGGCAAGGTGTTCACCGCCATGGTCGGCGTGCACGTGCTGATCGGCATCGGCGAGGCCGTGATCACCGCCGCGACCGTGGGCGCCGTACTGGCCGTACGGCCCGACCTGGTGCACGGGGCGCGCGGGCTGGCCGCGCCGCTGAAGCTGCGGGTCGGCGGCGAGCTGGTCGACGCCCCCGCCGCCGCCCCGGCCGCCGTCCCCGCCACCGCGCGGTCCACGAAGCCCGTCTGGGTCACCGGTCTGATCACCGCCCTCGTCCTGGCCGGGTTCGTCTCCTTCTACGCCTCCACCAGCCCCGACGGCCTGGAGAAGGTCGCAGCCGACAAGGGCATCGACCAGAACGTGAAGGAGCACGCCGGCGCCGACTCCCCGCTCGCCGACTACAGCGTCAAGGACGTCGACGACGCCCGTCTCTCCGGCGGCCTCGCCGGCGTCATCGGCGTGGGCGCGACCGTCGCCGTCGGCACCGGGATCTTCTGGACCGTGCGCCGCCGGCGCGCGGAGGACCTGACGGCCGCCTCGACCGCGTCCACGGCGGTCTGAGATGGGCGCGGGCCACGCCCACAAGCTCTACCGGCACGGCCACTCGCCGATCCACGCGCTGCCGCCGCACTGCAAACTGGCCGCGGCCTTCGCCTTCGTCCTGGTCGTCGTCTCCACACCGCGCGAGGCGGTGTGGGCCTTCGGGCTGTACGCCGTCCTCATCGCGGCGGTCGCGGCCGCGGCCCGGATCCCGGCCGGGTTCCTGCTGCGGCGGCTGCTGATCGAGGTCCCGTTCGTGGCCTTCGCCGTGCTCATGCCGTTCGTGGCGCAGGGCGAGCGGGTGGAGGTCCTCGGCATGTCCCTCAGCGTCTCGGGCCTGTGGGGCGCCTGGAACGTACTGGCCAAGGGCACGCTGGGGGTCGCCGCGTCGGTCCTGCTCGCCTCGACCACCGAGCTGCGCGCGCTGCTGCTCGGGCTCCAGCGGCTGAAGCTGCCGCCGCTGCTGGTGCAGATCGCCTCCTTCATGATCCGGTACGGCGACGTGATCACCGACGAGCTGCGCCGGATGTCGATCGCGCGCCGCTCGCGCGGGTTCGAGGCCAGCGGGATCCGGCACTGGGGGGTGCTGGCCAAGACCGCCGGGGCGCTGTTCATCCGCTCGTACGAGCGTGGTGAGCGGGTCCACCTCGCGATGGTCAGCCGCGGCTACGCCGGCTCGATGCCGGTGATCGACGAAGTCGTCGCCACGCGCGCCCAGTGGGCGTACGCGGCCGTACTCCCGGCGGCGGCCCTCGCCGTCTGTCTGATGGGATGGACCCTGTGACTCCCTCTCCGGCTGCCCCTGCCTCTCCCGCCTCCCTCGAGGTCTGCGGCCTCGCGTACGCCTATCCGGACGGGCACCAGGCCCTCTTCGGCGTGGACCTGACCGTCGGACAGGGCGAGCGGGTCGCCCTGCTCGGCCCGAACGGCGCCGGCAAGACCACGCTGGTGCTGCACCTCAACGGCATCCTCGGCGGCGGGGTCGGCACCGTGACGGTGGCCGGGCTGCCGGTGGACAAGCGGAATTTCGCCGAGATCCGGCGCCGGGTCGGCATCGTCTTCCAGGACCCCGACGACCAGCTGTTCATGCCGACCGTGCGCGAGGACGTGGCCTTCGGCCCGGCGGCCGCCGGGATGCGCGGCGCGGAGCTGGAGGCGCGGGTCCGCGAGGCGCTGGAGCAGGTCGGCATGGAGTCCTTCGCGGACCGGCCGCCGCACCACCTGTCGTTCGGGCAGCGCCGCCGGGTCGCGGTGGCGACCGTACTGGCCATGCGGCCGGAGATCCTGGTCCTGGACGAGCCCTCCTCCAATCTGGACCCGGCCTCGCGGCGGGAGCTCGCCGACATCCTGCGCTCGCTGGACGTGACGGTGCTGATGGTGACCCACGACCTGCCGTACGCGCTGGAGCTGTGCCCGCGGTCGGTGATCCTGAGCGAGGGGGTCATCGCGGCCGACGGGCGCACGCAGGACCTGATGTGCGACGAGGAGCTGATGCGGGCGCACCGGTTGGAGCTGCCGTTCGGGTTCGACCCGCGCACGCCCTCCTTGGCGCGGCCCTCGCACTGACCGGCCCCGGGGAAGGAGACGGAGCCGGTCCGTGTTGGACTCTTCGGGGCGGACCGACCAAGCGGCACCCGCGGTGAACGAGGAGCAGGGACGTGGACGTCAACGGGACCGTGGCCGAGGGCTTCGAGGCCGTCCGGGACGCTTTCGTACGCAACTTCGAGGTGCTCGGGGACCGGGGCGCGGCGGTGGCCGTGTACCGGGACGGCCGGAAGGCCGTCGACCTGTGGGCGGGCCCCAAGGACGTCGCCGGGGGCGCCGGGAGTGCCGACGGCGCCGGGGTTCCCGGCGCGGAGCCCTGGGCCGCCGGCACCGCGCAGGTGGTGCGCTCGGCGACCAAGGGCGTGGCCGCCGTCGTCCCGCTGCTGCTGCACCAGCGGGGGCTGCTGGACCTGGACGCGCCGGTGGGGGCGTACTGGCCGGAGTTCAAGGCGGGCGGCAAGGAGCGGACGCTGGTCCGGGACCTGCTCGCACACCGGGCGGGAGTGCCGGCGCTGGACGTCCCGCTGACGCCCGCGCAGGCGGTGGACGGGGTCTCGGGGGCCCGTGCGGTCGCCGGGCAGCGGGCCTTCTGGGAGCCGGGTTCCGCGCACGGCTACCACGCGCAGACGTACAGCTGGCTGCTGTCGGAGCTGGTGCTGCAGGTGACCGGCGCCTCGCTGGGCCAGTGGCTGGCGCAGGAGGTCACGGGGCCGCGGGGGCTGGAGTTCTGGATAGGCCTGCCGGCCGAGGAGGCAGGGCGGGTGGGCCGGGTGGGGCCGGTGGAGCCGCCTGCGGAGACGGCGGGCGGACTCAGGACGCGGCCGCGCAGGAACGTTTCGCAGGCGTGGGAGGACCCCTCCTCGCTGACCCGGCGCGCCTTCGCGGCGATCACGCCGCTGCCGGACGAGAACGCCCCGGAGTTCCGGGCGGCCGAGCTCCCGGCTTCGGCGGGCATCGGCACCGCGCGGGGCCTGGCTGGCGTGTACGCGGTGCTGCTGGGGGACACGGAGGACGGCGCGGGGCTGTTCACCCCCGACACGCGCAGGCTGGCGGGTACGGAGCTGTCGGCCGGGCCGGACCGGGTGCTGGTGGTCAACACGCGCTTCGGGCCGGGGTACATGCTGCACAGTCCGGCGTCGCCGCTGCTGTCGGCGGGCTCGTTCGGGCACCCGGGGCGGGGTGGATCGCTGGGCTTCGCGGATCCGGAGTCCGGGGTGGCGTTCGGGTACGTGACGAACGCGCACGCGAAGTCGGTCACCGCCGATCCCCGGGCCCAGGCCCTGATCCGGGCGGTGCGCAGCTCCCTGTGACCCGGTGGCGCCGCCACGCGGCGCCCGGCGATCCGACAGCCCGACGGCCGGACGCCCCGTCCGGGGGCCGCCGGACCGTCAGCGCTCGCGTACGTCGGTCAGGGCGGCACCGGCGTGGGCGATCAGCTCCCGCGGGGGCATCGGGAACACCGAGTGCGGGGTTCCCGCCGCGGCCCAGACCACCTCGTGGGCCAGCAGCGAGCGGTCCGCCAGGACCCGGGTCCGGGTGCGGTGCCCGAAGGGAGGCACGCCGCCGATCGCGTAGCCGGTGGTCTCCCGGACCAGCGCGGCGTCCGCCCGGGTGACCTCCCGCGCCCCGAGCTCCCGGCGGACCGCCTCCACATCGACCCGTGAGGCCCCGTCCATCAGGACCACCACCGGAACCCCGTCCGCCGCGAAGACCAGCGACTTCGCGATCTGGCCGAGCTCGCAGCCGATCGCCGCGGCCGCGTCGGCGGCGGTCCTCGTGCCGTCGGGGAAGGTGCGTACGCCCACGTCGAGCCCCAGCTCGGCGAGGGCCTGCGCGAAACGGGGGTGGGTACCGGTCGTCATGCGGGCACGCTAGCGCCCCGCCTCCGGCTCACGCCACGCTGTTCCGCCGTGCCGTTGCCCGCCCTGCCGTTGCCCGCCGGGACCCGGCGTCAGGACCCGGACAGCACCGAGGCCACGATCGGGCCGGCCGCGTCGGCGCCGTGGCCGCCCGCCTCGACCATCGCCGCCGCGGCCACGTCGCCGCTGTAGCCCGTGAACCAGCTGTCCGGGCTGCCCGCGCCGTCGACCTCCGCCGATCCGGTCTTCGCGCCCTTGTCGGAGCCGCCGACCGCTGCCATCGTCTTCGCCGCCGTGCCGCTGCTCGCCGTCTGCTTCATCATCCGCACCAGCTGCTGCTGGACCGACGGCTTCATCTGCCGTCCCGCCTGCGCGATCGGCCGCCCGTCCAGCTCCGGCGAGACGAGCAGCGGCTGGTGGAAGACCCCGCTGCGCGCGGTGGCCGTGAACGAGGCGACGTTCAGCGGGTTCATGGTGATCCGGCCCTGCCCGATGTACTCGGCGGCCGCCTCCGCGCCCTTCGCCTCCGGCACCTGGCCGTCGGCCGACCGGATGCCCGTCTTCCAGTTGTCCAGCCCGAGGCCGAAGACCTCACGGGCCTCCTTCGCCAGCGCCGAGTCGTCGTCGACGTTGTCGATCTGCTTGATGAAGGCGGTGTTGCAGGACTTGGCGAAGCTGGTCGCGAAGTTCGCGCCCGGCAGCTCGAAGTTGTCCAGGTTGTGGAACGTACGACCGCCCCAGGAGGCGTCCTTGGTGCACTCCGCCGGCTGGTCGGCCGCCGCCTTGCCCCGGTCGATCAGCATCGCCGCCGTCACGATCTTCATCGTCGAGCCGGGGGCCCGCCGCCCCTCCGTCGCCGCGTTGAAGCCGTCCTTGCGGTTGTTGGCGACGGCCAGGACGTGCCCGTTGCTCGGCTGGACCGCGACCACCGAGGACTCCGGGTACTTGGCGACGGCCTTCTCGGCCGCCGCCTGGACCTTCACGTCCAGGTACGTCTTCAGCGTGCTCGGCTCCCCTTCCACCAGCGTGAGCAGGGTCCGCTTCGGCGCGTCCTGGACGGCCGGCTCGATCCACAGCTCGGCCCCCGTCTTGCCGCCGGTCTTGCCGCCGTACGTCTGGCGCAGCTGGTCGAGGACCGGCCGCAGCGAGGGGTACTTCTCGGCGCTGAGCTCCTCACCGCTCCGGTCCACGGCCTTGACCGGCGGGGCCGCGGGAGCGCCCGCGCGCAGCTTCTCGTCCTTCTGCAGCTGCGGGTGGATCACCGAGGGCTGCCAGTCGACGAGCGGCTTCCCGCTGGTCAGCCCCCGTACGACGGTCAGCTTGGACTCGTAGGCGAGCGGCTTGGTGGCGCCCTCGTACGTGATCTCCGCGGCGACGGCGAACGGGATGGTCGTGCCCGCCTGCGTCCCCGGAGTGATCACCGCCTTGGACACGTACGCCTTGGCCCGGTAGTCGGCCACGGCGGTCTGCGCGGCCTGCACGTTGTTCGTCAGCTCCGCCGCGGCCCGCGCGTCCCCGGCCGCCCATGCCGTGAGGAAGGCCTTCGCGGTCTGCGCGGCCTCCTTGTCCGTGACGGGCCCGCCGCCCTTCTCGGCCCGGATGGCGGTGTCACCGCCCTTGCCGTCGTCGCCGCCGTCTCCGACCAGCGCGTACACCCCGTACCCGGCGCCGCCGAGCATTGCGAGGAACACCCCGCCGACGATGGCACCTTTCGCCGCCCCGTTCACGTACGTTCCTCCCCAGATCCCCGCGTTCTCTGAACATGTTCAAAGAACCTCTGGTGCGGACCTTACGCTGTGCAAACCGAACGCGTACAGCTTGTTACCAGACCGGAACACCGCGGCCGGTCAGTCGACCCTCACCTGCGTTCCGTCGGGGAGCACGCAGACCGTTGCGCCGTAAGGGATGTTCCTGACCGTTCCGCCCTGGGCCGTGCAGTCCGCGGACGTGATGGTCGGTGACGCCGCCGCCTGCGCCGTCGCGGTACCGAGGGCGCTTGCGCCGGCCAGGGCCGCCGTGGCGAGAGCGAGGTCGAGCAGCCGTCGTATAGGCTTCACCTCCTCCGTCCAGCACGGGCACGGCCCGCCACCCCCCGCGAGCGGTGACGGGCCGTGCTCGGCGCGGGCGGGCTCTAGACCCAGGTGTCCAGCCACATGCGGCCGCGCCAGGAGTCCATGGGCAAGGTCTCGCCCGTGTAGATCGGCCAGAAGTAGATGAAGTTCCAGATGATGAGGAGGACCAGCACGCCCGCCGCGATCGCGCCCAGGGCGCGTCTGCGTTCCGAAGAGCCCGACGGGCCCAGCAGGGCGCCGATCATCATCGCCACCGCCAGGCACAGGTACGGGACGAAGACCACCGCGTAGAAGAAGAAGATGGTCCGCTCCTGGTAGTTGAACCAGGGCAGCAGGCCCGCGGCCAGTGCGCACGCGATCGCGCCCGCCCGCCAGTCACGGCGGAAGAACCACCGCCACAGCACGTACAACAGCGCGAAGCAGCCCGCCCACCACAGCAGCGGGGTGCCCAGGGCCAGCACCTCGCGGGCGCACTTGCCCGCCTCCGTCGCCGGGCAGCCGTCCGTCCCCGGGTCGGGGGACTCGTAGAAATAGGAGACGGGCCGGCCCAGGACCAGCCAGCTCCACGGGTTCGACTGGTAGGTGTGGCCCGAGGTCAGGCCCACGTGGAACGCGTAGACCTCCGTCTCGTAGTGCCACAGGCTGCGCAGCCACTCCGGCAGGAACGACAGCGAGCTGTGCTGGTCGTTCTTGGCGGCCCAGTCGCGGAAGTAACCGCCCTTGCCGTTGTCGGGGGAGAGGATCCAGCCGGCCCACGAGGCCAGGTACACCGCGATCGCCACCGGCACCGTCGACAGGAAGCCCGGCAGCGCGTCGCGGCGCAGCATCGCCGCGTACGGGGCGCCCGCTCCGGCGGTGCGGCGCGCGGCCGCGTCCCACAGGACGGTCAGCACGCCGAAGAACGCCAGCACGATGAGGCCGTTCCACTTCGTGCCGAACGCCAGGCCCAGGCAGACGCCCGCCAGGATCCGGTACGGGCGCCAGCCCAGGCGCAGCGTTTCCGCGACGGTGACGTCCGGGCGGGTGCGCCCCTCGTCGTCCACCGGGAGCGCGTCCGCGAGTCTGGCCCGCGCCCGGTCCCGGTCGATGAGCAGCGCCCCGAAGGCGGCCAGGACGAAGAACATGAGGACGAGGTCGAGGAGGGCCGTGCGGCTCATCACCAGGTGCAGGCCGTCCACCGCGAGCAGCGCGCCCGCCAGGCATCCCAGGAAGGTGGAGCGGAACAGGCGGCGCCCGATCCGGCACAGCATCAGCACCGACAGGGTGCCGAGCACCGCCGTCATGAACCGCCAGCCGAACGGCGTGAAGCCGAACATCCACTCGCCGAGCCCGATGACCCACTTGCCGACCGGCGGGTGCACCACGTAACCGGGGTCCAGCGGGAGGGAGACCCCTTCGGGGTTGGCGAGGATCGACTTGTCGATGTCCTTGGGCCAGCTCGCCTCGTAGCCCTGCCGGATGGTGGCCCAGGCGTCCTTGGCGTAGTACGTCTCGTCGAATATCACCGCCTTCGGGCTGCCCAGGTGTACGAAGCGCAGCACCCCGGCCACCAGCGCCACCAGCAGCGGCCCCGCCCACGCCAGCACGCGCTGCCAGGTGCCCGCCGCGGAGAGCGGGATGCCGAGCGCCGTCCACAACTGCGCGGAGGGGCGGGCGTACGGGGGCACCAGGCGGGCGCGGACGTCCGGACTCGGGGCGTCCGCGCGCCCGGAGCCCTGGCGCCGGGCGTCGGCGGGCGGCGCGTAGCCGAAGCTGCGCAGGCGGCGCAGCCAGGTGGAGGGCTGGTCTACGCGCCCCGCCGGAGGGGCGGGCGGGGCCCCCGCGGGGCTGGGCGGCGGCGTCGCGGTACTGGTCACCGGGTCATCGTAGGGAACGCACCTGTGGGAACCCCAGTGCCGGGGACCCTCGGTGCGTGTGCCGGGTGGGACGGATGACGTGTGCCGGGCGGGACGGCTGAGAGGATGGGCGGGTGACGACTGACCAGCCCTCCGGCTCCGAAACCCCCTCCTCGACCTCCACCTCCGCGGGCTCCGCGGGCGTGCTCGTGCTCGCCGGCACCCCGATCGGCGATCTCGCCGACGCCCCGCCGCGGCTCGCGACCGAGCTGGAGCGGGCCGACGTGGTCGCCGCCGAGGACACCCGGCGGCTGCGCCGGCTGACCCAGGGGCTCGGCGTGCACACCACCGGGCGCGTCGTCTCGTACTTCGAGGGCAACGAATCGGCGCGCACCCCGGAGCTGGTGGAGGCGCTGGAGCAGGGCAAGCGGGTGCTGCTGGTGACCGACGCCGGCATGCCGTCCGTCTCCGACCCCGGCTACCGCCTGGTCGCCGCCGCCGTCGAGAAGGACATCAAGGTCACCGCCGTGCCCGGGCCGTCCGCGGTGCTCACCGCGCTCGCCCTGTCGGGGCTGCCGGTCGACCGCTTCTGCTTCGAGGGGTTCCTGCCGCGCAAGGCGGGCGAGCGCCTCGGCCGGCTCCGCGAGGTCGAGGGCGAGCGCCGTACGCTCGTCTACTTCGAGGCCCCGCACCGGCTCGACGACACGCTCGCCGCGATGGCCGAGGTCTTCGGCGCCGAGCGGCGGGCCGCCGTGTGCCGCGAGCTGACCAAGACGTACGAAGAGGTCAAGCGCGGCGGGCTCGGCGAGCTGGCGGCCTGGGCCGCCGAGGGCGTGCGCGGCGAGATCACCGTCGTCGTGGAGGGCGCACCGGCGGCCCGGCCCGGCGATGTGGACGCCGAGGAGCTGGTGCGCAGGGTGCGCGTGCGCGAGGAGGCCGGGGAGCGGCGAAAAGAAGCCATCGCGGCGGTCGCGGCCGAGGCCGGAGTACCCAAGCGGGAGGTCTTCGACGCGGTCGTCGCGGCAAAGAATGCGGCTCAAAAGGTGCTGTAAGACGGTAAAGGGCTAACCTGAAAAGCAAAGCTCAGACCGCGCACCGGGCGCTTTGGGACATGAGTCGCCCAAAGGCCGTCCAACAGTCGACAGGGCCTGATGCGCTCCTGCCCGAAGAGGCGTCCACTGGCAATGGCACCAGTGGAACAAGAGGAGCTGGCATGAGTGAGATCGCAGACACCTCGGCACCCGTACCCGCGCCCGCAGTGGCCGTACCCGTCTCCCTGCCGAAGCCTGGTGTGCACACCGTGCACGAGGCCTACTCCTTCGCGTGCATGAAGTGCGGCTACGGCTGGGAGCAGGGCTACGAGATCGAGCACCACGTCGACGGCGAGGGCCAGCCCTTCATCATCTACACCGTCCAGGGCGAGCGGGTCCCTTCTCCGCTGTCGAACCCGACCTGCCACAACTGCGGCGGGCACGTGGTGCGGATCATGCGAGAAGGCCAGGTGTCCTCGGTTCTCGGCACGATCGACAAGCTCTACCACCACCGCATCTCGCCCGGGATCGCCGGCCCGGTGCCGGCCGGGGCGAACGTCCCGAGGGCCCCGAAGCAGCGCACGATCCCGCTGCACGACGCCCCCGGACCCGTGTCGGCGGACGAAGGCGCGCGGCGCGGGGGCTGGCTCTCGCGGCTGATGCGACGCTTCCGCCGGTCGTGAGGGCCTGACGGCATGAGGTCCTGAGGGCATGAGGGCCTGAGGGCCTGAAGCCCTGAGGGCCTGAAGCCCTGAGGATCCGAGCGTCCGAGGGCCCGGTCATAAGATCGGTTCCATGAGCACTGCCTCCAAGGACACCCCGCCGCCGCTGCCCGAACCCCTCCGGGTGGCGGTGGCGGACTCCCACACCCACCTGGACATGCAGGGCGGAACCGTCGAGGAGGGCCTCGCCAAGGCCGCCTCGGTCGGCGTGACCACCGTGGTCCAGGTCGGCTGCGACGTGAAGGGATCCCGCTGGGCGGCCGAGACCGCCGCCGCGTACGAGAACGTCCACGCGGCCGTCGCCCTTCACCCGAACGAAGCGCCCCGCATCGTGCTCGGGGACCCCGACGGATGGTCCCGCCAGGGCGCCCGGGCAGGCGGCGGCGAAGCCGCGCTCGACGAGGCGCTGGCCGAGATCGAGGAGCTCGCGAAGCTCGCGCACGTGAAGGCGGTCGGCGAGACCGGGCTGGACCACTTCCGCACCGGACCCGACGGAATGGCCGCGCAGGAGCGCTCCTTCCGCGCCCACATCGAGATCGCCAAGCGCCGGGGCAAGGCCCTGGTCATCCACGACCGCGAGGCCCACGCCGACGTCCTGCGCATCCTGCGCGAGGAGGGCGCGCCCGAGCGGACCGTGTTCCACTGCTACTCCGGGGACGCCGAGATGGCGCGCGAATGCGCCGCCGCCGGGTACTACATGTCCTTCGCCGGGACCGTGACCTTCAAGAACGCCGCTCCGCTGCGCGAGGCCCTCGCCGCGGCCCCTCCGGAGCTCGTGCTCGTCGAGACCGACGCCCCGTACCTCACCCCGGCGCCGTACCGCGGACGCCCCAACGCGCCGTACCTCATTCCGCTGACCGTACGGGCGATGGCGGCGGTGCGGGGGATCGACGAGGACGCGATGGCTACCGCCCTGGCGGCGAACACGGCGCGCGCCTTCGACTACTGAGGGGCCGTCAGGGCGTGTCCGCGAAGTCCCGCCTGCACCGGACGCCGCGGGACCGCCCTCCGGGCGGCCGGCGCCACTTCGCGGACACGCCCTGGGACCACCCACCCGCTCGACACGCCGGGTAGTCGTACGGCTTTGGTGAGTGACGGACGTCCGCTAGGGTGCCGTGCCCGAACCGATGGGGCCGGACCAGTGGAGCGAGCGTCGTGAGCGAGAGTCCTTTCACCGGGGTGCACGGGAACGAGGCCGTCGCCCCGGACCCCGAGCCCGCCGTGGTGCCCGCCCCGCGCACCGGGGACCGGCGGGCCGCCCGTCGACGCAAGAGCGCCGAGGCGGGCCCCCCGCCCGCCGCCCCGACCGGCCGGCGCCGGGGCGCACCCGCCGGGGGCGGCGCGGACCTCGCGGCGACCGTGGGCGCCGTACCGGGACC
>NZ_JBHYXN010000042.1:35833-76913 GCF_042752335.1 Streptomyces sp. NPDC059355 | reverse complement strand
CACGATCCATGGCCGCGACTGACGTTTCCCCACGCCCAGACCAACGACCACCCGGACCGAAAGTCACATGATCAACAGCTTCTGTTAGGACCTCTTAGTGGGCCGTCGCCCAGCGCTGCAGGGCTTCCACGTCGCTGATGACGATCACCCGCCGCGCCGTTTCGACCAACCCGGCGGCCCGCAGCTGCCCCAACCCGCTGATGACCGCATTGCGTGTCACGCCGATCGCCTGCGCGACCTCTTCCTGGTTCAACCCCGTCAGCCGGACGGGGCTGCTCCCGGGCATCTGATCAGTGAGCACGGCCAGCCTCAGCAGCGTTCGCGCCAGTCGCACGACCAAGGGCAAGGTCTGCAGTTCGGCTCGGTGGATGTCGGACTCGCGCATCCTGGCGAGCGCCTGGCGCATCAGATGCATGACCAGTCCGCGCTCCTCGACGAACTGGACGAAGCGCTGTGCGTCCAGAACGACTGCAGCGCAAGGCGTCAGGGCAACGACGTCCGCCGTCCGCGAGGTCCCGTTGAAGACCGAGACTTCCCCGAGGAGGTCCCCCGGCCCTCGAAACGCGAGCCACGTCCTGGCGCCATTCGGTTCCCGGCAAACCACCTTGGCCAACCCGGAGGTGAGAGCGAGGAGGTGCGTCCCCGGGGATCCCTGCCGCAGCATCACGCTGCGCTCGGAGTACATCCTGGTCACGCCTTGACTGCGCAGGTCACGCCAGACTTCATCGGACAGCACGCGTCGCCTTCCCATCACGCCCGCACTGGTGCACATCGGACCCACGAGTTGTACGCCGATGTTGCAGGCGGCATCGACGATCAGGGGACGTTGGCCGAAAGCGATCGTGGCGGTCCGGCGCAGCTCGCTGCCTAGCCGCGAGCGCTGGCCCCTGCCCTTGGTGAAGATGGGCAGTGGCTCGTCGTAGCCTTTGGCGATTCGGCCAAGCACCCGAAGAGGACGCGAAGCTTTCGCCACTACGTCGGCGATGGTGGCCGAACACAGCAGAGAAACGGCGACAGATATCGGTTCGCAGCATGCCCTGCACACATGTGGGACAGTCTCGCGAGCGCCGAACGGCGGGCAGACGTGGCGGGAGATGGACTGGGCGCCCTCCGGTGACCTCCGGCCCGGGTCGGGGCGGTTGGGTCCGGGAACAGCCTGGGATCTCGGTGCAGTGCATATGGGGAGTACGGGACTTGTGCGCCGCGTGGAGTACGGACACGTCCCGGATGGGAGACCTGGCCCGCGAGCATCGACACCGCGTGCAAACGCAGCGCGCCTCGCTCACCACCCGTCCGATGAGGTGCAGGTCAGACGGACGTTCGACAGTATCCGGCCGGCCGCCGAGGATACGGTCGACCTCACCACAGACCTGCCCGTCGAGGTCCGAGTCGGTCGCGAGTTCATTGACGGCCCACATGCAAGTGGTCGCTATGTTCTCTGAGGTAGCGAGGAGGAAGGTGAACACCTGGTCGGAGACCCGTACCGGGCCCCGCTAATCGGAACGGATCCCCGGTATCCATCCACCTCCCAGCGGGCTTTCGCCGACAGACAACCACCCGAATCTGCTGTGCGCGCGATTCCAGCCTTGCTAGCTTTCCACTGTCACAGTCTCGCCAGGGGAAAGGTAAAGTGGCAATGAGCCCCACGATCCGGGTGGACGACGAGGTCTACGAAGAGCTGCAGAACCGGGCGAAGCCCTTCGTCGACACTCCGAACAGCACCCTGCGCCGGGTCCTCGGCCTCCCAGAGAGAGCGACGCAATCCGGGAGCACAACCACGGAGTCCCCATCACCAGAGGCCGCGCTTCGCCCTCTTCTGACGGACCGGCGACTTCGCCCCGGGCAGCGGCTGGTCTGGCGGCGGCGCAACCTCAACCAGGTGCACTACGTGGAAGTGCTCGCGAGCGGGGCGCTCCAGCTCGAGGACGGTTCCGTGCACGGCACCCCCTCGGGCGCGGCGACTGCACTCGCAGGCAACTCCCAGAACGGCTGGACAGCCTTCACCACCGAGGACGGCATCCTGTTGAGGGACCTGCGATGAGCACGCGCAGCGCGGTTCCCCGGACCTACGATGTCACGACTACCGGAGGTGGATCATGTCAGGCGTAACCAAGCCGAAGGTCGGTCGCGTAGCTCCGCTGGAGCTGGTCGAATGGGCCCAGAGCGGGCGCATCCGAATCCCGCGCTTCCAGCGTTCGTACCGCTGGGAGGCCTCCGACTCCGAACGACTCTTCGACAGCATCCTGCGCGGCTACCCCATCGGCAACCTGCTGATGTGGCGCAAGCCCGCCCCCGCCGCCGAGATCACCTTGGGGGAGCTCCGGTTCGACGCCCCCGAACGATCCGACGCGTTGTGGGTGGTCGATGGACAGCAGCGGCTGACCACGCTCATCGGAGCGCTCACGGCATCCGAACATACGGTGGACCGTCGGTTCCGGATCTTCTACGACCTGCGGGAGAGCGACGCCCGCAAGCGGTTCCTGTCGGCGCCGCACTCCCAGAACCCGCGTGATCACTGGCTCCCGGTCTGGGTCGCCGGCGACAACCGGCGACTAATCGCCTGGCAGCGTGAACGGCCGTGGCTAACCAGCGAGGAGTACGACCTCTGCGATTCAGTGGCCACTGCCATCCGTACGTACGAGATCCCCATGTATGAGATCGAAGGTGACGACGAGCAGGCGCTGCGAGAGATCTTCGACCGGATGAACACCTTCGGCAAAACCCTGAAGAGAGCCGAGATCTTCCAGGCGCTACATTCCACTCCACTCGACGTGCAGCCGTCCGACCTCGACGCACTGCGTGATCGCGTCACAGCCCTCGACTTCGGAGACTTCAGCCCCCAGATGCTCATGCAAAGTGTCATGGCAGTGCGTGGAGGGCAGGTGGACCGGGACTTCCGGCAGGAGTTCAAGGACGACGAGGACCGGCAGCAGGCCTTCGGCTGGACCGAGAAGGCTCTGCGCCTTGTGGTCGACTGGCTGCGCAACGAGGCCGGAATTCCGCACCTGCGCCTACTCCCCTACGCCCTCTACGTGCCCGTGCTCACCCGCTACGCCGCCCTGTTCGGGCGCCCGGACGGACGAGGCGGAGAGCTCTTGCGCAGATGGGTCTGGCGGGGCGCCGTGGTCGGCGCGGCCCCGCAGGGGAACACTGTGGCCTTGCGGCGCAACGCCAGCGCTGTCCATGACGACCCTGTCGCCAGTGCCACGCGGATACTGAAACTACTGCCGGTAGGTGGAGAGCTCTGGAAACCGGATCTGACGCAGACAGCCCTGAACAGAGCCCAGGCGAAGATCAACGTACTTGGTCTCCTGTCAGCTCATCCTGTCCTCCTGGCGCAGGCCGTAGATTCCGACGGCAACCACTACCCAGTGGGCACTCGGCTCGACGACTCCCGCCTGCTGACGGACATGCTCAATAGCGGGGGCTCACCACTGCAGTCCCTCGTATCCGGTGACCGGACCATGGCAGGCAAGCTGCTGCATCCGGCGAACAAGACGGGGTTCGACTTCCTCTCCGAGGCTTGGGACGAATCAGTCCTTCGGTCGCATTGCATGGACGAACGGTGTGCAGAACTGCTCGACTTGGAAGATGTCGACGGGTTCCTGGCACGCCGCGCAGCGATCACCGTCGGGATCATCTCCGATCACGTGCAGCGCATGGCCCTGTTCGGATTTTCCGACGGGCCCGCGGCCGAGGCCCTGTTCGACGAGAACCTGTGGGGAGACACCACTGATGCAGCGTGATGTGACCGCAACGGTCTTCCTGGGAGACCGCCGCATCGGCGTGCTGGGCTACCACAAGGGCAACACGTGGTTCGAGTACACGGACCTGACAGCCGTTCACCCGGTCTTCGGACAAGGCTTCGAACGCGATCCACGCAAACGCCGGACAGCGAGTGGCAGCGTGCCGGAATGGTTCGCGAACCTGCTCCCAGAACAGGGCAGCGGGCTCCGTCGGCTGGTGGCCACCGAGCTGGGGAAGCAGCGAATTCACGACTTCGTACTGCTGAACCATTTCGGCGAGGATCTGCCCGGAGCGGTACGCGTAGTGCCGGACACGCCGCTAGACGGCCTCCCCGAACACGATCAGCCCGAGAGGTGCAGCCATGACCATGCGCTGCGCTTCTCGCTGGCCGGCGTGCAGCCCAAGTTCTCGATGCGTTTCGAGGGCAAGGCCCTAGTGCTTCCCACTACCGGTAGTGGCGGAGACTGGATCGTGAAACTCCCTGACGAGCGCTTCCCGTCCGTCCCTGCCAATGAATTCGCCATGCTGCACTGGGCGGCTCTGTCAGGCATTGATGTGCCTGAGGCTTCCCTTGTGCCCGGCTCAAAGGTCAACAATCTGCCCGATGGGTTGGCCGATCCCTCGGAGCCCGTGCTCGCAGTTCGCCGCTTCGATCGGACAGGCGAGGGCCGAGTCCATCAGGAAGACTTCGCGCAGGTGCGCGAGGTAGCCACCGACTCCAAGTACGACCGGGCCAATTACGAGGGACTCGGCCGTGTCGTCAGCGCAGTCTGCCCGACCGAGGACGTCGTCGAGTATGTGCGGCGGCTCGTCGCCATGATTGCAATGGGCAATGCGGACGCACACCTAAAGAACTGGACATTGCGATACCCAGGCGGCAGGCAGGCCCGGCTCTCACCGGCATACGACCTGGTCTGCATCGCCGCATACCCGAGGGCTGATCAGAAGCTGGCCTTCCCCTTGGGCGGAACCACAAGTTCCGACCTCATTACACTCGACAGCTTTCGCGCCATGTCGCAGTCACTCAGGCTTCCCGCGGAACAGATCGCCTCGACGGTACAGGAAACCATCGAAGCCCTGGCCACCGCCTGGCCTCAAGTCAAGCGGGATTGCCCCGTTCCTGGCATGGTCAGCGAGGCAATCGACGAACGCCTTGCGGTGCTGCCCCTGATGCGCCCCTGACATGGATGAACTATGAAGCCGAGCGGCGCCGAAGGTCGATGCCCTTGTTCCAGGCCTTGTTGCCACCGCCCGTCGGGCACTGTGTTACTGGGGCCTGTTAGGTGTAGACGTAGGCGAGTTCGTGTAGCCCATCGGTGTCAATCAATCCGATCTCCAGCTCCTCGGGGGCTCCTGGAGTTCCGTACGACAGGACCTGCCTGCGACAACGGTCAGCGCCCGAACACCGCGCATCCACTACGTCGCGCAGCCGACCCGCTGCCTGGATCGGGCTCCCCACCACCGGCAACTTACCTTCGGAGGAAGCCGCGACTGGGGAGAATCTGGGGAGAACGGAGGCCCGTTGGGGAGCGGCTGGGGAGGATCGGCCGTACAAACGGGCAGCACGGTGAAAGGGTCGGAAAGGCCGATCGTCGCAGGTCGGACCGTCCGTTCGGGCGATTCCCGCAGGTCAGCGCTGTGAGGGTGACGACTTCAAGAAGATCTCCTCGTGGGCCGCCATCCTCTTCGCCCCCACACTGGTGGGCGCGATCTACGGCATGAACTTCGAGGTCATGCCGGAATTGCACTGGGCGGCGGGGTACCCCTTCGCCGTGGCCCTCATGGCGGCGGTTTGCCTCAGTCTGTACCTGATTTTCAAACGCCGGGACTGGCTCTAGACCCAGCTGCGGTCGGTGTCGTGCGGCCGGCACAGCACCGCCGGCGCATCGAGCACGGCGTACCGCCCCTCGCGGTTTGGGCCTGCACTCGTCCTCCCTGTCGCCGCGACGTGCCCACACCGGCACCAACCCGGCCAAGCCCTACTTGTGACGGTTGGATACGCGAGCGCACCAGAGACTCCCGTGACGGCCGGTCAGTCAATTGGCCCAGGCGGCTCGCGGGACACTGGGCACGTCCTGGCCTGAATCCGAGTAATTCGCCAGAATCCCCCCATGTCGGTTCGTGTCCACCGAGAGGGCCTTGCGTCGATGTCCCACAGCCTGCCGCCCCGGTGGCGTCCTCGCCGGTTGATTGCCGCGCTCCTCGGCGGCCTGGTCGGCGTCACCCTGGTGACCAGCCCCGCCCGCGCCGATGTGGGGGACGTGACCGAGTACCCGATCACCACCGCCGCCGACACCTTCCCCGCCGGGATCACCACAGGGCCCGACCGGGCCCTGTGGTTCGCAGAGTCGAACTCCAACAAGATCGGGCGGATGACGACCGGCGGGTCCGTCACCGACTTCCCCATTCCGACCGGCAACAGTTTTCCGTTCGATATCACGACGGGCCCCGACCGAGCGCTGTGGTTCACCGAAGGCACCGGCAACAAGATCGGGCGGATCACCACCAGCGGGAACATCACCGAGTTCCCGCTGCCGACGGCGAACAGCTTCCCGACCGGGATCGCGCTGGGGCGTGACGGCGCTCTGTGGTTCACCGAAGGCAGCGGCAACAAGATCGGGCGGATCACCACCAGGGGCAGGGTGACCGAGTACCCGGTGCCCACGGCGGACAGCTTCCCGTACCACATCGCCGCCGGACAGGACGGCAACCTGTGGTTCACCGAGGAGATCAGCGGAAAGATCGGGCGGATCGGCCTGTCCGGCCGCATCACCGAGTTCCCGCTGCCGAGCGACTTCGACTTCCCCTTCGGGATCACCGCCGGTCCCGGTGGGATGTGGTTCACCGCGCCCGGGGCCAACGCGATCGGGCGGATCACCTTCGCAGGGCAGATCAGAGAGTTCCCGCTGCCGACTCCGGACGGCGGCCCGGACGGGATCACCAAGGGCCCGGACGGACACCTCTGGTTCGCCGAGCAGTCCGGCCGGATCGGGCGGGCCACGCCATCCGGAAAGATCACCGAGTTTCCCGTGCCGGACGGAGCGAACAGGCTGCCCTTCCAGATCACGGTCGGCCCCGACCACAATCTGTGGTTCACCGAACTCTTCGGCAACGCCGTCGGACGCGTGCAGGCCCTTCCCGGCACCGGTACGGCAAAGCCCCACCCCAACCGCCCGGTACGCCATGACCAGGGGCGTGTCCCTCCGCTCCACCTTCCGTTCCGGCCGGTGGCAGGCGTGTGGACATCGACCGGCTCCACTCTTCCGAAGGGGTGACCATCGCCGGCGATCGGAGCCCGTCCCAGCACCTCGCGGACGGCAGGTCACCTTCTGGTGCACACCTCCGCTGCCGCGCCGGAACTGGGCCGGCGCGCCCTCGGAGTGGGCTTCGCCTACGAAAGCGAACGCCACCGCTGCTCCGACTCGCTTCCACTGCGTAGCGCAGCCCGCCGCGATGCCTGGATCGGGCTCGGGACGCCGTACCCGCGGTGTGGGGAGAGGTGCGGGAGTCAGCAGGGTGGGGACGAGCCCTTCTGGCGGGTGAGGTCGCGGTTGTACAGCCAGCCGGTCGTGTTCGTTCCGTCCACGCGCACGAACGTCCACTGGTTTCCGTACGAGTTGACGACGTAGCACTCGTACCAGAGCTTCGTGCCGTTCTTGACCAGGGCGCCGGCGGGGCACGGCTGGTACGGCGCGGTCAGCAAGTGGTGGTCGCCGGAGATGTAGCCGTAGGAGCCCGGCTTCGGGTCGCTGTGGGTCCAGCCGGCGCAGCCCGTCGGTACGGGGCTCGGCTGCGCCGGGGCGGGCGAGGACCCCGTGGAAGGCGAGGCCGCGCCCCGCTGTCCCTCGGACGGCGGCGTCGGGGCAGCGGCCCGCACCCGGGCTTCGCCGCCCGAGGTCACGGCGTAGGTGACACCGCCGGCGGCGAGTACGGCGACGGCCGCGGCGGCCAGAGCGACGCGGCCGCGCCGCCCGGCCCGGTCCGCGGCGGCCGAGCCGGCCCGCGCGGCCGTGAGCGGTTGAGCCGGCGGGTAGGCCGGTGCGTGGGGGTGCGGGAACGATTCACCGCCGAACGGAGGCGGGGGTCCGAAGCCGGGAGCCGGGGCGGCGGGCGCGAGCACGGACGGCGCGAGCACGGACGGCGCCTGCACGGACGGAGCGGTCGGGGTCGGCCCGATCGGGGTCGGCGGGACGGTGGGGGCCGCCGCCGCAGGAGCCTGCGGGGCCGGAGCCTGAGCCGCGGGCGGCGCTGCCGGAGACTGCGCCGCGGGGGCCGCCGCAGGGGCCGCCGCGCCGGCCGCCACCGCCTCCAGCAGCGCGCGGGCCTGGTCGGCGGTGGGCCGGCGCTCCGGCTCCTTCGCCATCAGCGCCAGCAGCACGGGCCCGAGCGGTCCCGCCCGCCGGGGCGCGGGCAGCGGTTCGGCGACGATCGCGGCCAGCGTGGACCACACGGAGGTGCGGCGGAACGGCGAGACGCCCTCCACCGCCGCGTACAGGGTCATCCCGAGCGACCAGATGTCCGAGGCCGGGCCGGGCTCCCTGCCCTGCGCGCGCTCCGGCGGCAGGTAGTCGAGCGAGCCGACGAGCTGGCCGCTGCGGGTCAGCTTCGCCATCTCCTCGTCGCCGGAAGCATGCATGGTGGCGATGCCGAAGTCGGTCAGCACGACCCGGCCGCCCCGCTCCACCAGCACGTTGCCCGGCTTCACGTCCCGGTGCAGGATGCCGGCCCTGTGCGCGGCGTTGAGCGCGCCCATCAGCTTCGCGCCGATCGCGGCGGCCTCGTACGGGTCCAGTGCGCCGCGCTCGGTCAGCACCTCGTCGAGCGAGGGCCCGTCGACGAGCTCCATCACGATGACCGGCAGCCCCTGCTCCTCGGTCACGTCGTACACCGTGACCACGCCGCCGTGCCGGATGCGCGCGGCGGCCTGCGCCTCGCGCTGCATCCGGCTGCGCATGTCGGCCAGTTCGGCGGGGCTCGCGTCGGTGTAGACCCGCAGCACCTTGACGGCGACCTCCCGGCCCAGCGCCTCGTCGACCGCCCGCGCGACCACTCCCATGCCACCGCGGCCGACCAACTCGGTCACCCGGTAGCGCCCCCCGAGTACCTTGCCGACCAGGTAGCCGCCCTTCGCTTGCCCTGATGGCACCGGCACCGCACGCTCCGTTTCCTCACCGGCCGTCCGTCGACGGCCTGACGGGACCCAAGCGTAAAGGCATGATCGTCCGGGGAAAGCGGCCCGGCCGCCGGCGCGGGAGGGCGCTACTCGGGGTCGGCGGTCGTGATTTGTTCGAGGAGGTCGGTGTACAGGGAGCGTCTGTCGGGGCGGGCGTGGGCGGCGGCGTGTCTGAGCGCGGGGATCGAGGAGGGTCCCATGGCGGTGAGCCCCTCGGCCGCGGCCTTGCGGACGGTGGGGTGGGGGTGTTCCAGCAGCCCGGTCAGGGCGGGGACCGCGGGTGCCCAACTCGCGTGGGAGAGGGTCCGGATCGCCGTGCGCACCAGGTCCGGCTGCGGATCGTCCAGCAAGATCGACGTGTGGTGCAGATGGGTGTGCCGGTCCAGCATGGCCCGCGAGGTCCGGTGGGCGTGGAGGCGGACGCTGGGCCTGGGGTGGCGCAGCAGCTCACCGATCAGGTCGCGCAGGCCGGGGTCCTGGTCGGGTTCAGGGCCGCCGTGTCCCTCGGCCAGTCGCGCGAGTGCCCGGCGTATCCGCGTCGGGTCGCCGGTACGGGCCTGGTCCAGCAGTTGGCGCCGGGACGGGGGTCGTGACGCTTCCGTCGACGCGGCCGGGGCGCGGTCACGGAGCGCCGCCAGCGCGGCGGCGTCCTGCCGTGCGGCGTCCGGGCGGCGCAGCGGACCGTCGACGAGGAGCAGTCCGTCGGCGAGGTCGTCGCGTCCTTCGGCACGCAGCCGCCGGCAGGTCCGCGTCAGCGCGGGGGTGCACAGCAGGGGACGACCGCGGAGCAGGTCGAGGAACCCCCAGGCGCCGGCGTCGAGCCGGCCGCCGAGGTGCTCCGCCAGCGCGTCGGGGGGGACTTGGCGCAGCGCCCGCCCGGCTGCGGAGCTGCTGGACGGCGGGTCGTGCTCCCACCAGTCGAGCAGGAGGGGGACCAGCGGTTCCAGGTCCCACGGGTCGAGCCTGCTCGCCACGAGGGCGACCCTGTCGTGCAGGACGCCGTCCGCGCGGAGTTCCGCCTCGCCGATGGCGTTCAGCGTGCGGGCCAGGTCGGCGCCGACGGGTATGTCGATGCGGCCGTGCAGAAACGCTCGGAGCACGGCCAGCCCGGTCTCGGGCTCGGGCCACTCCAGGAGGGCCAGGGCCGCGGTGCGGCGGTGATCCGGCGCGGATGCCCGCAGCATGGCCAGCAGGCGCTCCCGCAGTGCGGTCGAACGGGGCTGGTCGAGGTCGTCGGCGCGCACCGCCCGCGGTCGCGGCGCCGTCGCGTGCGCCGTCGCGTGCGCGGCCTCGGCGATGGTCCAGGGTGGTGCGTCGAGCGGCTGGATGTCCGTCATCCAGTCGACGAGGGCGGGGCGGACCTCGGGGCCGGCCGAGGTGTATACGTCGATCAGTGCGCTCAGGCGCTCCCGGGAGCCCGGAACGCCCTCGTGGGTCATACGGAGTCGGCGCAGCCGCTCCGGGGCGCTCGGCGCGCGCACGGCCGCCTCCAGCGCGGCTCGCCACGCGTCGGCCGCGGCTCCGGCATCGGCCCCGGCATCGGCCGCCCGGGTGGCGGCAGGGGGTCGCGGGGCGCCGAACGCCTCCCGCAGTACGGCGGTCTCGGCCTGCCAGGGGTCGGCGCCCAGCCGGGCCGAAGCGAGCGCCCGCTCGAGGTCGGCGCGGACCGGCACCGCGCCGAGGCCGCGGAGCAGCGTCGGTACGGACCCGCTCCCGGGGGCGGGGGGGGGCAGCGCGCGTACCGCCTCGGCGACAGCCGGCTTCAGAGCCTCCGGGACGGCAGGCGCAGCCGCTGCGAGTACCGCGATGAGGTCGTGCCGCTCTGCCGCCGAGGCCTCGTCGAGCACGTCGAGGCCGGCGAGCCCGTCTAGCAGGACCGCGTTGGACCGGGCGAAGGCCGTCAGCTCCCCGGTCGTCCACGGTGCGGGGCAGAGCCGCAGGACGAGGCGCAGTACGCGGCCTCGTACGGCGGGTTCGGAGCCGGCCAGGCGGAGCCAGTCCGCCAGCATGGGCCGCAGCACCCGCAGCCGGGCGGGGTGCGTCCGCTCGTGCCGTTCGGCCACGCGCAGCGCGACCGACGGGTTCCAGCCCCGCACCGTCAGCGACCTGACGTCCGGGTCCGCTCCGAAGTCCGGCGCCGGCTCCGGCGCGGTCGGCGGGGTGATCCCGTGCCGGGCCATGGCCGGCGCCAGCTCCTCGACCGTCCCGGAGGCGAGGCCGACCCGGCCGGCCGCCACCAGGGCGAGCAGGGTCGGTGCGACCCGCGACGCCTGGTCGTCCAGTGCGAGGACCGAGCGCGCCGCCAGCGTGCGGTCGAGGCCCGACAGCAGCAGTTCGCGGGCCCGGCCGTCCTCGCCGTGTTCGGCGGCGGCGAGGACGGTCGCCTGGTACGCGTCGCCGAGGACGGCGCGCAGCGCCTCGATGAGCGAACCCCGCAGGCCCGGGTTGTCGTGGCTCCCGAGCCGGCGGAGCAGTGCCGGTACCACTGCGGGCGTGCCCACTCGGACCAGCACCTCGGCGGCGGTCTTCTTGATGTTCATGTTCGGATGGTCGAGACATGCGGCGATCGCGGTGGAGGCCCAGCGGGCCCGCGCGTGGCCGAGTGCGAGCAGCGCCTGCCGGACCGTCTGGACGTCCTGGGCGGCGGTCAGCGCGATCAACGTCGCCGACAGCGCCTGCGCGTCGTCCCCGGTGGCGTCGCGGGCGAGCAACGCGATCACGTGCTTGCGCACGTGCCGGTCGCGGTGGCGCAGCAGGCGGTGCGCCCGCGCGCGGGTACCCGCGTAGGGGGCTCGGAGCAGGAGCTCGAGCAGGATCGTCTGCTCGGCGCCCGACAGTCCGGGCCGGTCCAGCAGATCCAGGGCCACGGTCGCGACCAGTGCGTGGCCCGCCTCCGGGGCGGTCGCCGCGTCGAGCAGGCAGGACGGCCTGATCCGTCCCCGCTCGTGGAGGCGGCGGCCCAGGCCCTGGAGGGCGTCCAGGATCTCCTGGGGTACGACGGGCTCCCCGGCCGGCCGGCCGCCGGCGCGTCGCGGGGAGGCTCCGCCCGTCTCCCGGGCCTGCGCCAGCTCGGCCACGACGCGCAGGAGCAGGTCCGTGATGGCCGGCACCGTGCCGGCGCTGCCGTGCGCGGCCAGTCTGCACAGTGCCGCCGCCGGTTCGTCCGGGTCCAGGTGGGAACTCAGGAGGGCCAGTTCCCGCTCGTCCGGGCCACCGAGATCCGTCGCGATGCGGGCCGGCAGATCGGCGGGATCGAGACGGACGAGGAGGGCACGCCGCCGTGACGGATCGTCGGTCAGATGCCACAGCACCTCGAGGGCGCGGCTGCGCACCGCGCGCAGATGCGGCGCGATCACGCCCACGCTCTCTGCCCCGGCGAGACCGAGCCCCTCCCTCAACGCCGCCGTGGTCCGGTGTCCTCCGATGGCCTCCAGTGCCTCCAGGGCCGCTGCGGGGGCGGACGGCAGGAGAGCGATCACGGCGTCTTCGGCCTCCACGTGGCGCAATGCGCGGATCGCGTCGAGGAACGGCCCCGGCGCGGGGGCCGAGGGAAGAGCCCGTGTGATCGCGTCGCCGATCGGCAGCTCCCCCGTCCCCTGCCCGGCGAGGGCGACCAGCAGAGCGAGCCGCCGCGGCCAGCTCGGATCGTCGGCGTCCGCATCGAGCAGTACGCGGAACATCGCCTGCCGGCAGGTGAAAAGGATCGTGGCGATCTCGTGGGGCGGGATCGAGTGATCGGCCAGCGCCAGGCCGATGAGGGCCGGGACGTGTGGTGCGTCGGGGAAGTGCCCGCGCCGGTGGAGCCCGCGCAGGCAGGCCACCGCCGGCCCGCCGAACAGCAGAGGGTCCCGTGCGGCGACGGCCGTCAATGCGCCGATGTCACCGCGGTCCGCCAGGTCACCGAGCAGTTCCATCCCGCGCCGGCGAAGACGCGGCGGCAGATCCGGACCGTCGACGACCTGGCGCAGCAGGCCGCGGTGCCCGTGACGGGCGGCAGCCGCGATGGCGGCATCGGCCACCTCGGGCCTTGTGGTCACCGCATCGGCGGTGAGGAAGGGAGAGAGACGCCCCGGCGGCAGGGGTTCCGACGCGGCCCACGGTTCGGCGAGTTCACCCAGTACGGCGGCGGCGAGGTCCGCGCTGTCGGCGCCGAGCAGCCTGATCGCGTACCCGCGAACCCGCGCGGGAGCGAGCAGCCCGGCGTGCAGCCCCTGCCGGGCCAGCCGCAGCGCCGCTGCCTGCAGCACCGGATCACCGCTGTCCACCAGCTCGTTCACGAGCTGCTCGGGCCGGTGCGCACAGGTGACGGTCAGTTCCCGCACGGCCTGGTACAGCAGTTCACCCGCGGGCTCCTTGCGGATCACCGTCGGCTCGTTCAGGAGCTCGGCGCGCAGCCAGGCGATCCGCACCCGTACCGGCAGCTCGGCCGTACGCCATGACGGCCGGCGGAGCCCGCGGCGATACGGGCCCAGTCGTTCATGGAGCCGCGCCAGGACGAGCGCCGCCTCCGGCGGTCCCTCCACCGCTGTCGGCAGCAGCCCCGCGAGCTCGGCCGTCTCCTGCTCGTCGCCCGGCCGGCCCGAGGTGACGCGCTCGTTCAGAAGGACCAGCCCCAGGTACCGCAGGCGGGGATCGTCGTGGCGGACGAGGAGCCGGAAGACGGCCGGCGGGCAGTGCCGCGCGTCCGGATGGCCGGCCAGCCGGTCGACGTCGGCCCGCCGCAGCGCGTCGTGGAACGGTTCGTCCGCCGGCGTGATCATCGTCGGATGCTAACGGGGCCGTCCCCCGCCCCACCAGCGAGATCCTCCCGGTGCGCCCCGCATCCGTGGCTGCGCCGGCGTGTGCACGATCCCGTATGCCGTCTTCACGACGCACGGCCGGCCGCGGGCGCCGGTGTGCCTCCCGCCGCGTCGTGCCATGCCGCCAGGTGTTCCCGTGCCGCCGTCTCGGCGCTCCGTATCGCCGACGCCGGCAGGGGGACGCGGCACATGCCGTCGAGGGTGTCCAGCATGCGGCCGGCGAACCGCAGGCCGAGCGGGGTGAGTCGGCCGGAGTCCAGGATCACGGCCGTCGCCTCCCGGGCCCCGGAGCGCCAGCGGGCGAAGCGGGTGTGCGCGAGGGCCCGCAGTGCCGGGTCCGGTTCCGTCTCCCCCGCCTGCCCCAGAACTGGGCGACCGCCAGGTGCGCGTACGCCCCGTGGAAGAGGCCGAGCAGCGGGCGGGGGTCGGGACGCCACGGCGCGTAGTACCGCTCCTGGCGGCCTTGCGGTCCCTCCTCGAACAGGTCGAAGAGGTGCAGCAGCGCCGCGAACTTGTTGTGCTGCATCTCGTGCGCCATCGTCACCGCGAGGACGGTGCCGCTCGGCGGCAGCGACAGCGCCATGGAGCCGAAGGTCTCCGCGCTGCTGCCGCTGACGATGCCCCGGGCCGGGGCGCGCAAGGGCACCAGGAGCCAGGGCCCGGCGGCCAGTTCGGCGTAGGCCTGCGGATGGTCGGCGCGCAGCAGCGCGCAGGCCGCCTTCGCCCGCGCCGCCCAGCGGTGCGCCTCGTCGGCGTCGGGGTGGGCCGCGCGCCCCGCGGCCGCCGGGAAGGACGGCGGATCGAGGGAGTCGAGGGCGAGAGCGGCGCCCGTGTCGAAGGCGGCCAGCAACCGCGCCCCCCGCCAGCGGTCGCCGCCGCCGCCGCGGTACGGATCGCCCGCCACCGGCACCGGAGCCTGCGGGACCGGGGCGTCCGGGACCGCGATCGAGGCCCGGCCTTCGCTGCCCACGCGCAGCTCGACGTGGTCCCCGGAACGGGCGCCGGGGAAGTGGGCCCGGCCGAGCGAGGGCAGTGGCACCCAGGGGCCCGGCCCCGCCAGCGGCCATCGCGCGCGGGCGGGGACCCGGGCGCGCACCGCCGCCGCGGCGGCGAGCGCCGTGAGCAGGTGCACGGGGGCATCGGCTCCCCCGGGCCGCCGCGTCAGGTGGGCGAGCAGGCCGACGAGCGCGGGACCCGCCGCCGGGTGCGTCAGGACGGCCCTCGCGGCGTCGGGGTCCGCCCGGTGGACCGTCTCCAGCAACTCCCAGGCGCTCTGCACCCTCTGGGCGACCGCACCGCCGGCCTCCCGGGCGGCGGTGCGGATCGCGTACAGGCAGGCGAGACGCCGGCTGTGCTCGGCGCGGGCGAGCAGGCGCATCGCCTCCGCTCCGCCGCCGCCCGCGGCGATCGCGTCGAACAGTTCGCCGGGCAGACGGTGCGGCGACGGGGTCATACCGCCTCCGCCGGCACCGGCCGGGCGGAGGTCAGGCTCCGCACGTCCCCGGCCAGCCGTCCTCGTACCCGCCCGATCAGCGCCGTGAGGTCGGCGCAGTACACGCTGGGGTTGGCGAATCCGGTGTCGTGGCGGTAGCGGTTCGCGTAGTGGCCGCCGCCGCACACGGTGTGCAGCGGGCAGGCGCGGCACGCGGCGCACAGCCCGTCGGCGCCCCACTGTCGGGCCGCGACCCCGGGATGGGGCAGCAGCTCGTCCAGGGAGTGGCGCCACACGTCGAGCCCGGTGCGCGCCGCTCCCTGGTACGCGGTGCGCAGGGTGTCGTCCTGGGCGAGGGAGCCGTCCGTCTCCACCACCGCGTAGCGCACCGGGGCGAGCCCGAGGGCCTCCGTCTGCGGGGCGGCGCCGAGCAGGAGGGCCATGAGGTCGTCCAGGAGGCGGACGCCGGTCTCGCGCACCGGGGCGTCGTACCAGCGCTCGAAGACGGACCACAGCCAGTCCGCGTACGGGGTACGGCGTCCGGCGGGATCCACTCCGGGCGGCGGGGTGTGCCAATTGCCCAGCGGCAGCAGGAAGTCGACGGCGGGCGGGTGGTGGACGAGCAGTTCCTCGTACGTCCGCACGGGGTCGTTGCGCAGGTCGATCGTGCACAGCAGTGCGGCGAACAGCGGCCGGTAGCGGTCGGTGTCGAGCAGGCCCAGCGCGGCCTGGACCCGGGCGTGGCTGCCGCGGCCGTCGGCGCTCCGGCGGTGCCGGTCGTGGGCGGCGCGCCCGCCGTCGGTGCTCACCCCGATCCGGATGCCCAACTCGGCGCAGAGGTCGAGCCGTTCCCTGGTCAGCCGCACGCCGTTGGTCTGCAGGGCCAGGTGGAGCCGCACGCCCGCGCCGACCGTGGCGCGCAGCACCCCGGCGGTGCGGGCGAGCGCCTCGTCTCCGGCGAGGAGGGGTTCACCGCCGTGCAGGACGACGCCGGCCTCCGTCAGTCCGTGCGCGGCCAGGTGCTCGGCGATCCGCTCGGCCGTACGCGTGACGGTGGCCGGCGCCATGGCACGCGGCTGCTCACGCCAACTCTGGTCTTGCGAGCGGTACATGTAGCAGTAGTCACAGGCGAGGTCGCAGCGGCTGTGCACCTTGAGGACGAAGGAGTGGAACGGGCGCGGAACCCAGCCGGCCGCCTCACGGGCCAGCACGTCGGCGGCGCCCGGCCAGGGCGGCCGGCCCGGGCGCAGTGACGGTCGACTCATCCGCTCCCCCCCGAAAGCGTGCGCCGATCGGTCGCGCATCGGTACGTGCGCACTCCGTTCGTCCAGTATTTGGTTGGGGTGCGCCGACCGTCAACATCACGAACGAGCCAACGGGTGGCACTGGGGGCGGAGTTGGCGCAGTTCCGGCGCGTTCGGCGGTTGCCGCGGGGGCGAGGGGCGGCGCTACCCTGGGAAGGACACCGGTTCGCCGGTCCGCAGCGACCTCCGGGAGTGGACATCGTGACCGATGACGCCGAGGGCGCCGTCCCGGCGGCCCCCGCGGGACCCGATGCGGAGTCCGTCGTCCTGGACATCGCCGGGCTCTCGCCCGAGGAAGTCTCCGCCCTCCCCGACTCGGTACTGGGCGCTCTTCTGCGCCGGGTGCAGGACACGGCGGGCGATCCCTTCGTCACCGGGTTCACGGAGAGCCTGTGACCGGTCGCGGCCGGGTGCGGCCGAGCGCGTTCCGGAGCTTGCGGGTCCTCCGGACGCCACGGGCGCCGGGAGCGGAACGAGGGGGGACGGCCCCTATACTTGCACCCCTGCATGCCCGTTATGTCCATCGTCATTCGCTGTCACCTCGCCGAGTGGAGAGGTCATGCCAGACGCCAACCCCCAGCTCCACGCGGGTTCGTTCGCCGTCTTCTACACCACGTCCGAGAACCTCGGACTGAGCACCACCCTGCGCAACGCGGCGGACATCCTCGCCGAGGGCAATCGCAGTGTGCTGCTCGTGGACGGCCGCCCCGGCGCCCCGGGGGACGGGGCCCCGGTGCCCGAACCGGAGGCCGGGCAGGTCGCCGCGGTGGGGCGGGCCGCCCCGCGCGAACTCAGCGCCCTCTTCGACGACCCCGTCGCGACGCGCTACGACCACGTGCTGATCGAGGCGCCCGTCCCGGCGGCTCCGGGCGACGAGGCACCGGGCAGGCTGGTGGAGTTCGCCGACGCGCTCGTGATGTGCTTCGCCCTCACGGCCTGGTCCATCGACGGCGCCGCCGCCCTCGCCGAGGAGCTCGTCGGTCGCCGCGCGGACCGGCCCGTAGGGCTGCTCACCCTCGGACTCAAGAGCGACATCGGGGTGCACGACCGGCTGCGCGAAGGGCGCGAGCGGGTGCGCCGCAAGTTCTCGGCGCTCGCCCAGGCCCGCGGCGCGGGCGAGTACCCCTTCCTGGAGATCCCGTACAACCCCCTGTACCTGGACACCCGCAGCCTCGCCGTCGAGACGGAGGACGCGGGCAGTGTCGCGGGCCTGCGCCCGTCCTACGCGCAGCTCGCCGACTGGCTCCGCGCCCGCCGAGAGGCCCGCCTCACCGAGGCCACCGTCGTCCACTCCGGGCGGCACGTCGCCTGGGCGGCCTGGCTGCGGGACCGGCTCGGCGAACGCGGCGTCCGCACCGAACTGCGCAGGATCGACACCTACACGGGAGAGCGTCCCGAGACCGGCACGGCGCTGCTCTTCCTGTCCCCGGGCGACGCCGACGACGCCCTCCTCGCCCAGATCGGCGCGCTCTCCCACACCGACGTGCGCATCGTCCTGGTCGACGAGCCCTTCCCGAACGCCGAGGCCGCGCACCACGAGCGCATCGACCTGCGCGACACCACCGAGGACGAGGCGCTGCGGATCCTCTACTCCGGCCTCGGCCTGGGCGCCGGGCAGCCCCGCGACGGCGCCGCCGGCGCCCGCTTCCCCCGGCTTCCCGAGATCACCAACGTCGCCGCGCGCAGGGGCGGCTTCACCGACCGCGACGACCTGCTCACCTCCCTGGACGAGCAGCTGCGGGAGGCCGGCCGCGACGGCGCGGCCCTGGTGCTGCACGGCCCCAGCGGCTGGGGCAAGAGCGAGACCGCCCGCGAGCTGTGCCACCGCCACGGTCCCGGCTACGACGTGGTGTGGTGGGTGCGCTCCTGGGACCCGCAACGCCTGCGCAGGAGCCTGGTGCGGCTCGCGGGACGCCTCGGCACGGCCGAGGACCGGCTCGCGGCCGTGGCCGCCGAAGGAGACATCTCCCCGCTCCTCAACCGCCTCTCGCGCCCCGACACCGAGACCAGCTGGCTGATCGTCTACGACGGGGCGACGGACCCCGCCGAACTGAACGGGCTGCTCCCGATCCCGCACGAGCGGGGCCATGTCCTGATCACCAGTCGCGTCTCCCCGGCGCAGGAGGACCCCGGGGACACGCGCCCGCCGTTCCTGGCGTCCTGCGCCATGCGGGCCATGACCCGGGCGGAGAGCGGCGACCTGCTGGGCGAACGGCTGCCGGAGCTCACCGCCGACCAGGCCCAACAGGTCGCCGGCGTCGTCGACTTCATCCCGCTCCCCCTGCAGCTGGCCGCCAGCTGCCTCGCCGAGCGCGCCGCCTCCCACCGCCGCGAGGACCACATGGCGCCGGAAGCGGCCGCCCGCGCGGCCGTCGCGGACCTCCTCGCCGAGTACCGGGCCAGCAAGACCGGACTCCTCGGCGAGAGCGCGACCGGAGCGGTGTCCTCCCTCGCCGTCATGGTGCGCGTCGCCCGGCAGTTCGCCCGGTTCACGCCGGGCGCCGCCGCCTGGCGTACCGAGCGTCCCGCCGACGACGCACTGGACTGGCTGCTCCAGGCCGCGTCCCTGCTCACGGGGCGCGGCATGGGCCTGGAGCTGCTGCGCTCGCGCCGCATCCTGTCCGAGCTGGCCCGCGACGACTCCTCCGGACCGGTGGCCCCCGAGGGCGACGGCGGCGTCCGTCACCCCGACCAGGTCCAGCTGCCCGACGAGCACATGGTGAGCGTGGCCCTGTGGGCGCTCGCCCAGGTCGGCCTGCTCAACGTCGAGTTCGACCGCAGGGACCAGCCCCTCACGCAGCACCACGCGCTGCGCGACCTGATCCGCGACGGCATGCAGGCGCAGGCCCGGGAGCGCATCGAGTCCGTCCTGCGCGGCGTACTGGCCGAGTACGTACGGCAGGACGAGGACCTGCCCCCCGACTGGGCGCGCGAGGTGTACTCGCTCAGGCTGTGGGAGGACGACCGGCCCCGCGTACGCCGCTCACTTCTCCGGCACCTGCAGGCGCTCGGTGCACGCGCCGAGAGCACCGACCTCGCCCGCCTCCTCGACATCGCCGGCAAGGCCCGCGAGGCGTGGCGGGTCGAGGACGACGAGCCCCCGCCCGAGTATCTGCGCCTGCTCAACCTCACCGCCCGCGCCCACCGTCTCGCCGGTGCGTACGACACGTCCCGCATGCTCTCCCGGGAGGCCCTGCGCGGCCACCGCAGGCTCCTCGGCCTCGTCCACCCCCGCACCCTGCTCTCGGCCGACTCGCACGCCGCGACCCTGCGGGCACTCGGCCGGTTCCAGGACGCCCTGACGGAGCTCAGGCCCTCCGTGGAGGGCCTCACCCTGCTGCTCGGGCGGCAGCACCCCGCCACCATCCAGGTCGAGCACAACCTGGCCCTCAACGAGGCGCTCACGGGGCGGGTCGCCGCCGCCCTCGGCCGGGTCCAGGAGCGCTTCCGCTACCAGCAGGCCGTCAAGGGCAAGGGCGACCCGGCCGCCTGGGCCGAGGCGGACCTGCTCGCCTACCTGTACCGGGCGATGGGGCGTGACGGCGAGGCCCGGGACCTGCTGCGGCAGCGGCTGCGTCGGCACGGCGACGTCTGGGACGGGGCGCGGCTGAGGACGGAGGTCGGCCTCGCCGTCAGCGAGCGCCGCCTCGCCGACGGCTTCCCCGCCGTCAAGGACCCCCGCTACGGGTACGAGATGGCCCATGAGCGCGATCTGCGCGCCTTGAAGCTGTACGTCAGCCGGTTCGGCGCCGACCGGATCGACACCCTGCGCTGCCAGTTCAGCTACGCGGCCGACCTGCACGCCCTCGGCAAGGCGGACGAGGCGGAACTCCAGGCGCGGCTGTGCGGTGCCTCGCTGGCGGAACGGTTCGGCGTGACGCACCCGTACACGGCGCTCAGCGACGTCCGCCACGGCGTCTACCTGCGGGCGACGGGCGACCTGGCGTCCGCGGAGGCGACCGGCCGTCATGCCCTCACCCGACTCGCCTTCAAGCTCGGTCAGGCGCACCCGTGGGTCGCGGCCGCCGAGAACTCCCTCGCCGCCACCCTCGCCGCGGCCGGCCATGCGGAAGAGGCCGCCGAACTCGCCGGCAGCGCCCTGACCCGGCTCGGCGACCTGGGCGTCGCCCACCGCCCGGACGGCCGGCGCGTGAAGGCGCACCACGCCCGTCTGACCGCGTCGGGCGCCCCGCGCCCGGTCCCGCAGTCGGGCTTCGACATCGATCTGGAGCTGCCGGGTCTGTAGGACTTCGACGGGAGCTGTAGCAACCTGTAGGAACCAGTAGGACCCCGAGGCCCCCAGCCATCCACCGAAAGGCGACGTGCTCGTGGCAGCCCCCGCACCGCATGGCACCCAGACGCTGACGGAGCACCACTGGGCTCCCGAACGGCACGGCCGGATAACCTCGTTGTGCGACGAGGCGGTCGCCTCGACCCCCGGGATCAGGTCGCTGTCCCACTTCGGCAACGGCATCCTCGACTTCGTCGTCTGCCGCACCGACCGGCGCCCGCTCGGCGCCGTGATCGGCGACCTCGGCGACCTCGGCGACGAACGGGACGAGGAGTCGCTGCCCGGAAGCCGCCTGCTGCTCTCCACCCAGGACATCGGCGTGCTCCTGCAGCCGCTCGGCACCGGAGAGCTGAGGCGCACCGTCGTCGCCAACAGGGAGGGTTGCCTGTGGGGCGGGCGCGTCAAGCCCGGCGAGTACCTGGCCGCGGTCACCGACACGGCCGACGGCGCCGACGCCATGGACACGTCCATGAACGCCCTGGTCACCCGGATCCGTACGGAGGTGCACCGGCTCTCCGACGAACTGCCCGGCGGAGACCCGACGGCCAAGCCCGGGCTCTCCGCCGTCGACGGCGGACGCATGCCGCTGCGCGTCGACTTCGGTACGGCCGCCACGCCCGAGCCCGCCTACGAGGAGCGGCTGCGCGCCCTGTGGCTCGGCCATGTGAACACCACCGACCTGCAGTACGCCGCCTACTACCGCGACTGGACCCTGGTGTGCGCGGGCGACGTCTTCGAATCGGACGACCTCGGACCGAAGTTCCTGAGCGTCAGCGTCCGCACGCGGCGCACCGCCTACCGCGAGCTCTCCAGGAGCCTGCCCGGCCACCTGATACGCCTCGCCGACGCGCTGAGGCTCGTCACCCCGGTGCAGGCGGGCCGTCCGGCCGTGGAGCGGCTGGTCCTGGACGTGCAGGAGGGCGCGATCTACCTCGTCTGGACCTCGTCGCGCGAGTTCCTCGTCGGTGTCACCCTCGACCAGACCCAGGTCGCCAACGCCGACGCACAGCTGCAGCGGCTCGCGGGCGCGGTACGGGGGGTCACGTCGCCGCCCCGCTGAGCGTGCCCCACACCTCCTCCGCGAGCACCTCGACCGTACGGGCCGCCGTCAGCGGGTGAGGGGGGCCGGGGTTGCCCAGCAGGTGCACGGGAAGGATCTCGACCGCGCTCTCGTACTCCCGGCAGATCCTGCGCAGTTCGCCCCACTGGCGCTCGGTCGGCGCACCGGGCACGGCGGCCCGGTGCCAGGCGGCCACCGAGCCGCGGAAGTTCTCGGTCAGCGCGCGGACCAGCGTGGCGCAGCCGAGCACGCCGAGCTCCGCCGACGTCGCCGTGGTACGGCGTTTCACGGCCGTGCCGGCGACGCGCCGGGTGACCGTGTCGAGGACCGTGAGCACCTCCTGGAACCGGCGCCGTACCGGTCCCGGCAGATCCGGGGCGGCCGGCCGCGGCTCGGGCGGGCTCTCGGCGAGCGCCGACGCCGCCGCTCCCGGCGACGGGGCGCGCCGCTCGTCGGCGGGGGCCGGAACGGCACGCGGCCGGGGCTCCGGCGCCCACGAGGCCATCGTCCGGCGCAGCTCGGCGAGCTCGGCGGTCTGCTGCTCCAGGTCGCGGCGCATCCGCTCGCCGAGCTGGACCAGGCCCTCCTCGCGGCGCCCGTCCGCGAGCCGCCCGTCCAGCTTCCGCAGCGCCTTGTCCGCCCTCTCCGCGAAGCCGCCCTGCCGGTACACCAGCGGCCGGGACCCGATAGAGCGCCCCAGACGGTCCTGCATGGCCTGCGAGACATGGCCGTTGACCACGAGCAGCACCTCGCACCGCCCCGGACGCACCGCACTGCGCAGGCTGTGCACCTGGGCGGCGATCCGTTCGGCGTCGTCGGCGACGAGGACGGAGCGGGTGAGGATCACCGCCAGGTAGGCGTTCGGCACGGGAGAGAGCCAGTGCAGCACCTCCTCACGGCCTCCCGGCGGGGCCGACAGCCGGGCCGGGACCGGATCGCGCGAGGCGATCCGCCACTGGCCGATGTCCAGGGCCTTGCGCACGTCCGTCTCGACCTGGCGCCGGGCGACCCCCTCGTGCAGATCGCGCACCGCCTGCAGCACCCTGGCGGCCGGCACGTCCCGTACCGCACCCCCGCCGCCCCCGAGCCGGTCCTTGTCCTCGACGAGCTGCCAGGCCTGTCGGCAGGTCTTGAGGACCTCGCGGGGCACCCCGTCCGTCAGCTCGTGCAGCAGCCGCAGGGCCTCCGCGTCGAACGGGCCTGCCGACCCGTCGGGCGCCACGCCGCGGGGCGCGCCGCTGTCGCCCCGGCCGGCGTGGACGTATGCGGCGACCAGCTCGCCGGTGAGCCTTTCGTCGAATCCGCTCGGCCACAGCTGCACCAGCCGCTCGTGCACGCTCTGCCGCAGCTCCGCCAGCCCGCTCGGAGAGACGCAGAAGACCAGCAGGCCGCCGCGGCTCGCGTAGATGTTGACGAGCCGTTCGAAGGCGTCCATGAACGTGCGCCGGTGCTCGTCGCGCCACTCGAGCACCTTCTCCAGGGAGTCGATCAGGAGCGCGTACGGCTTGCCGACCCGGCCGTGCAGGACGGCCTGCACCGCCAGCGTGTCGAACACCCGGTCGATGCCCGCGGGGTCCTCGTGGCCGCCCTGCCCCGCCGCGGGCCCGATGGCCTCGGTGATGCCGCGCTCCCGCAGCGGCTCGGCGGGCTCGCCGCCGTTCAGCCACTCCCACACCATCCTGTTGAACGACGGATCCTGGAGCAGTGCCAGCGCGGTGGCGAAGCGGCGGTGCTCGGTGACCTCGCCCAGTGTGCGGCGCAGGTCCGCGTGGATCACCTCGGGGTCGTAGCGCAGTGCCGACACCACCTTGTCCGGGTCGAGACTGCCGCCCCGCAGCCCCGCCGCGATCTCGCCGAGCGCGCCCAGTCGCGCGTCGCTGCCCTGTGTGTCGACGCGGTTGGCCGTCGCGTACGCGTAGTAGTTGCGGACCAGTTCCTCGAAGGCGCGCTTCCCCTGGGGGGTGTCACCGGGGCCGCGCAACCGGTCCCGGTACATCCGCCCCATGTCCTGCACCGGCTCGTCCATGATCCACATGGCCAGGGGGTCCGGCAGCCGGCTCAGATCGGCGTACACCTTGCGCAGTGCATGGCTCTTGCCGAGACCGAACTCACCCACCAGGGCGATCACCCTGCCGCGCCGGCCGCCGGTCGGCCGGCTGCCGAGGTAGTCGTCGACCAGCCGGGTGAGCTCGACGGTGGTCGGCGTCCCGATCGTCGCGTTGCCCGAGTCCGCCGCCTCGACCGGCACGTTTCCGAGGTCGGCCGCCGGGCCGAGGCGCACGACCGGACTCAGGGGGAAGGGGTTGCTGTGCCAGATGTCTCCACTGTCTGGGGCCACGGCGGGCACTCCTCGTGTTTCCGGTGACGGCGATCCGAGCGGCGGGCGGACGGGGGCGTGGGAGCGGAGTCAGGGGCTCGCCGGCGGGGCGGAGCCGCCTGGCGGCGCATCGTCGGGCGGGGAGTCGTGGGGCGGAGAGTCGTGGGCGAGCGCACCGAGCAGGCTCTCCCTGGCCTCGCGTCTGAGGCGCTCCGCGTGGTGGCTCAGCTCCTGCGCCGTGATCCGGACCGGTTCGCCCGCGCGTATCTGGTGTTCGGCCGCGGCGTGGTAGACCAGCCGCAACTCCCTCACGTCGGCGGGCTCCCACCCGGTCAGGAGCGTCGCGTCCGGGTCGGGGTGGCCGGAACGGGCGGCCTGGCCGAACGCCACCCTGTCCTCCCCCTTCAGGTGGCCGAGTTCCAGGTGCGTGACCGCGGGATGCCTGCCCACCTCCTTGACCACCTCCTTGGCCCGGTCGGTCGCTCCGTGGCTGATCTCGACGAAGAGGACGATCCGGCTCCGCGCATGCTTCAGACAGGTCAGGAGGAACTCGCTGCGCACGCCCGGGTCCTTCCAGGCGATGTGCGGCACGATGACGAAGAGCAGCGCGTCCTGCTGTTCCAGGAGCTCGCTGATGGCTTCGAACGCTTCGCCCGGGGGCCATTTGGAGATGCCCGTGTCGACATGGGCGAGCTTCGTGCGCAGTTCGCCGACGACCTGCTTCACGATGCCGGCGTTGATGGCCGGAGCGGTGGCGAACCGGCCGTTGTCGTCGAGGCTGATGACGTCGCCGATGTTGTCGTAGCCGGCCGTCATCGCGACGACCTGCTTCAGGGGCGGATCCGGGTCCATCCGTTCGATGTGCTTCTGCGCCTCGTGGACGCACCGGTGGATGAGGGTCGTCTTGCCCATGCCGATCGGGCCGGTCACCACCACCAGAGAGCCGTAGTCCACCCCGCCGTCGACCACGTCCGGAAGCCTCTCCAGCCACGTCCGGAAGGTGTCCACCTGCGCCTTGGCATGATCGACGTCCACCCACTGCTCGCAGTGGCTCGTCTCGCTCCAGGGCACCAGCGGGTAGTCGACCCGGGGCGGGGACTCGGCGTTGCGCAGGGCCTGCCTCTTCTTCGGTACGCGCACGCTGTACGGATTGTGCTGCGGAGGCACCGTCATGCGGCCGCTCCCGGGGTCGTGCGAGCCAGGCGCTCGCGTGCGGTACGCCATCTCCAGTGGAGCCTGCGCCTGTTGATGTCCGACACGGCGCCCAGCTCATGGTCCACCGACTGCCGTACCTCCTGCGCCCGCCGGGCGCGCGCGTCGGTTCCGAGCCGCCGGTCGCCGTCGAACTCGGGCAGCGGCCGGGCCAGCGGCAGTTCGTCCGCCAGCCGATGGGCCCGCGCCCGCCGCGCGCCGGGCGCGGAGACCTGGGCGAGAGCCGCGCCCAGCGCCTCGCGCGCGGTCAGCACCGCCGTGTGGTCCGCCGCCGGATCGTCCTCGTAGTTCCTGAGGTACTCCCGGGCCGCCGCCCGGAAGGACGTTCTCCCGCTCTCCAACTGCTTTTGCAGCAGCCGGTGTTCGGCGGAGACACGCTCCCAGGACTGTCCGCCGAGCGTGAGCAGGGCGCCCACCGCGAGGAGGGGGAGCGAGGTCAGGAAAGTCTTGAACCAGCCGTCCTCCACCTTCTTCTCCTCGGCTGCGGCCCCCGGCGCATCGGACGCGGCCCCCATCAGCGCCGAACAGGCCCGGGCGAAGTCGTCCTGACGGCGCACGGACCACACCTGCGGCGTCATGCGCCCGACGGAGGCCGTGGGCATCACGGAGTCCGTGGCCATGACGGAAACCGGGGCCGACGCCGCGGGCCGCAGGAGGCCCAGGCGTGCGGCGGCCGCGAAGAGCTCCGCCCGGTGCGAGGCGTCGAGGCAGTACACGAGCTGGACGTCGCGCTCCTTGGATCCGGCGGGCGCGGCGAACGCCGGGGCGGCCGCCGGCAGCACGAGGAGCACGGCGGCCGTCCCGAGCACCGTCCGGCCGTGACGCGTTCTCCGCCTCATGCGCACCCTCCCCCTCCGGCCACGCCCCGTGCCGGTTCATCGACTCGTTCCCCCGGGCTCGTTCCCCCGGGCCCCGCAGGGTCGCCGCCACCGCCTCGGCGGCCGTCAGGCGGGCGACCTCCCCTTGGCCAGCGGCTCCCGCGCCGCCCACTCGGGGGGGACGCTCCTCATCCGCGTCGGGTTCCGGCCCGCCCCGCCGCCGCAACGGCCACGGCGGATGGGCCAGCAGCGCCTGTGACGTGCCGTGGAGCAGGTTGACGACCAGTACGGCGGGGCCGACGATCGAGACCGTGCCGGGGAAGTCGCGCTCCAGGGCGAGGGCGATGAGGACGGCCGTGATGCCGTTCTGCTGCCCCAGCCCGAGCCCGATCCGGTCCCGCCGCTCCAGTCCCCGTACGAACAGGGGCATCACGCCCAGGGCGACCACCGCTTGCGCGCCGAACGCGGCCACGCCGAGGAGCAGTCCGGGCAGGAGCGCCACACCTTGGGCCAGGAACAGACCGAGTGCCAGGAAGGCGGCCGGATAGGCCACGGCGACGGCCCGGTCGACGACCTTGTCGAACGCCCCCGTACGGACGACCAGACCGGCCAGCGCCACCGCGGGCATCAGCATGCCGGACGCGGCGACCGCGAGCATCGCGACCACCAGAGCTCCCGTGAGGACCGCCCCGGCGCGCCGGCCCCGTGGCGTGCCCGCGAGCGCCGTGGCCGCCGCCCCCGAACCCGCGAGCGCCCGCAGCGCCCTGCGCCCGGCCCACCACAGCAGCAGCACTCCGGCGAGCAGCGCGGCGTTGAGACCCAGGCCCCTCACATAGCCGCCGGCCCCGCCGCCCGCGACGGCCGGCGCGCCCTCGTGGCCCGCGGCCGTGTAGGCGTAGACCGCGACGTACAGCGTCAGCAGCACCGTCATCGGATCGTCGAACGAGGCCCACGCCGTGAGCAGCGACCGGGCGCGCGGCGACATGCGCTCGCCCTTGGCGAGGGCCGCGACGGACAGCGGATCGATCTGGGCCACCGCGATGCCGAGCACCAGGTACTCGGGCCGGTCGAACGCCAGCACCATCACGCCCGCGATGAGGGACGCCTTCAGGACGACGCCGAGCGTCACGGCCGCCACCACTGCGGACAGGTCCGAGCGCAGGGCCCCGAGATCGATCGAGTACGTGGACCCGTACAGGCCGACGGCGAGCAGGAGTCCCGTGCCGTAGAGGTAGCCGCCGCTGCCGAGCAGCGCCGCCGGCTCCGTGAACAGCCCGATCGTCACGCCGACCAGCAGTGCGCCGATCCCGCCGGCCACGACCGCCGGGATCGATTCCGGCAGCCGCCATGGCCGGACACGTCCACCTCTCGTCACAGCCCCTCCCCCTCCCGGCCCGCGGACGTCGCCCTGCACCCCCATGCGTCGGCGCCGCGGAGCCAGGTAAATCGTAGGGGGCGCGGGCGTCGAATCGAAAGCCGGACTACCGTCTCCTGTACGGGAGTTGACTGTTCGACCCGAATGGACGACGCAAAATGGCGCGCCTCGACCGCTTCTGCGCGGTCGTGCCAGGAAGATGCCCGGTCCGGGCTGCCGCCGAACACCGGCTACCGGGACCGGGCACGCAGAGCGTCCACTTTTTCGTCAAGGGCGGCCAGGGCGGCTCTGAGGGCCGCGATGTCGGCCTTGTCCGCCGACTGTTCGGGTTCCGCCAGCTGGACCACCAGGGCGCCACCCGGTTCCAGGGTGACCTCCGTGGTCTCCGTGACGTCGTCGCCGCCCTGGTGGCGGACCGCCGCGTCCAGGTCCGCCCGGCGCAGGCCGTTGCGGCGGATCACCGGGGTGAGCCAGTGTCCGTCGCGGGCCAGGGTGGTGGGGGTGCCCTCCAGGAGGCGCCCCAGCCATTCGTAGCGGGCGGCCGCCCGGACGACCACGTTGTTGGCCGCGAGCAGCACGGCCGCCCCGAAGGCCGCCCCGAGGACCGAGTTGTCCGGGCCGATCACGGCGTTCTGCACCACGTTGGCCAGCAGCAGCATGACCACCAGGTCGAACGTGCTGAGTTGCGCGAGCTGGCGCTTGCCTACGATCCGGAGCAGCAGAAGGATCAGTACGTAGACCCCGATGGTGCGGAGCGCCTTCTCCAGGTACGGGATGTCGCTGTGCAGGAACGGCGTGAGGGCGTCTTGGGCGGCTTGCACCCCGTCCACGCTGGCACATCCGCCGCGGCCGGTGTCAGCGACCCGCCGTGTTCGAGTGGAGCAGGACCTCGGCCGCGGTCAGTCCGCTCTCCCCGCCCCAGGTGAAGGTGAGGCCGCGCTCCTGCGCGGCCTCGGCCAGCCCGCTGCCGAGGACCTCCGCGGCCAGGGCCAGGGCCTGGATCCCGTCCACCCCGTGGATCTCGTACGTGCTCTCGGACAGGCCCTCGAGCCGGCACGGGCAGATCCAGTCGCCGGCCGGGTCCGGATCGGGGTACGGGGCGCCCAGCTGGAGGGTGACCGGGAAGGTCTCGCCGTCCGGTGTCACTGCTTCCAGGCGGCGGGTGGCGATCACCGGGTGGTTCTTCATGCGTTCGGCCTTCGGTCGACTTCGGTGGGGCCAGTCTGACCTGGTATGCGTCGGTTCCGCGTATGGGCGGCCGCCCGACCCGCCGGGGGGCGGGCGGCCTCGTGCACTACGGCTTCGGCAGGGTGCAGCCCGCGCGGGTCAGGTCGATCTTGTTGCCCGCGCCGATGCACGGGACGATGATGTACGTCTCCTGGGCGTAGTTGATGCCCTGGCGGACGGTGACCTTGCCGGTCTCGTCCACCTCGCACGGGTTGTTCTCCGTACAGCGCTGCCCGTCCTCATTGCCCGTGTTGTTGACCGCGACGACCTTGCCCGTCGTCGTGTCGATCACCGGTGAGCCCGAGGTGCCGCCGATCGTGTTGCAGGACGAGGTGTAGCGGACCGAGTTCTTCCAGGTCCACTCGCCCTCCTTGAGGCGGTACGCGAAGCCGTCCACGTTGCAGCTGTAGATCCGCTTCCAGTACCCCGACACGACCTTGATCGCCGTGCCCTGCACCGGGCGGGCGTCGTTCAGGGTGAGCGCGGCGATGCCGTACTGGCTCTGGATCTGTGCGTACGTCTTGGTCAGCTGGTAGATCGAGATGTCCGTGTCGGTCATCGTCGCGTACGCGATCTTGCTCGCCCGAAGCGTCGCCACGCGCGAGCCCGACGCGTTGAGCAACGAGAACGAGCGGCTGGACGACTGGTCCTTGACGACCTCGCCCGGCCCCGGGAAGCCGGATTCGATGCAGTGCCCGTTGGAGAGCACGAGCGCCGGGTCGTTCGGCTGGGAGCCGGGGGCGCGTACGACGGAGCCGGAGCAGTTGCTGAGCGCGACCGTGCCCGCGTAGTTCACGGTGACGGCCGGCGCCGCCTTGTCCCGGGGTGTCGAGGCCACGGCCGGTGCCGCCGCCGCTCCTATCAGGAGCAGCGACAGCACGGCGCCGACGAGAGGCTTGCGCATGTGGGGGTTCCCCTCTGATGACGATGCAACCGAAGACCCTCCGGTTGTCATGTGCATTGTTGGGATGTGCGCATCAACAGGCAAGGATGTGGCCAGAGTTGGCGGGTTCCAGGTTTCGGAAGGCGCCCGTCAGCGCAGGAGGCGGTCGCGGAGCCGGGCCGCCGTCGCCGGCGTGATCCCGACGCGCGTGGCGAGGTACTCGGCCGGGGAGCCGTAGCGCGTGGTCAGGTCGGCGAGGACGAGGGACAGGATCTGCGCCGGGGCGCGGCCGTACGAGGGCCAGCGCATCGTGCGGCCCGGGTTGGCGGCGTGCCAGTCGGCCGTGAGGCGGGCGGTGGCCAGCTCGGTGAGCGCGAAATCGGCCAGGATCTCCTCCTCGGACACGTCGAGGAGGGTCAGGACGAACGCGGCGATCAGGCCGGTGCGGTCCTTGCCGGAGGTGCAGTGGAAGACCGCCGGACCGGGACCGGCGGCGATGAGCTCGACGGTCCGGCGGATCTCGTCGACGCCGTCCTCGGTCACCTCGGCGAACCGGTCGGCCAGGTACCGCCAGGGGTCGGTGTCGGGGTCGATCGCGGCCTGGTCGTACGGACGGTGCTCGATGCTGAGGTTGGCGTACGTGAACCGCTCGGGCTCGGGGACCCGGCCCTTGGCCTCGATCTCCCAGGGGTAGCGCAGGTCGATGACCGTACGTATGCCGAGGCCGAGGAAGCGGTCCCGGTCGGCCCGGGCTCCGGCCCCCGCCAGCTTTCCGAGCGAGTCGGACCGGTACAGCGCGCCCCAGGCGACGGTACGGCCGTCGGCGGAGCGGTAGCCGCCCAGGTCGCGGAAGTTGTGCAGGCGGTCGAAGCCGATGTGGCGGTGGTGCGCGGGCACGTTCGGATCGGACAACTGGGGCTCCTCGAAGTACGGTCGAGTGCCCCAGGATGCCCGACGCGCCTCAGCGCTTGCGTGCGAGCGTGAGGCCGTCCGCGATCGGGAGCATCACCGACTCCATGCGCTCGTCGGCGCGCACGTGCGCGTTGAACTCCCGGATGGCCAGGGCGTTCCCCCGGGCCCCCGCGTCCACCGCCTCTCCCCCGTACAGGACGTTGTCGGCGGCGATCAGCCCGCCGGGCCGCAGGCGCGGCACGAGCTCGTCCCAGTACGCGCGGTAGCCGGTCTTGTCGGCGTCCAGGAACACCAGGTCGATCACCGGCTCGTGCGGGAGCGCGCGCAGCGTCTCCACCGCCGGGGCGATCGCGAGCTCGATCCGGTCGCCGACCCCGGCCGCCTTCCAGGCCTCCTGGGCGATCGACGTCCACTCCTCGGAGACGTCGCAGGTCAGGACCCGCCCACCCGGGACCAGACCCTCCGCCAGGGCCAGCGTGGAGTAGCCGGTGAAGGTGCCGACCTCGACGATCCGGCGGGCGCCGAGCATCTTGCCCAGCAGGGTGAGGAGGACGCCCTGCTCGTGCGGGACCTGCATCTGCGCCTCGCGGCCGAGCGCGCGGGTCCGCTCGACGAGCTCCTCCTGCACGCGGCTCCGCGGCTCGGCCTGGGCGACCAGGTACGCGTACACCTCGTCGGTGAGGTGCACCGTCTTCACTTCGTCGATGTCCCTGTCCACGTCGTACGTCCCTTCACGAGTCCCGTGTGCGCGCCTTCGGGACTGCCCAACGACGGCGCCCCGGAGCGGCAACGGCCGCCCCCGGGCCGGGCCGGGCCGTCAGGCCACCGGGTGGAGCGCCGCGTACTCCAGGGGGGCCGACGGGTCGATCGTGAGGGTGAGCGGGGCGGGCGGTGCGTCCGCACGGACCAGGAGGTCGCCGATCGCCGCGATCATCGCGCCGTTGTCCGTGCACAACGTCATCGGCGGCACCCTCAGTTCGATCCCCGCCGAGGCGCAGCGCCGCTCCGCCAGGGCCCGGACGCGCGAGTTGGCCGCCACCCCGCCGACCACCACCAGCGTCTTCACGTCGTGGGCCGTGCAGGCCGCGACCGCCTTGCGGGTCAGCACGTCGGCCACCGCCTCCTGGAGCGAGGCCGCCCCGTCGGCGACCGGCAGCCGCTCCCCGCGCTGCCGGTGGCCCTCCGCCCAGCGGGCCGCGGCCGTCTTCAGCCCCGAGAAGGAGAAGGAGTACGCGTACGGGTCCTCCCCGCGCGGCCCGCCGGTCAGCGGACGCGGGAACGGGACCGCCTTCGGGTCGCCGCCGCGCGCCGCCCTGTCGATGGCCGGCCCGCCCGGGTACGGCAGGCCGAACACCCGGGCCACCTTGTCGAAGCACTCCCCCGCCGCGTCGTCCAGGGTGTCCCCGAGGTGCAGGATCGGCTCGCGCACGAGGTCCCGTACGAGCAGCAGCGAGGTGTGGCCGCCGGAGACGATCAGCACCACGCACGGCCGGGGCAGCGGCCCGTGCTCCAGGGTGTCTGCGGCGACGTGCCCGGCCAGGTGGTGGACTCCGTACAGCGGTACGCCCAGCGTGTACGCGAGGGTCTTGGCCCCGGCCAGTCCGACCTGGAGCGCGCCGGAGAGGCCGGGGCCGGTGGTGACGGCCACCGCGTCGAGCTGGTCGGCCCGCAGTCCGGCCCGGTCGAGGGCCTGGCGGACCACCGGGTTGAAGGAGTGCAGGTGGGCACGGGCCGCGATCTCGGGGACGACCCCGCCGAAGCGGGCGTGCTCGTCCATGCTCGACGCGACGACGTGCGCGAGGAGCCGGCCGCCCTGCACGATGCCCGCGCCCGTCTCGTCGCAGGAGGACTCGATGCCGAGCACCACCGGAGAAGCAGCCATCAGACCCGCACACCCGACCCTTATTGCGAATAGTTCGCAATAAGGGTACTAGCCGCGGGGGACCACTGCGGCCAGTACGGACGGCAGGGGGTACCAGTCCGCCGAGGCGATGGACGCGTGGTGCGCGGCCATCAGGCCGACCCGCTCCCGGGCCTGGGCCTCGGTCGGGTGCACCCCGTCGATGGCGGGCGCCACGCCCTGGGCGTCGGTGGCGATCAGCAGGTAGTGGTTGCGGTCGTACCAGGCGGTGTCGATCGAGCCGCCCGCGTACGCGCTCGCGTCCCCGTCGAAGACCACGAACCACGGGCGGAGCGTCGCGTCCGCGTACCGGGTGCGTGGGTCGCCGGCCTCGGCCCGGTGCACGGCGGGGAAGGCGGCAGCCTGGCCGAGCCGGCCCGCGGCGGCGAGGGAGCGCAGGTACTGGCCGTACTCCCGGTCGGTCCACAGCGTGTCGTTCGCGTTGCCCTCCTCCAGCGTGCCGGGGATCAGCTCCACCAGGAACTTCCCGGCCATCGCGGCACGGCTCGGCCAGGCACCGGCCCGGGCGGCGGTGTCCAGGTCGGGGTGGCCGGCGGCGAGCTGGCCGGGGCGGTAGACGGCGTCGCCGAGCTTCGAGTTCAGCAGCGCGTCGAGTTCGCCCGGACCGCGCCCGAGGTTGGCGGCGAAGCCGTCCTTGAGCTCCAGTTTGAGGACGACCGGGCGGTGGCCGGGGTGCGCGTCGTGCCAGCTGCGGATGTCGGAGAGGCAGCCCGCGAGGTTCTGGTTGCGGGACTTGGTGCGCAGCTGGGCGGGGCTGGTGGCGTTCTCGCAGTTGTTGTCGTTGCCGAAGGGGTTGTCGTGCGAGACCCGCCAGGAGCTGCCGAAGAAGTTGGTCCACACGTCGAGTTCCAGCATCGCCGCGCCCGAATCGAGGGCGTCCGCGAAGTACGGGTACTTGGCCTTCTCGTACGCGTTGTGCACGCCGACGCCGGTCGATCCCGCGTACGGGAGGTCGGCGGCGGCCCCGGCCGCCTTGGCCCCGGCCGCCCCCGCCGGGGCCGTACCGAGTACGAAGGCCAGTGCCGCCAGGCCCGCCGTCACCGCGCCCGCCATCCGGTTCCGCAATCTCATGCTTTCGGCTCCTGTCCGCCCAGTCGGTGCGCCATGGTTCAACCCGCCCGGAGGGTAGGCGAGTTGGGTGACGGGCGGAAGGACGCCGGATGACGGGGAGGGCCGGGCGCCCCAAGCTGTGAGGACGGACACGTTCCGGTCCGGAACTGCCGCCGTCGCGCCGTCCGTCGAACAGGGAGCCGGTCGGGACGCCGATCGGGACGCCGATCAGCGTTTCCGGGCGGGAGTGCCACATGTTCACCAAGGTTCGCGGGCGGGCCGTACGGGCCTGCCTGCTCGTCGGCATCGGCTGCGGCGTGCTGATGGGGTGCGCCGGACTCCTGTGGAAGCTGCACGGCATGGCGGCGTACGTGGCGGACGGGGATCCGGCGGAGGGGAGCTACGCGCAGGACCCCGAGCAGGCCGACCGCGCGGCGGCGGCCGTACTGGACGGCCCGGCGCGGGAGGTCCCGCCCCAGGCGCCGCGGGCCGCGCAGGGCACGGGCGGCACGGGCGGCACGGGCGGCCCCTCGGCCGGCGCGCACTGGCGGTCCGGCGGCTGGCAGCCCTCCGACCCGCTGGTCGCACGGCCCGCCGCGGCGGAGCCCGCGATCGGGGCGCTGTTCTCCCCCGGCGAGGACGCGGACCAGGACCACCACTGCTCGGCGAGCGTGGTCCACTCCCCCGGCGGCGACCTCGTCGCCACCGCCGCCCACTGCGTGTACCGCGGCATTCTCGGCTTCCGTACGAACCTGGCCTTCGCCCCCGGCTACCGGGACGGCACCGCTCCGTACGGGGTCTGGGTACCCACGCGGATCGACGTGGACCCCCGCTGGATCGAGGACCAGGACCCCGACTACGACGTGGCCTTCCTGCGCATGCGCCGGCCGGGGCACCCCGGCGAGCGGCTGGAGGACTCCACCGGGGCCCAGACGATCCGGTTCGGGCCCCGGCTGCCCGCGCCCGCCCGGGTCGTGGGCTATCCGAACGCCACCGAGTACCCGGTGGAGTGCTTCAACACCGCCCGTGCCGAGGGGCCCACGCAGCTGCGGCTGGATTGCGCGGACGTACCCGACGGCACGAGCGGTGGTCCGGTGCTGACCGACGCGCACACCCTGATCGGGGTGGTCGGCGGCCGCGACGGGGGCGGCGACGAGACGACCTCGTACAGCAGCCTGTTCGGCGACGGGGTGCGGGCCGTGTACGAGCGCGCGGTGGCGGCCCGCCGGATCGGCTGACGCTACGGCCCCGCGTCCGCCGGGGCGTCGTGGTGCGGCGGGTAGTCGGCGGTCTCCGGGGCCGTCGGCAGGCGCCACTTGGACAGGACCCGTATCACCGTGCCCGGGCTCAGCAGTACGTTCGGCGCGAGCGCCAGCGACAGCACGCCGAAGAAGGGCCGGGAGATCTCCGGGTCGGCGTTGGCGCCCACGATCACCCGGGACATGTAGGCCTGCAGGACCTTGGTCGCCCGGTCGGGCGGCGGCCCCTCGGTCTCCGGGTACCGCATGTCCTCGCTGGTGGCGATCTGCCAGGCCACGTCGGAGGCGGCGGCCGTGCGCCGCTGGATCCGCCGGGAGGCCACGGCGATCTCCCGGGGCGCCAGCCCCCGGATGGCGCCGGCCAGCGCGTCCGCCGCGAGGGCGGCCACCGTCATCCCCTGCCCGTACACGGGGTTGACCCGGCAGACGGCGTCGCCGAGGACGACGAATCCGGCCGGCCAGCGGTCGAGGCGCTCGAAATGCCGCCATTCGTTCGCGGTGTTGCGGTAGCCGGTCGGCGTCGAGAGCGGTTTGGCGTCCCGTAGCGCGTCGTACAGCACCGGGGTGCGCAGGGTCCGGGTGAAGTCGAGGAACTCCTCGTCCCCGGTCGGCGGGGCGTGTTCGCCGTTGCCGGTCAGCGTCACGAGCCAGCGGCCGTCGTCGAGGGGCACCAGCACGCCGCCGCGCGGATTCTCGGGGCGGCCCTGGACGTAGATCCCCTGCCAGCGGCGGGCCGGATCCGGCGGAATCTCGTAGTAGCGGCTGGAGTAGCCGAGGTGGGAGTCGTAGCGGGTGGTCGCGGGGGCCGGGTGGCCGAGGGCGGCGAGCCAGGCCGGGGCGCGGGAGGTCCGCCCGGTCGCGTCCACCACGAAGCGGGCGGGCAGCGGGTCGCCCTCGCGCAGCCGCACGCCGGCGACGGAGCGGCCGTCGGGTCCGGCGACGAGCCCGGTCGCCATCGATCCGGAGCGGACCCGGATGCGCTCGTCCCGCAGCACCTCGCGGCGGACCGTCCAGTCGATCAGCTCCCGGCTGCCGATCAGGATCCGGGAGCCGGGAACCGGGTGGAACCAGTCGGCCGGGCTCAGCCACAGGAAGTCCCGCGGCGTCTCCATCAGCGCCGCCCCGGCCGCCAGCAGCTCGCGGGTGACCCCGGGCAGCAGCCCCTCCATCAGCTCCAGGCCGCGCGACCACAGCACGTGCACGTGCCGGGACTGCGGCACGCCGGGCCGGAAGGCCGGTCCGGTGTCCGGCAGTTCGTCCCGTTCCACCACGGTCACGCGCGCGAACCGCTGGGCGAGCGCCCGCGCCGCCAGCAGCCCCGCCAGGCCTGCGCCGAGGACCACCGCGTGATCGTGGGCTTCGTGGGCTTCTGGGTGGTTGTCCGTGTCGTCGTCCATGGCGCCGAGTCTCCCGCGCCGGCGGCGCGGCGGATCAGGTCCCGCCCGGGGCGCCCCGAGGCACCCCGGGGGCGGACGGGGGGCTCACGCCGGGGCGCCCCCGCCGGGGACCCGTACCGCCGCCCGCTCAGCGCGCGGGGATCCCGTACGGGACCGAGGTCAGCTTCTGCGAGAGCGCCCAGAGCCGTTCCCCGGACGCGTCGTCCAGGGTCCACTTCGCCCGCCAGGAGCGGGCCGGCGCCCCGCGCCAGCCGAGCCGCGGTCCGTAGAAGTCGTCGGGCCGCACCCCCGGCGCGGTGGCCGCGTACAGCGTGGGCAGCGCGCCGGACGCGGCGGACTGGGCGAGGACGGCGGCGCCGAGGCCCATCAGCCGCGACATGGGCCGGTGGCCCTCCTGCCGCGAGGCCCCGGCGTGCAGGTTGGTCGAGGCGTAGCCGGGGTGCGCGGCGGCGGCGACGACTTCGGAGCCGCAGGCTTCGAGGCGCCGGGCCAGCTCGTGCGTGAAGAGGAGGTTGGCGGTCTTGGAGCGGCCGTACGCGATCCAGCGCCGGTAGCCGTGCTCGCCGTTCGGATCGTCGAGGTCGACGTCGCCGAGCGCGTGGAAGCCGCTGGAGACGGTGACGATCCGGGCCCCGGGGGCCGCGGCCAGCAGCTGGGGCAGGAGCAGTCCGGTCAGCGCGAAGTGGCCGAGGTGGTTGACCCCGAACTGGGTCTCGAACCCGTCGGCGGTCCGCCCGTACGGCAGCGCCATCACGCCGGCGTTGTTCACGAGCAGGTCGAGGGAGGTGCGGTGCTGCCCGTGGACGTGCGCGAACTCCCGTACGGAGGCCAGGTCGGCCAGATCCAGCGGAATGAACTCCACCTCGGCGCCCGGGACTTCGGAGCGCAGCCGGACCACCGCGGCCCGGCCGCGCGCCGAGCTGCGGCAGGCCAGCACCACGTCGGCGCCGCGCCGGGCGAGCTCGCGGGCGGCCACGTAGCCGATGCCGCTGTTGGCACCCGTGACGACGGCGGTGCGGCCGCTCTGGTCGGGGATGTTCTCGGCGTTCCAGCCAGTCATGTGAGCTCCCTCGCGACGTGGGGTCAAGACGGTCAAGACGGTCAAGACGGTCGAGCCGTGGGGCCACGGTCTCGGTCACCGTGGGGTTACCGAGGGTAGACCTCCCCCTTCGCGGGGGTGGAGCCGGGGGCCGGTACCCCGGCCAGTAGGCTGCGGGTCCACCCGCCCGCTCCCCTTCCCGTTCCCGAGGTACCGCGCAGTGAGCTCCGCACCGCCGCTCCCCAGACCCGTGTCGGTCGTCGGCCTCGGCGCCGACGGCTGGGCCGGGCTCACCGCCGCCGCGCGGTCCGCGCTGACCGGCGCCGAGGTGCTGATCGGCGGGCCGCGCCAGCTGGACCTGCTGCCGGCCGGCGACTGCCCGGGCGAGCGGGTGGCCTGGCCGAGCCCGCTGCGGCCCGCCGTGCCGAAGCTGATGGCCGAGTACGCGGGCCGCCGGATCGCGGTGCTGGCCAGCGGCGACCCCATGTTCTACGGGATCGGCCGGGCGCTGGCCGAGGAGCTCGGGCCGGACGCCCTGCGGGTCCACCCGCACCCCTCCTCGGTCTCGTACGCCTGCGCCCGCCTGGGCTGGCCGGTGGAGGACACCGAGGTGGTCACGGTGGTCGGCCGCCCGGTGGCCCGGCTCGCGGCCGCGCTGTACGAGGGCCGGCGGGTGCTGGTGCTCAGCGCCGGAGCGGTGACCCCGGGCGAGATCGCCGCTCTGCTTCGGGAGCGCGGCTTCGGGCCGAGCCGGATGCGGGTGCTGGAACAGCTCGGCTCCGAGCGCGAGGACACGTACGAGGGACGGGCCGAGAGCTGGGACCACGCGCCCGGCGACCCCCTCAACGTGGTGGCCGTGGACTGCCGCCGGGACGGGCACAGCGCCGTCCCCCGGCTCGGCGCGACCCCCGGCCTGCCCGACACCGCGTACGAGCACGACGGCCAGCTCACCAAGCGCCACGTCCGGGCCGCCACCCTGTGCGCCCTCGCCCCGGCCCCCGGAGAGCTGCTGTGGGACATCGGCGGCGGCTCCGGCTCCATCGGCATCGAGTGGATGCGGACGCACCCCTCCTGCCGGGCGGTGGCCGTGGAGCGCGTTCCGGAGCGGGCCGCCCGCATCACCCGCAACGCCGCCGCGCTCGGCGTCCCGGGGCTGCGCGTGGTCACCGGCGCCGCGCCCGAGGCGCTGGCCGGGCTGCCGGTCCCCGACGCGGTGTTCATCGGCGGCGGGCTGACCGCGCCGGGCCTGCTGGACGCGGCCTGGGCGGCGCTGGCCCCCGGCGGCCGGCTGGTGGTCAACACCGTGACGCTGGAGTCGGAGGCGGTCCTCACCGAGCGCTACCGGCGCCACGGCGGCGACCTGGTCAAGCTGGCCGTCGCGCACGCGGTGCCGGTCGGCGGTTTCACGGGCTGGCGGCAGGCGATGCCGGTCACCCAGTGGTCGGTGACGAAGCCCTGGCCGGACCACCCCACGGCGCAGGACCAGAACGAGGAAGAGGACCATACGACATGACCGTGTACTTCATCGGCGCGGGCCCCGGCGCCGCCGACCTGATCACGGTGCGCGGTGCCCGGCGGCTCGCCGCCGCCCCGGTCTGCCTGTACGCGGGCAGCCTGGTCCCGCGCGAACTGCTGGCCGAGTGCCCGCCGGACGCCCGCCTGGTCGACACCTCGCAGCTGAACCTCGACGAGATCATCGCCGAGTGCGTACGGGCCCACGCGGCGGGCGAGGACGTGGCGCGGCTCCACTCCGGCGACCCTTCGGTCTTCAGCGCGGTCGCGGAGCAGATGCGGCGGCTCGACGCGGCCGGCATCCCGTACGAGGTGGTGCCCGGCGTCCCGGCGTTCGCCGCAGCGGCGGCCGCGCTGAAGCGGGAGCTGACGGTGCCGACGGTCGGCCAGACCGTGATCCTGACCCGGATCGCCCAGCAGGCCACGCCGATGCCGCCCGGCGAGGACCTGGCCACGCTCGGCCGCAGCGGGGCGCTGCTCGTGCTGCACCTGGCCACGCGCTACGTGGACCGGGTCGTCTCGGAGCTGCTGCCGCACTACGGGGCCGAGTGCCCGGTGGCGGTGGTGGCGATGGCCAGCCGCCCCGACGAGCTGATCCTGCGCGGCACGCTGGCCGACATCGCCGCCCAGGTGAAGGAGGCGGGCCTGGTCCGCACCGCGGTGATCATCGTGGGCCGTACGCTCGGCGCCGAGCAGTTCCGCGACAGCCACCTGTACTCCCCCGAGCGCGACCGGCATGTCTGCTGACGGGACCCGGGCTCGGGCTCGGGCCCACGTCCTGGTCCTGGGCGGTACGACGGAGGCCCGGCGCCTCGCGGAGGCGCTCGCCGGGGATCCCTCGTACCGTGTGACCACCTCGCTCGCCGGCCGGGTGTCCGCGCCCGTGCTGCCGCCGGGCGAGGTGCGGATCGGCGGCTTCGGCGGCCCGGGCGGCCTGGCCGCCTGGATCACGGCGCACCGGGTCACGCACCTGGTCGACGCCACGCACCCCTTCGCGGAGCGGATGAGCTTCAACGCGGCGGCGGGCGCGGCGCTTTCCGGTGTCCCGCTGCTCGCGCTGCGCCGCCCCGGCTGGCGCCCCGGCCCCGGGGACGACTGGCATTTCGCCGACTCCCTCGCCCAGGCGGCCGTACGGCTGCCGGAACTCGGCGGCCGGGCCTTCCTGACCACCGGCCGGATGGGCCTGCACACGTTCGCCCACCTGGCCGACACCTGGTTCCTGGTGCGCTCGGTCGACCCGCCGGACGCACCGGTGCCGCCGCGGCTCGAAGTCCTGCTCGCCCGGGGCCCGTTCACCCTCGAAGAGGAACGGGAGCTGCTCGCGCGGTACCGGATCGACGTCCTGGTGACCAAGGACAGCGGCGGCTCGGCGACCGCCCCCAAGCTCGCCGCGGCCCGCGAGGCCGGCATCCCGGTCCTGGTGGTCCGCCGGCCGCCGGTCCCGGAGGGCGTCGCGGAGGCGGAGCATCCGGAGGCGGCCCTGGAGTGGCTCGCGGGAGCCTGACGGAGACGGCCCGGCCCACCCGGGCCCGGGCCTTGTCAGAGGGGTCTTCTACGCTCGTCGGCATGAGCACCACCACCCTGCTGATCCACGACGGCTCCGCCGCACCCGACGCCCCGGTCACCCGCATCGGCGGCCTTCCGCTCGCGCCCTCCGGCACGCGGTGGCCCACCTGTACGACCTGCTCCGGGCCGCTCTGCTTCATCGCGCAGATCGTCCTCGACGGCGGGCGCGGGGTCCTCGCCGTCTTCATGTGCGCCAACGACCCCGGCAGTTGCGGGGAATGGAGCGCGACGTCCGGCGGCAACAGGGCGTACCTCTTCCCGTCGGCCGGGCTCGTGCCGATGCCGCTGCCCGCCCTCCCCGCCGCCGAGGACGGGGACGAAGACGACGACGAAGAAGACGACGAGGACGAGGACGTTCGGCAGCTGGGGGCGGTCCGTACCGTCGAGCGCGTCACGGTGGCCGAGCCGGAGTACCGGCTCGCGCGCAAGGCCTGGTCCGAGCGGAGCGGGCGCCCGGCGAACGAGGCGCTCGGCCGGCTCGGCGGCACCGCCGACTGGCTTCAGCACGACGAGACGCCCGACTGCACGGGCTGCGGCCGCCCCATGGAGTTCGTCGCCCGGCTGGACGAGGGTCCGGACCCCCTCACCGCCCCCAACTTCGGCTCCGGCAGCGCCTATGCGCACGTCTGCGAGCCCTGCGGCCGGGCGGCGTTCCTCTGGCAGTGCTGAGCCCCCCGCCAAAGCCGGCCGGGCGCCGCCCGCGGGCGCGTGGTCGCGCCCCGGGGGGGGGGCCCCCCCGGGGGGCGGGGGGCCCCCCCGGGGGGCCCCCCCGGGGGGGGGGGGGGG
>NZ_JBHYXN010000042.1:19931-35823 GCF_042752335.1 Streptomyces sp. NPDC059355 | reverse complement strand
CCCATTCTGCGATGGTGGGTGGGCCGGGGGGGGGGGGGGTGTCGATGTTGCTGCGCCCCCCCCCGCGTCATGGCCGGCGGCCGGCCGCCCGCGGGCGCTTCGTCGCGCCCGGGGCGGCGGCCCGCCCGTGCTGCCGGTCAGGCCTCCGGGTAGCGGCGCGGGGTCCACGTCACACGGGTGCCGTCCGGGCGCTCCGTGACCTGGGTCTGCGAGGAGCCGATCAGCAGGATCGTACGCATGTCCACCTCGGACGGCTCCAGTTCGCCGAGCGCAAGGACACGGACCGACTGCTCCGGACCGCCCACGTCCCGCGCGACGACCACCGGGGTCCGCTCCGAACGCATCTCCAGCAGCAGCTCCTTGGCCTGCGCCACCTGCCAGGTCCGGCTGCGCGAACCCGGGTTGTACAGGGCGAGCACCAGGTCCGCCGCGGCGGCGGCGCGCAGCCGCTCCGCGATGACCTCCCACGGCTTGAGCCGGTCCGACAGGGAGATGGTGGCGTAGTCGTGGCCGAGCGGGGCCCCGGCCGCGGCGGCTGCCGCGTTGGCGGCGGTCACCCCCGGCAGGACCCGTACGGGCACGTCCTTGTACTCGGGCTGCCCGGCGACCTCCAGGACGGCGGTGGCCATGGCGAAGACGCCCGGGTCGCCGCCGGAGACCACGGCCACGCGCTTGCCGCGCCGGGCCAGGTCGAGCGCGAACTCGGCGCGCTCCGACTCCACCTTGTTGTCGGAGCCGTGCCGGATCTGACCCGGCTTCGCGGGGACCCGGTCCAGGTACGTGGTGTACCCGACGAGCACCTCGGCGTCGGCCAGCGCCCGCCGCGTCTCGGGGGTGAGCCAGAGCGGCCCGGCCGGTCCGGTGCCGACGACCACGACCTCGCCGGGGCCGGACGGCACGCTGCCCGGGTTGCCGATGCGGCTGGGCACGACGGCGACGGCGAAGTACGGGACGCTGTCGGGGTCGGTGTCGGCGAGGACTCCGGTCCGCTCCCCCGCCATGGTGGCGCGCTCCACGTACCGGGCCTCCGCGAGGCGGCCGCTGGCCTCCATCGCCCGGCGTACGGCGGGGAAGGTGCGGCCGAGCTTCATCACGACCGCGGAATCGGTGGCGGCGAGGCGGGCGGTGAGCTCCTCCTCGGGCAGGGTGCCGGGCAGGATCGTCAGCACCTCCTCGCCCTCGACGAGCGGGGTGCCGAGGCGGGCCGCGGCGGCGCTCACCGAGGTCACACCGGGGATCACCTCGGCCTCGTACCGGTCGGCGAGCCGCTTGTGCATGTGCATGTACGAGCCGTAGAAGAGCGGGTCGCCCTCGGCGAGCACGGCGACGGTCCGGCCGGCGTCGAGGTGCGCGGCGAGCCGGGCGGCGGAGGCCTCGTAGAACTCCTCCATCGCGCCCTGGTAGCCGCCGGGGTGGTCGGTGGTCTCGGTGGTGACCGGGTAGACCAGCGGCTCCTCGATGTGGTCGGCGCGCAGGTGCTTCGCGGCGATCGAGCGGGCGATCGAGCGGCCGTGGCGGGCGCTGTGGTACGCGACGACATCGGCCTCGGCGATGACCTCGACGGCCCGCAGGGTCATCAGGGAGGGGTCGCCGGGGCCGAGCCCGACGCCGTACAGCTTTCCGGTACCGGCTGCGGTGCTCATTCTTCCTCGCTCGCGATCGCGTTGACGGCGGCGGCCGCGATGGCGCTGCCGCCGCGCCGGCCGCGCACGATCAGGTGGTCGAGCCCGGAGGCGTGGGCGGCGAGCGCGTCCTTGGACTCGGCGGCGCCGATGAAGCCGACCGGGACGCCGATGACGGCGGCGGGGCGCGGGGCGCCCTCCTCGATCATCTCCAGCAGCCGGAACAGCGCGGTCGGCGCGTTGCCGACGGCGATCACGGAGCCCTCCAGCAGACCGCGGTCGCGCCAGACTTCGAGGGCGGCGGCGCTGCGCGTGGTGCCCATCTTGGCGGCGAGGGCCGGGACGGCGGGGTCGGAGAGGGTGCAGATCACCTCGTTGTCCGCGGGCAGCCGCTTGCGGGTGACACCGCTGGCGACCATCTGCACGTCGCAGAGGATCGGCGCGCCGGCGTGCAGCGCGGCCCGCGCGCGGAGCACGACCTCCGGGGTGTAGCCGAGGTCCTGGGGCAGGTCGGTCATTCCGCAGGCGTGGATCATGCGCACCGCGACCTGGGCGACGGAGGCGGGCAGCCCGGAGAGGTCCGCCTCGGCGCGGATCGTGGCAAAGGACTGGCGGTAGATCGCCGCGCCGTCCTTCTCGTACTCGAACACTGTGTACTCGCTCATTTCTTCGCTGCGTCGTGGGAGGTGGTGCGGCGTACGGCCGCGAGGGCCGCGGGAAGTTCGGAGGCCGGGACACCGCGCTGCGGGGCGTGGCCGGTGGCGGTCAGGTCGTACCCGTCGGCGGTGGCGACCACGTCCGCCCAGGCGGTGCCGCGGGGGTGCCCGCACCGGCGTTCGCAGCCGGACCAGTGCACGGGCAGCGGCCGGGTCCCCTGCGGGTGCGCGTGCGGCTGCGGCTGTGCCTGCGCTACGACGGCCCGCGCGTCGGCGCGTACGTCCGCGCGGGATTTCGCGCAACCCGGCCGTCCCGTACAGGCGGTGACGGACCGCCAGGGATCGGCGGGGCCGGTCACGAGCCCGGCCCCGGCGAGCCCGGCGAGGGCGTCCTCGGCGGCACGGGCGGGCAGGCCGGGAACGACGATCCCGCGCCAAGGGGTCAGACGGACACGGCCCGTGAGGCCGGCCAGGCGGCGCCACTGCGCGGTGGTCAGGCGGCCCAGCGGCGCGAACACGCTGAGCGCCGCGGTGCCCTCGGGCCCTTCCACCACGCCCGGTTCGGGGGCCGCCGCGCGCGGGCCGGCTGAGCCCCGTACGACGGAGGCCGGGATCCCGGCGGCGGTCAGACGGTCCCCCAACCCGCCGGAACGCAGGGCCTGTTCGGCGGGCAGCTCGGACACCCGCCAGGCCCGGGTACCGGCCCGGCGGACGGCGTCCAGGAAGTACGAGGCGGCGGCGAGCGCGGCCCGCGGCCCATCGGCGGCGGCCACGAGCAGGGCGTCCGCGGGGTCGGCGGTCCACAGCAGGGCCCGCTCCCCGTCCCGGACCGCGGCCAGGTTCACATCGGCGTCGAGCGAGGTCACGTCCCCGCGTCCGTCGTCGAGGGCGAACAGGAAGCGCCCGGACAGCCCGGCCGCCGCCCCGCTCGCGCACAGCAGCCGGTCCAGCTCCGCGACCCAGGGCGCCACATCGGGCAGACCGCGCCGGTCCAGGCCGGTCAGCGGCGAGGCGACGATGTTGCGGACCCGCTCGTGGGTGGGCGCGGGCAGCAGCCCGGCGCGTACGAGCACGCCCTGCAGCTCGCCCCCGCAGCTCGCGCCGAGCCCGCGCAGCTGGGCGTTCCCGCGCGAGGTGAGGTCGATGTGCCCGTCGCCGAGCCGGTCCGCCGCATCGGCCAGCGCCAGGGCCGCGTCCGCGTCGAGCATCCCGCCGGGTATCCGGATCCGGGCCAGGTACCCGTCGTCCGCCGCGTGCAGCCGCAGCGCACCGGGGCAGGCGTCACCGCGGTCACGTATGACCGGTTCGTCCCGCGATACGGCGGAAGGGGGCTGGGGCGGCATGGCGGCGAGCATACCCACGATTCACCGCCCCCGGCCTGTGTCCGTCACCACCCGCCCCGTACGCCCCGCCCTCCGCCCGACCTGCCCCGATCCGCTCCCCGGGCGCGGCCACCCCCACTCCCGGCCGGCGAGAACGCCGCCTAAGATGACCACCGGCGGAGCCACGTGGCCCGCTGGGAGGAAGCCCGGTGCGAATCCGGCGCGGTCCCGCCACTGTGAACCCCGCGGAGCGATCCGCCGGGTGAGTCAGGAACTCCCGCTGTCCTCACTGCCCGGGGCGCGGAAACCCCGAGGAAGGCATGCCGCCGCATGATCCTGCTGCTGTCGACGTCCGACACCGATCTGCTCAGCGCCCGCGCCGCGGACGGCCCCGTGCCGTACCGGTTCGCGAACCCCTCCCGCCTTCCCCTCGACGACCTCCCCGCCCTGCTCGACGGCGTCGACCTGGTCGTCGTACGCCTCCTGGGCGGCCTGCGCGCCTGGCAGGACGGCCTGGACCTGCTCCTGGCGCCGGCCCAGACCCGCCCGGTGGTCGTCCTCACCGGCGAACAGGCCCCGGACGCCCAGCTGATGGAGGCCTCGACGGTCCCGATCGGCATCGCGGCCGAGGCGCACGGCTACCTCGCCCACGGCGGCCCCGCCAACCTGGACCAGCTGGCGCGCTTCCTCTCCGACACCGTGCTGCTCACCGGCCACGGCTTCGAGCCGCCCGCCGCGGCGCCCACCTGGGGCCCGCTGGAGCGCACCCCGGTGCGCCCGTACGGCCCGCGCATCGCGGTGCTGTACTACCGCGCCCACCAGATGAGCGGCAACACCGCCTTCGTGCACGCGCTGTGCGACGCGATCGTGGAGACCGGCGGGACGCCCGTACCGCTGTACGTGTCCTCCCTGCGCGCCCCCGAGCCGGAGCTCATCGCCCGGCTGGAGTCGGCGGACGCGATCGTCACCACGGTGCTCGCGGCCGGCGGCACCAAGCCCGCGACGGCCTCGGCCGGCGGCGACGACGAGTCCTGGGACGCGGGCGCGCTCGCCGGGCTCGGCGTGCCGATCCTGCAGGCCCTGTGCCTGACCGGCTCGCGCAGCGCCTGGGAGGAGAACGACGAGGGCCTCTCCCCGCTCGACGCCGCGACGCAGGTCGCCGTGCCCGAGTTCGACGGCCGCCTGATCACCGTCCCGTTCTCCTTCAAGGAGTTCGACGAGGACGGCCTGCCCGCGTACGTGGCCGACCCGGAGCGCGCCGCCCGCGTGGCCGGCATCGCCGTCCGGCACGCCCGGCTGCGGCACATCGAGCGGCGCGACAAGAAGGTCGCGCTCGTCCTCTCCGCGTACCCCACCAAGCACTCCCGCATCGGCAACGCGGTCGGCCTCGACACCCCGGCCAGCGCCGTGGAGCTGCTGCGCACCCTCATCGCGGGCGGATACGACTTCGGCCCCGTCGAGGACGTCCCGGGCCTGGTCTCGGGCGACGGCGACGAGCTGATCCGCGCCCTGATCGCGGCCGGCGGCCACGACCAGGACTGGCTGACCGAGGAACAGCTGGCCCGCAACCCGGTCCGCATCCCGGCCGCCGACTACAAGCGGTGGTTCGCCGAGCTCCCCGCCGAACTGCGCGAAAGCGTCGAGGAGCACTGGGGCGAGGCCCCGGGCAACATGTTCGTGGACCGCTCGGCCAACCCGGAGGGCGACATCGTCCTCGCGGCGCTGCGCCGCGGGAACCTGCTCATCCTGATCCAGCCGCCGCGCGGTTTCGGCGAGAACCCGATCGCGATCTACCACGACCCGGACCTGCCGCCCTCGCACCACTACCTGGCCGCGTACCGCTGGATCCAGGCGCGCGCGGAGGACGGCGGTTTCGGCGCCGACGCGATGATCCACCTGGGCAAGCACGGCAACCTGGAGTGGCTGCCGGGCAAGAACGCCGGCCTGTCGGCGGCCTGCGCGCCCGATGCCGCGCTCGGCGACCTGCCGCTGATCTACCCGTTCCTGGTCAACGACCCGGGCGAGGGCACCCAGGCCAAGCGGCGCGTGCACGCCACCCTGGTCGACCACCTGGTGCCGCCGATGGCGCGCGCGGAGTCGTACGGCGACATCGCCCGCCTGGAGCAGCACCTCGACGAGTACGCGCAGATCTCGGCGATGGACCCGGCGAAGCTGCCGGCGATCCGCGCGCAGATCTGGACGCTGATCCAGGCCGCGAAGCTCCACCACGACCTGGGGCTGGAGGAGCGTCCCGACGACGAGGGCTTCGACGACTTCCTGCTGCACGTCGACGGCTGGCTGTGCGAGGTCAAGGACGCCCAGATCCGCGACGGACTGCACGTCCTGGGCGGCGCCCCGACCGGTGCGGCCCGGGTCAACCTGGTCCTCGCGATCCTGCGCGCCCGCCAGATCTGGGGCGGTACGACGGCCCTGCCCGGCCTGCGCGAGGCGCTCGGCCTGGACGAGTCCGCGGCCACCCGTACGACCGCCGACGAGGCGGAGGAGGCGGCCCGCGCGCTGGTCCAGGCGATGGAGGACGCGAACTGGGCTCCGGAGGCGGTGGCTTCGGTCGCGGCCGGCCACTCGGCCGACGTGGCGGCCGTACTGGACTTCGCCGCCCGCGAGGTGGTCCCGCGGCTGGCCGGCACGACGGACGAGATCGCGAACGTGGTGGCGGCCCTCGACGGCCGCTTCGTCCCGGCGGGCCCGTCCGGTTCCCCCCTGCGCGGCCTGGTGAACGTCCTGCCCACGGGCCGGAACTTCTACTCGGTCGACCCGAAGGCCGTCCCCTCCCGCCTCGCGTGGGAGACGGGCCAGGCGCTGGCCGACTCCCTCCTCACCCGCTACCGCACGGACAACGGCGAGTGGCCGGCCTCGGTCGGCCTGTCCCTGTGGGGCACGAGTGCGATGCGCACCTCCGGCGACGACGTGGCGGAGGCGCTCGCCCTGCTGGGCGTCCGCCCGGTCTGGGACGAGGCCTCGCGCCGCGTCACGGGCCTGGAGCCGATCCCGCTCGACGAGCTGGGCCGCCCCCGCATCGACGTGACCCTGCGTATCTCGGGCTTCTTCCGGGACGCGTTCCCGCACGTCATCGGCCTGCTGGACGACGCGGTACGACTGGCGGCGGGGCTGGACGAGCCCGCCGACCAGAACTTCGTCCGTGCCCACGCGCAGGCGGACCTGGCCGAGCACGGCGACGAGCGCCGGGCGACGACCCGTATCTTCGGCTCGCGCCCGGGCACGTACGGCGCCGGCATCCTCCAGCTGATCGACTCCCGCGACTGGCGTACGGACGCCGACCTCGCGGAGGTCTACACGGTCTGGGGCGGCTACGCGTACGGCCGCGGCCTGGAGGGCCGCCCCGCCCGCGCCGAGATGGAGACGGCGTACAAGCGGATCACGGTGGCCGCGAAGAACACGGACACCCGCGAGCACGACATCGCCGACTCGGACGACTACTTCCAGTACCACGGCGGCATGGTGGCCACGGTCCGCGCCCTGCGCGGCACGGCCCCGGAGGCGTACATCGGCGACTCGACCCGCCCCGAGACGGTCAAGACCCGCACGCTGGTGGAGGAGACGTCCCGCGTCTTCCGCGCCCGTGTGGTGAACCCGAAGTGGATCGAGGCGATGCGCCGCCACGGCTACAAGGGCGCCTTCGAACTCGCGGCGACGGTGGACTACCTCTTCGGCTACGACGCCACGACGGGCGTGGTGGCGGACTGGATGTACGACAAGCTGACGGAGACGTACGTCCTGGACCCGACCAACCGCGCCTTCCTGGAGGAGGCCAACCCCTGGGCCCTGCACGGCATCGCGGAACGCCTCCTGGAGGCCGAGTCCCGCGGCATGTGGGAAAAGCCGGACCCTCAGATCCTGGAATCCCTCCGCCAGGTCTACCTGGACACGGAAGGCAACCTCGAGGCCGACTCGGAGTAACGCACGGCCCTGAACACCGAGGGGTGAGGTCCTGTCCGGGGCCTCACCCCTCCGTCGTCCGCCCCATGCGTACGGCGGGAACCGGACCGCTAACCGCCGCCGGGCGCGCGTGGCGCGGAACGGCTGACGGGTCACCTGATGCGGTGAACTCTTCCTTGTATCGACGGCGGGTGGGGCAGGGCCCTGCTGATCTCGTGCGGGGGGCGCAGGCAGGGGCCCCCGCGCCCTCGGACGAAAGGTCCAGCCCGCCGTGACACAGCCGTTTCAACTGCCGGATTTCTATGTGCCGTATCCGGCGCGCCTGAATCCCCATCTGGAGGCCGCGCGAGCGCACACCAAGCGGTGGGCCCGCGGCTTCGGGATGCTGGAGGGGTCGGGCGTCTGGGACGAGCGGGACCTCGACGCGCACGACTACGCGCTGCTGTGCTCGTACACCCACCCCGACTGCGGCGGCGACGCGCTCGACCTGGTCACCGACTGGTACGTGTGGGTCTTCTTCTTCGATGACCACTTCCTGGAGGTGTACAAGCGCACCCAGGACCGCGAGGGCGCCAAGAAGTACCTCGACGGGCTGGCCGCCTTCATGCCGATGGATCTCGCCGACGGGTTCCCCGAGCCGACGAACCCGGTCGAGGCGGGTCTCAAGGATCTGTGGTCGCGGACCGTGCCGGCGATGTCGATGGACTGGAGGGAACGGTTCTCCGAGTCGACGCGGAACCTCCTCGACGAGTCGATGTGGGAGCTCCACAACATCAACATCGGCCGTGTGGCCAACCCGCTCGAATACATCGAGATGCGCCGCAAGGTCGGCGGCGCCCCGTGGTCCGCCGGACTGGTCGAGTACGTGTCCGCCGAGGTGCCGGCCCGCGTCGCGCACGCGCGCCCGCTCGAGGTCCTCCGCGACGCCTTCTCCGACGCGGTGCACATCCGCAACGACCTCTTCTCCTACCAGCGCGAGGTGGAGCAGGAGGGCGAACTCTCCAACGCTGTCCTGGTCCTGGAGACCTTCCTGGGCTGCACCACCCAGGAGGCCGCCGACCTGTCGAACGACCTGCTGACCTCGCGGCTCCAGCAGTTCGAGCACACGGCCCTCGCCGAGGTCCCCGCACTCGCCGCGCAGCACGGGCTCGACCCCGTCGAGATGGCGTCCGTACTCGCGTACGCGAAGGGCCTGCAGGACTGGCAGTCCGGCGGCCACGAATGGCACATGGTCTCCAGCCGCTACATGAACCAGGAGGCCAAGGGGGCGGCCGCGGCCCCGCTCACGCTGCCCTTCCTGCCCACCGGACCGGGCACCGCCGCCCTCGACCTGCGCTCGCTGTTCACCCCCCGCTCCACGGAGCTGCGCCGGCGCAGCTTCACGCACGTGCCGTTCCAGAAGGTGGGCCCTTCCCTGCTGCCCGACTTCCACATGCCGTTCGCGCTCACGCTCAGCCCGCACCTGGACCTGGCCCGCCGCGAACTGGTGCTCTGGTCCCGGGAGATGGGCCTGCTGGACCCGCAGCCCGGCGATCCGGGCTCCGACATCTGGGACGAGGACAAGCTGGTCGGCATGGACTTCGCCCTGTGCGCGGCGGGCATCGACCCCGACGCCACCGCCGGGGCGCTGTGCCTGAGCGCGCAGTGGCTGACCTGGGGCACGTACGCGGACGACTACTACCCCAAGGTGTTCGCCGGGGCGAAATCCCCGGGAGCCGCCCGGGCGGCGACCGACCGGCTGATCTCCATGGTCCCGGTCGATCCGGCCGAGGCCCCGGAGCCGGTCACCGCGATGGAGCGGAGCCTGAAGGACCTGTGGGCCCGGACCGTCGCCGGGATGAGCCCCGCGATGCGCGCGGAGTTCCGCGGGCACGTCATCGGGATGCTGGACAGCTGGGTCTGGGAGATCGGCAACGCCGTCGTGAACCGGATTCCGGACCCGGTCGACTACGCCGAGATGCGCCGTTTCACCTTCGGCACGTACATGACGATGTTCCTGGCCAAATTCGGCCACGAGGGCGACGGCGTGCCGCCCGAGGTCTACCGGGACGGGGTGATGCGCTCGCTGGAGAGCGCGGCGGCGGACGTCGGGTGCATCACCAACGACCTGTTCTCGTACCAGAAGGAGATCGAGGTCGAGGGCGAGGTGCACAACCACGTCCTCGTCACCCAGAACTTCTTCGACATCGGCTATCCGCAGGCGTTCGCGATCGTCGCCGACCTGATGGTGCAGCGCACCGAGGAGTTCGAGCACATCCGCGACCACCAGCTGCCGGTGCTGTACGAGGACCACGGCCTCGGGCCGCAGGCGCGGGCCTCGCTCGACGCGTACGTGCGGGAGTTGGAGGACTGGATGGCCGCCGTCCTCAACTGGCACCAGAGTGTGCGCCGTTACCGCGACGAGGACCTGCATCCGAAGAGCGCCGGGGGCGCCCGGGGGGCGCGGCTCGGCCTGAGCTCCTCCTTCGGCATGGCGGCGGCCCGGATCTCCCTGCCCGCCTGATCCCGCGGAGCCCGGCGGCGGGGGCGGTCCGCTCGCCCGCCCCCGCCGCCCGGGCGCCGGCCCCCGCGCGGCCCCGTACGCCTCAGAACTCGTCCGCCGTGTGCGGCAGCAGCGGGGTGTGCAGGGCCGCGTCGAGGGCCGCCGCCGCTCCGGGTGTCCGCTCCGCCACCAGTCCCGCGGCGACCAGCTCGGCGACCCGCGTCCCGCCCAGGTAGCAGGCCGCGAGGTCGCGTACCTCCAGCTCCAGGTCGGCGGGGGCCGCCGCGGGCTCGTACGTCGCCCCGCCCGGCCCCGCCTTCAGGCGGAACCGCCCCGCGTTCGCCGGCAGCCGTACGTCGGCCAGCTCCAGCACCACCTCCACCGGCGCGGCCCAGGACCGCCGGGTCAGCGCCGCCCGTACGTCGACCAGGCGCAGCCAGAGCGCCGGGAACTGGGCGGTGACCCTGACCTGGTCCCGGTCGGCGGCGAACCGCAGCAGCGGGTCGTCCTGCGGCCGGCCCCACGCGCAGACCCTGCCGGTCAGATCGAGGCCGGCCAGGCAGTCCCACAGGGCGGCGGCCACCGCCGGGGTGTCCGCCTCCAGTTCGTCCACGCGGACCAGGCCGGGGCTGCGGGCGGGGCCGCCGTCACCCTCGTGCTTCGTGCGGTAGAGCACGTACCCCGCGATCGGCTTGCCGGGATCGCCGAGGACGATGATCCGGGGCGGGCCCAACTCCTCGTCCTCCTCGTCCTGTTCGCACAGCCAGGACTCGCTCCAGCGCTCCGCGTCGCGGGTCGGGCGGCCGGCCCGCCCGGCGCGGGCGGCCTCGTGGTACGGACCGATCACCGCGAGCGCGTCCTGCGGGTCGACCAGCCGCAGCGGGCGCGGGTCCGGCTCGATGCGCAGGGCCAGCGGGCGCGTGGAGTCGATCTCGATGGTGGCGCCCTGGGTGGCCGAACCGTAGCCGAAGCGGCCGTAGATGGCGGATTCGGAGGCCCACAGGGCGGCGATCGGGCTGCCCGCGGCGCCCGTGCGCCGCAACTGCTCGTCCATCAGCGCGGTGAGCACGCCGCGGCGGCGGTGGGTGGGGGCGACGCTGACGAAGGTGAGCCCGGGGCAGGGCAGGTCCGCCCCGGGCACCGAGAGCCGGAACTCGTGCGCGGCCATGAACCCGACCAGCGCGTCCCCGTCGTAGGCGCCGAGGCGCGCGCAGTGGCGCAGGAGGGCGTGGTGGCGTTCGCGGCCCTCCGGTTCGGGGCGGTCGTGGAAGACCAGGTACGCGAGCTCCAGAGCGCGGTCGATGTCGGCTTCGGGTACCTCACGGATGTCCACCATGATCCGGAGACTAATCGGTCATCGCAGACCGGTCACCCCATAAGGGCCGGGGTGGCCGGTGGGCGCCGCTACCGCGGGCCCGTCCAGCCCGTGGGGACGTGGCCGAGGCGGACACGCTGCGGGTGGTCTCCGACGGGGACGGACACCCGCTTGGTCCCGGTCGCGAAGTCGATGGCGGTGACCTGGTCCGCGCCGCTCTCGGAGATCACGCAGGCCGTGCCGTCCCCGTCGACGGTGGCCCAGTACGGCTTGTTCGCGGGCACCAGCGGCCGCTCGGTGAGGGAGGCGCGGTCCACGACGGTGGCGTAGTCGTCCATGGTGCCCGCGACGCAGAGCTTCGTCCCGTCCGGGCTCATGGACATGCCGTGGTGGCGGGAGTCGTTGACCCAGGTGGTGCGGTCAGGGTTGGTGGCGGGGTTGCGGGGCAGCTCCTTGATCCGGGTGATCCGGTCGGAGGCCACGTCGTACTCGACGACCCCGTTGAAGAAGGACACCTGGAAGTAGAGCTTCGACTCGTCGGGGCTGAAGGACATCGGGCGGACGGCGTCGGAGAGGTCCGGGCGGCCGAAGGCGTCGAGCCGCGCGCGCATGTCGATCACGCGGACCGTGCGGAACGTCTGCGCGTCGACGACGGTGATCTTCCGGTCGCCCTTCGTCCAGTCGAGCCAGGGCGCGTCGAGCGCGGAGGTCACGTCCCCGATGGAGCTGTTCCACAGGAAGCGGCCGTCGCGGCTGAAGGTGTTCTCGTGGGGTTTGTCGCCGGTCGGGAAGGAGCCGAGCTGCCGCCCGGTGGCGATGTCGAGGACGTGCACGGTGTTGGCGGTGGAGGCGGAGACCGCGACCCGGGTGCCGTCCGGGGAGACCGCCATGTGGTCGGAGCGGAAGCCGGCGACGGGGAAGCGCCAGTTGATCCGGCCCGTGCGCACGTCGATCGAGACGACGTCGGCGAAGCTGGGGCGGGAGGCGACCACGGCGGAGCCGTCGGGGGTGGTGTACATGTCGTCGACGAACTGGTCGTGGCCCTCGCCCGCGCCGCCCCGGATTCCGAGGAAGAAGGCGAGCTTGATCGGGTTGAGGTAGATCTCCCGGAGCCGCTCCTCCTTGTCGGGGATCATGTCGAGCCGGCCGATCTTGGCGAGGTCGCCGGTGGAGGCGAGCACATCGGCGGTGCCCTCCCAGTTGTTCCCGACGAAGAGCACCTCGCGGACGGCGGGGCCGTCGGCCGCCGCGGGCCCGGCCACGAGGGCGGCAGCGGCCAGCACGGAGCCGGCGAGGAGCGTACGTGCGAGGGTGCGGGGGGTGCGGGGGGTGCGGGGGGTGCGGGGGGTGCGTGCAGTCCGGGACATCCGCTCAACTCCGTCAAAGGAAGGCGCTGTTACCGGCCGGTAAAATAGGCGGGACGGCAGAAGGACGCAACCCCCACGGGGTCACGCCCTGAGTTCGCCTCAAGCGCCGTTCCGGCGCCGCCCTTCAGGCGACCGAGCCGATCCGGCCGATCACCGCCGTCGAGGTGTCCGGGTGGATCGGTATGGGCGCCCCGGTGAGCGCCGCGCCCGTGCCGCCGCGGCGGTTGGCGACGATCTCGGCGGCAATGGACAGCGCGGTCTCCTCCGGGGAGCGGGCGCCGAGGTCCAGGCCGATCGGGGAGCGCAGCCGGGCGAGCTCCAGCTCGGTCACGCCGACGTCCCGGAGCCGCTTGTTGCGGTCCTCGTGGGTGCGGCGGGAGCCCATGGCGCCGACGTACGCGACAGGCAGCTTCAGGGCCAGTTCGAGGAGCGGGACGTCGAATTTGGCATCGTGGGTGAGCACGCACAGGACGGTCCGGCCGTCCACCGCGCCCGCCGAGGACTGGGCCTCCAGGTAGCGGTGCGGCCATTCGACGGTGATCTCGTCCGCCTCGGGGAAACGGTTCTTCGTCGCGAATACGGGCCGGGCGTCACACAGGGTGACGTGGTAGCCGAGGAACTTGCCGATCCGCACCAGGGCGGACGCGAAATCGATCGCGCCGAAGACGATCATCCGCGGCGGCGGGACGCTGGACTCGACGAGCACCTTCAGCGGCTCTCCGCAGAGCCGGCCGTCGGCGCCGATCTCCAGCACACCGGTCCGGCCGGCGTCGAGCATGGCGCGGGCCTCCTCGGCGATGGTGCGGTCCAGCTCGGGGTGTCCCCCGAAACCGCCCTCGAAGCCGCCCTCGCCCCGGACGAGCACGGCACGCCCCAGGAGCTCGGCCGGCCCTTCCGCGATCCGGGCGACCGCCGCGGCCTCCCCGCGGGAGGCCGCCGCCAGCGCGGCCGCGAACACCTCCCGGGCGGGGGATCCCACGGGCACCGGGGTGATGAGGATGTCGATGATCCCGCCGCAGGTCAGGCCCACGGCGAAGGCATCGTCGTCGCTGTACCCGAAGCGCTCCCGGACGGTCTCGCCGTCCTCCAGCGCCTGCCGGCACAGCTCGTACACCGCGCCCTCCACGCATCCGCCGGAGACCGATCCGATGGCCGTGCCCCCGCTGTCGACGGCGAGCGCGGCTCCGGGCTGCCGGGGCGCACTCCCGCCGACCGCCACCACGGTGGCGACGGCGAAGTCACGTCCCTGCTCGACCCACCGGTTCAGTTCTTCGGCGATGTCCAGCATTGCGGCCTCCTCGGAGGGGTTCGGTTACCAGTATCGGATGCGTGGAGGGTCAGGGCCGGATCACCGGCGCCGCCTCACTTCACCCCGAGCCATGCCTCGATGGGGTGCTCCGCGAAGAAGATCACGAAGATCACGGTCAGCGCCCACATGAAGGCACCGATCTCACGGGCCTTGCCCTGTGCGATCTTGATGGCCACGTACGAGATCACGCCGGCGGCGACACCTGCGGTGATCGAGTACGTGAAGGGCATGAGCGCCACGGTCAGGAAGACCGGGATGGCGGTCGCGCTGTCGGCCCAGTCCACGTGGCGGGCGTTCTGCATCATCATCGCGCCGATGACGACCAGGGCCGCGGAGGCGACCTCACCCGGGACGATCTGCGTGATCGGGGTGAAGAAGAGGCAGGCCGCGAAGAAGAGGCCGGTGACGACCGAGGCGAGGCCCGTACGGGCACCCTCGCCGACGCCGGTGGCGGACTCGACGAACACGGTCTGGCCGGAACCGCCGGTCAGGCCGCCGATGGCACCGCCGGCGCCGTCGATGAACAGCGCCTTCGACAGGCCCGGCATGCGGCCCTTGTCGTCGGCCAGCTTGGCCTCGGTGCCGACGCCGATGATGGTGGCCATCGCGTCGAAGAAGCCGGCGAGCACCAGGGTGAAGACGATCATGCCGATCGTCATGGCCCCGACGTCGCCCCAGCCGCCGAAGGAGACCTGGCCGAAGAGCGAGAAGTCCGGCATCGAGATGGCGGACCCGTCCAGGGTGGGCGCACCGTTCTTCCAGGCCTTCGGGTCGACGTCGGCGACAGCGTTGACGATCGCGGCGATCACGGTGCCGCCGATGATGCCGATCAGGATCGCGCCGGGGACCTTGCGGGCCTGCAGCATGAAGATGGCGAGCAGGGTGACGCAGAAGATCAGGACGGGCCAGCCGGAGAGCTGGCCGACCGGGCCGAGCTGGACCGGAGGAGCGAACTCTCCGCCGTTGCCGACGAAGCCGGCCTTCACGAGGCCGATCAGGGCGACGAACATGCCGATGCCCATGGTGATGGCGTGCTTGAGCGCGAGGGGGATCGCGTTCATGATCATCTCTCGGAGGCCGGTGACGACCAGGAGACAGATCACGACGCCGTACATCACGCACATGGCCATGGCCTGCGGCCAGGTCATCTGGGGTGCGACCTGCGAGGAGAGCACGCCGGAGACCGACAGTCCGGCGGCCAGGGCCAGCGGGACCTTGCCGACGAAGCCCATGAGGAGCGTGGTCAGGGCCGCGGCGAAGGCCGTGGCGGTGATGAGAGCCTTCTGGCTCATGGTGTCTCCGGCGACGTCCTTGCCGGAGAGGATCAGCGGGTTGAGCAGGAGGATGTACGCCATGGCCATGAAGGTCGTGACTCCGCCACGAATCTCATTGCCGACGCTGGAACCTCTGTGCGTGATGTGAAAGTACCGGTCGAGCCAAGAACGCCCGGCGGGGGTGCGAGAGCCGTCGCCGGCCTCTTCCGCGCTGGTCTTGGGCTCCACAGACGACTGGGTCATGGTGCCTAACTCCCAAGGTTCAAAGGGGCACCCGCATGAAGATTGGAGACGCGGGATTTGGGAAACTCCGTTTGGCTGCACGACCCGGGGTGACGGCCCGAGGCGACGCGAAATGCACTGCGTGTACTGCGGGTACTGCGGGGGTTCTGCGGTACTGGTGTGGTGCCGGCGACGGCTCCGGGGTGCCGGGGCCACCGGGTGTTGCGGTGGGGGTAATGCCGGTGGAACGACCGCGAGCGGTGCGGTTCTTCGTACTCCGGACTTCTGGCTCCGGGCGGTGGACAGGAAGTGTGACGTTCCCGGTGTCACACCGCCCGGAGAGTCTGATGACCTGGCCGCAGGCCATGGCCATGTGCGTGATGTACGGCGTCGTGATCTGTCTCC
>NZ_JBHYXN010000042.1:0-19921 GCF_042752335.1 Streptomyces sp. NPDC059355 | reverse complement strand
GGGGGGGGGGGGGGGGCGGGGCGTGGCTGGGCGGCCTCGCCGCCGCGGCCCCCGCGGGGGGGGGGGGGGGGGGGGGGGCGGCCCCCCCCCCCCCCCCCCCACCACGCCGTCCTAGAGGGTGCCGGTGAGGGCTTCCGGACGGATCGGCGTCTTGTTGATCTCCAGACCGGTCGCCGCCCGGATCGCCGCGATCACGGCCGGGGTGGACGACAGGGTGGGGGCCTCGCCCATACCGCGAAGGCCGTACGGCGCGTTCGGGTCGGCGAGCTCCAGGACGTCGACCGGGATGGTCGGGGTGTCGAGGATGGTCGGGATCAGGTAGTCCGTGAAGGAGGGGTTGCGCACCTTCGCGGTCTTCGGGTCCACGATGATCTCCTCCATGATCGCGACGCCCAGGCCCTGGGTGGTACCACCCTGGATCTGGCCGACCACGGAGAGCATGTTCAGGGCCTTGCCGACGTCCTGCGCGGTCGCCAGCTCGACGACCTTCACCAGGCCGAGCTCGGTGTCCACCTCGACCACCGCGCGGTGGGCGGCGAAGGTGTACTGGACGTGGCCGTCGCCCTGGCCGGTCTTCAGGTCGAAGGCGACGGTCGGCCGGTGCCGGAACTCCAGCTCCAGGTCGATCGCGTCCTCGCCCTCCAGGATGTCGGCGATGTCCGCGAGGACCTCTCCGCCGTCGGTGACGATCTTGCCGCCTTCGAGGAGCAGCTCGGCGGTCGCCCACGCCGGGTGGTAGGACCCGTTCTTGCGGCGGCCGATCTCCAGGACGGCCTCGCGGACGGCCTCGCAGGTGTTCTTCACGGCGCCACCGGTCATGTACGTCTGCCGCGAGGCGGACGTGGAACCGGCCGAGCCGACCTGCGTGTCGGCCGGGTGGATGGTCACCTGCGTGACGCCCAGCTCGGTACGGGCGATCTGCGCGTGGACCGTGACACCGCCCTGGCCGACCTCCGCCATGGCCGTGTGGACCATCGCGACGGCCTCGCCGTTGATGACCTCCAGGCGCACGCGGGCGGTGGAGTAGTCGTCGAAGCCCTCGGAGAAGCCGACGTTCTTGATGCCGACCGCGTAGCCGACGCCGCGCACGACGCCCTCGCCGTGGGTGGTGTTGGAGAGGCCGCCCGGCAGTGCGCGGACGTCCGCGCCCTCGCCGGCGGTCTCCCACTGACGCTCGGGCGGCAGCGGGCGGGCCTTGACCCGGCGCAGCAGCTCGGCGACGGGCGCCGGGGAGTCCACGACCTGGCCGGTGGGCATGATCGTGCCCATCTCCATGGCGTTCAGCTGGCGGAACTCGACCGGGTCCATGCCCAGCTTCGCCGCGAGCTTGTCCATCTGGGCCTCGTACGCGAAGCAGGCCTGGACGGCGCCGAAGCCGCGCATCGCGCCGCAGGGCGGGTTGTTCGTGTAGAGCGCGATCGCCTCGATGTCGACGTCCTCGAGGACGTACGGGCCGACCGACAGCGAGGAGGCGTTGCCCACGACCGCCGGGGAAGCGGACGCGTACGCGCCGCCGTCCAGGACGATCTTGCACTTCATGTGCGTGAGCTTGCCGTCCTTGGTGGCGCCGTGCTCGTAGTACAGCTTCGCCGGGTGGCGGTGCACGTGGCCGAAGAAGGACTCGAACCGGTTGTAGACGATCTTGACCGGCTTGTTCGTGGCCAGGGCCAGGAGGCAGGCGTGGATCTGCATCGAGATGTCCTCGCGGCCGCCGAAGGCACCGCCGACGCCCGAGAGCGTCATGCGGACCTTCTCCTCGGGGAGACCGAGGACGGGGGCGATCTGCTTGAGGTCCGAGTGCAGCCACTGGGTGGCGACGTAGAGGTCGACACCGCCGTCCTCGGAGGGCACGGCAAGGCCGGACTCCGGGCCGAGGAAGGCCTGGTCCTGCATGCCGAAGGTGTACTCGCCCTCGACGATGACGTCGGCGCGCTTGCGGGCCTCTTCCACGTTGCCGCGGATGATCGGCTGGCGGTGCACGACGTTCGGGTGCGGGACGTGACCGGAGTGGTGGTCGTCGCGGCCCGGGTGGATCAGCGGGGCGTCCGCGGCGAGGGCGGAGGCCTCGTCCGTGACGACCGGCAGCTCCCGGTAGTCGATCTTGATCTTGGCGGCCGCGCGGCGGGCGGTCTCCGGGTGGTCGGCTGCCACGAGGGCGACCGGCTCACCGTGGTGGCGCACCCGGCCGTTGGCGAGGACCGGGGTGTCCTGGATCTCCAGGCCGTAGTTCTTCATCTCGGCCGGCAGGTCGTCGTAGGTGAGCACCGAGTAGACGCCCGGCATCGCGAGGGCCTCGGAGATGTCGATCGAGGCGATCTCGGCGTGGGCGACGGTGCTGCGCAGGGTCTGGCCCCAGAGCATGTCCTCGTGCCACATGTCCGAGGAGTACGCGAACTCGCCGGTGACCTTGAGGGTGCCGTCGGGGCGGAGCGTGGACTCGCCGATGCCGCCCTTGTTGTGCTTCTGGGTGACGTTGGTCGGCGTGCCGGCCGGTACCGTGCGGGTGTTCTGAGCCATGGTCAGACCGCCTCTCCCTGACGTGCGGCCGCCAGGCGGACCGCGTCGAGGATCTTCTCGTAGCCCGTGCAGCGGCAGAGGTTGCCGGACAGGGCCTCACGGATGTCCTGGTCGGACGGGGAGTTGTTCTGTTCGAGCAGCGCGTCGGCCTGCACCAGCAGACCGGGGGTGCAGAAGCCGCACTGCACAGCGCCGGCGTCGATGAACGCCTGCTGGATGTTGGAGAGCTGCACACCCTCGCCGGTCTGGGAGTCGGCCGCCCGCGAGCGGAGCTCGCTGTCGGGCCCGTGCGCCTGCCACTGCTTGGCCGCGTCGAGGGTGACGCCGGCCTTGGAGCCGCAGCCGCCGCCGGTGCCGCACGCACCGCCGTGGCCGTGCTCCTCGCGCTGCTTGGCGAACTCCGCCAGACCCTCGACGGTCACGACGTCGCGGCCCTCGACCTGTCCGGCCGCCACCAGACAGGAACAGACCGGCACGCCGTCGAGACGAACGGTGCAGGAACCGCACTCGCCCTGCTCACAGGCGTTCTTCGAGCCCGGCAGGCCCAGGCGCTCGCGGAGCACGTAGAGAAGGGACTCGCCCTCCCAGACGTCGTCCGCTTCCTGCTGACGGCCGTTGACGGTGAAATTGACGCGCATGATTACGCAGCCCCTTCGAGCGAGCGGCCGTGGCCGGTTCCGCGGTACTGCTCCCAGGTCCAGACGAGCTGGCGGCGAGCCATGATGCCGACCGCGTGACGGCGGTACTTCGCCGTGCCGCGGACGTCGTCGATCGGGTTGGCCGCGCCGGTGGCGAGGTCACCGAACTGCTTGGCGATCGACGGGGTGATGACCTTGCGGGACTCCCAGAAACCGCCCTCTTCGAGCGCGGCGTTCAGGAACTCCTCGGCGGCCTTCGCACGGATCGGGGTCGGCGCGGCCGATCCGATGCCCGTACGGACCGTGCGGGTCTCGGGGTGCAGCGCCAGACCGAACGCGCAGACGGCGATGACCATCGCGTTGCGGGAGCCGACCTTGGAGTACTGCTGGGGACCGTCCGCCTTCTTCACGTGGACGGTCTTGATGAGCTCGTCGGCGGCGAGCGCGTTGCGCTTCACGCCGGTGTAGAACTCGTCGATCGGGATCAGGCGGGAGCCCCGTACGGACTCCACCTCGACCTCGGCACCCGCCGCGAGCAGCGCGGGGTGGGAGTCGCCGGCCGGCGAGGCGCAACCGAGGTTGCCGCCGACGCCGCCGCGGTTGCGGATCTGCGGGGACGCGACCGTGTGCGAGGCGAGCGCGAGTCCCGGGAGCTCCGTCCGGAGGTTCTCCATGATCTGCGTGTACGGAACGGAGGCGCCCAGCCGGACCACGTCCTCGCCGACCTCCCACTCCCGCAGCAGACCGATGCGGTTCAGGTCCAGGAGGTACTCCGGCCGACGGTGGTCGAAGTTGATCTCGACCATGATGTCGGTGCCACCCGCAATCGGCACAGCTGTGGGGTACTCGGCCTTAGCGGCGAGCGCCTCCTCCCAGCTGGCGGGGCGAAGGAAGTCCATGTGCGGCTCTCTTCTTCTTCATCGTGTCGTTCACTTCAAGCCAGGAGGCCCTCGGGCCCTCGACTGGTCGTTCACGTGCTGTTAACGCGGTGTGGAGTCAGTACACAAGCCGTGCGTCCTTCGGGTGCAGTCACCGAAACCATGAAGGAGTTGGCTGGCGGCCTCCCTCGTCTTGTAGATTCGTATGAAAGGCAGGATGCAACGACCTGCCCGATTTCCAACGGCAACATTCGAGACAGATCGGCGGCGACACCATGCGGCTGCGCGCACTGCTGGAAACCGAGGCGCTGGGGCTGCGGCTGCTGGGCGGCGAGGACGAACTCGACCGGACGGTCCGCGGCGTCATGACGACCGACCTACGGGATCCCAGCCGATACCTCACCGGGGGCGAACTCGTCCTCACCGGCCTGGCCTGGCGAAGAAATTCGGCCGACTCCGAGCCGTTCGTACGAATCCTCGCGAGCGCGGGCGTCGCGGGCCTCGCGGCCGGCGAGGCGGAGCTCGGGGACATCCCCGACGATCTCGTTTCAGCCTGTCGGCGCAACCGGCTGCCGTTGTTCGCCGTGAACGAAGACGTTGCATTCGCCACGATCACGGAGTACGTGGTGCGGCAGGTCTCCGGAGAGCGCGCCGGCGATCTCGCGGCCGTGGTCGACCGGCACCGCCGCCTGATGACGTCCGGCCCGGCGGGCGGTGGACCCGATGTGGTGCTCGATCTGCTCACCACCGACCTCGATCTGCGCGCCTGGGTGCTGTCCCCCACGGGCCGGCAGATCGCCGGAGCGGGCGAACCCCTGGCACCGGGCGTCTGTGCGGCCCTGGCCGGAGAACACCTGGCGGCGGTCCGCACCGGGCGCAGGGGCCCGCACCGGATCTCCATCCAGGGTATTACCTACTCCCTCTTCCCGATCAGGGGAGCGGGCCGCGGCCCGGGCGCTCCCGGGGCCCGTGACGTGCGCGAGAGCGTGCTCTCGGACTGGCTGCTCGCCGTCGAGGCGGACGCCGGGGACTGGCCCGCCGAGCGGCTCGACCTGCTCCAGGGCGTCACCCAGCTGATCGCCGTCGAGCGGGACCGGCGCGATGCCGCCCGCACGGTGCGCCGCCGTCTCGCCCAGGAGGTGCTGGAGCTGGTCCAGACGGGCGCCCCGCCCGCCGAGATCGCCGCCCGCCTGCGGGTCGCGGCCCCGGTGCTGCTGCCCGGGCTGGGCAGCGCCCCGCACTGGCAGGTCGTCGTCGCGCGGGTCGACTGGGAAGGCGGGGACATCCCCGGCGGCCCGGTGGCCCAGTCGCTGCTGGAGGAGATCCTGGTCGACCAGTCCGTCTCGGGGCCCGAGCCCTCGGACCGGATCGCCGTGGCCCACGCGGGCGACGAGGCCATCGCGCTCGTACCGCTGCCCGCGCTCGCCGCGGAGCCCGGCGAGGAGAAGGGCCCGGACCGCGCCCTGCACGCCGACGAGCTGCTCTCCGTCGTACGGGAACCCCTGCAGGCGGGCCTGGCCGACGACGGCCGGCTCACCCTGGGCGTCAGCGCCGCCGTGCACTCCGCCGAGGGGCTGCGCGGGGCGCTGGAGGAGGCCCGGCACGCCCGCCGGGTCGCCGCGGCGCGCCCGGGCCGGGTCTGCGCTGCGGGCCACCACGAGCTGGCCTCGCACGTCCTGCTGCTGCCGTTCGTCCCGGACGACGTGCGCCGCGCCTTCACGGCCCGCCTGCTGGACCCGCTGCGGGACTACGACCGCCGCCACCGCGCGGAGCTCATCCCGACGCTGGAGGCGTTCCTGGACTGCGACGGCTCGTGGACGCGCTGCGCGACGCGGCTGCACCTCCACGTCAACACCCTGCGGTACCGGGTCGGGCGAATCGAGCAGTTGACGGGGCGTGACCTCGCGCGGCTGGAGGACAAGCTCGACTTCTTCCTGGCACTGCGGATGAGCTGAGCGGATCCGGCCACGGAGCCGCCCCGCGCGGCCGGGAGCCGGCGCGAGGCGGCGCGAGGGCACCTGACACGGCGTCCGGACTTTGTGAAAGAGTTCACCCGACCCCTTGGCCGAAGGCTCCGATCCGTGCTCTCATTTCGCCCCAGGGCTCAACGACGTGCTGCTTGGTTGCTTTGGGGAGGGCAATGTGGCGGATACCGCCATGTCCGGTGCCGGATCTACGGGGGGAGACGACCCCCTCCAGCGGGCGATATGGCGGCTGCGCTCGCGCGGCTGTTGGACCGACGCGGCAGCCCTGCTGACGCCTCACCTGCACGACGCCGGCGCGGCCGTGCAGCGGACCGCGCTGCTGGTCGAGCGGTGCCTGTTCACCGGGCAGGGGTGGGCGGAGGCCGAGGACGCGCTGCGGGTCGCGGAGGCGGTGGCCCACGACGACGACGAGCGGGGCGCGGCGGCGTGCGAGCGGGGGCAGTTGGCGTACGCGGCGACCGTGCTCGGGGTCCGCGACCGCTCGGACGAGGCCCGTTCCGCACTGGGCCGGGCGGCGGCGCTGCTGTCCCCCGGGTCACGGACGCGCCCGCTGCTGGACTTCCGGCGGGGGCTGGTCGCGGAGCACCTCGCGGACGCCCCGCAGTCGGCCCGTCCGGCGTACCGCCGGGCCCATGCCGGGGCGCTGGCGCACGGGGACACCCTGCTGCTGTCCTTCACCTGGCGCCACCTGGCGGCGCTGTCCCTCCGGGACGGGGAGGTGGCGGAGGCCCGCCAGGGCTTCGCGGAGTCCCTGCGCATCCGGGAGGACCTGGGATTCCTGATCGGCACGGCCCCCGCGCTGGCGGCTCTGGCCGAAGCCGAGCCGGAACCGGAGGCGGCCCGCCTGCGCGCGGAGGCCCGCCGGCTGTTCCACCTCCTGGGCGGCATCCCGACCTGGCTGGCCGACCAGCTGCACCCGGACAGGCCCAGCCCCGCGGGCGTCTGAGGCGCCGGGCTCAGCCCGCGCCGAAGTGAGGGCGGAGCACCTGTTCCACGAGCGGGAGGTCGCCCGTGATCAGGGCCTCCAGCAGGGCCGTGTGCTCCGCCGCGTCCCGCACGAGCTCCGCCCGCCGCGCCCTCGGAGCTCCCGTGAGGGGCCACTGGGACCGGCGGTGCAGGTCCTGCGCCACGGAGACCAGCTGCTCGTTCCCGCCCAGGGAGAGCAGCTCCCGGTGGAAGGCCCGGTCCGCGTCCGCGTACCCCGCCAGGTCACCCGCCGCGGCGGCCTCCGCGGCCGCGGCCGCCACCGGCCGCAGCGCCGCCCAGGCCTCCGCCGGGACCGTACGGGCCAGGCCCAGCACCACCGGCACCTCCAGCAGCGCCCGTACCTCCGCCAGCTCCGCCAGGGTCCGCGGCGTACGCGACAGCACGCGGAAGCCCCGGTTCGGGAGGCACTCCACCGCCCCCTCCAGCGCCAGCTGCTGCATCGCCTCGCGCACGGGCGTCGCGGAGACGCCGAAGCGCTCCCCCAGGGCCGGCCCGGAGTAGATCTCCCCCGGCACCAGCTCCCCGTCGACGAGCGCCGCGCGCAGCGCGTCGAGCACCTGCCCGCGCACCGAATGGCGCAGCACCTTCCGCACCGCCGTCTTTTGCGCCGCCACCCTGCCGTGGGCCGCTTCGCGCACTCGGTCCTCCTCGGGGTCTCGACCTGACGTAAGCATCCCGAGAATAGGCGAATCGGTCCGGCAGGCGCTGGTACGGCCGCCCTAGATCAGATAAGGTTAGGCTTACCTTTGTCGCTTTCGACCGTGTGAATCGGTGGTCCCGCCATGCCCGACAGCTCCGTCGTCGCCCTGCCCCCGGCCGGCTCTCCGGTGGCGGACGCGTACGCACGCCTGTCGAAGGCGTACCCCCGCCTCCAGGTCGCCGAGCGCGCGGCGCACGAGCCCGCCCCCCGCGGTGTGGGGTGGATCGGCGCGGACGCGCTCGCGGCCGGCGGGGCCGAGGTGGACGGCTACCTCGCCTGGGACGACGCCCAGGTCCTGCGGGACTACGGCCGCCAGGCCCGCCCCGACGTGGTGGCCACCTTCGGGCTGCACCGGTACGCGTGGCCCGCGTGCCTGCTCATCACGGCCCCCTGGTTCCTCGACCGCCGGGTGCCCCGCCTGTCGGCGCACGACGTGGCGTTCCACCGGACCCAGGGGCGCATGAGCGTGCACGTCGAGTCCTTCTCCTGCCTGCCGGACGACCCCGCGGCCGCTCTCCCCGGGGCCCGTGTCGTGCCCGACGAGGAGGCGCTGCGCGCCGAGGTGCGGGCTGCGGTGGCCCACCACCTCGAACCGCTGCTGGAGGGCTTCGGCACGCGCATGCGGCGCGGGCGCCGCGCCCTGTGGGGCATGGTGACCGACGAGATCGTCTCGGGCGTCTGGCACCTCGGGAAGCTCGTGGACGAGGAGCACCGGGCCATGGCCGAGCTGGAGGCGCTGCTGCCCGGCCGGACGGCCCCGTACACCGCCGGTGCGGCGTTCCGCACGCTCTCCGGCCCGCGCGGGGAACAGCTCCCCACCCGGGACCGGGCCAGCTGCTGCCTCTTCTACACGATCCGGCCCGAGGACACCTGCACCACCTGTCCCCGCACCTGCGACGCGGACCGCATCGTCCGCCTCACGACTGCTGCCTGACCTCTGAACCCACTCGTACGACTGACCGTAATCGAACGCAACTCCGGTCGCACGGGCAGTAGTTCGAGCCACAACACCCTATCCGGCGGGCCCCACCCCCCGATGGCGTCCACTTGCCCCGAAACCCGCATGCCGGGCCGATCTCCTGCGTCACCATGGCTCCCGGAAGGCCGCACACGCGAGGCAGAGGCAAGGGACATCCGCATGAGACTGACCGACATATCGCTGGACTGGCTGCTGCCCGGCAGCCTGCTGATCCTGGGCGTACTTGCGGCAGTTGCGGTACTGGCCCGGGGCAAGCGGGAAGGCGACAAGGCCGCGGCCGAAGACACCTGGGAGCGCAGCGAAGAGCGGCGGCGGCGCAAGGAAGCCGTCTACGGAACCGCCTCCTACGTCCTGCTGTTCTGCTGTGCGGCGGTCGCCGCCGCGCTCTCCTTCCACGGACTGGTCGGCTTCGGACGCCAGAACCTGAACCTCTCCGGAGGCTGGGAGTACCTGGTCCCCTTCGGTCTCGACGGCGCCGCCATGTTCTGCTCGGTGCTCGCCGTCCGCGAGGCCAGCCACGGTGACGCGGCCCTCGGCTCCCGCATGCTGGTCTGGCTGTTCGCGGGCGCGGCCGCCTGGTTCAACTGGGTGCACGCGCCGCGCGGCGCCGGGCACGACGGGGCCCCGCAGTTCTTCTCCGGAATGTCGCTCTCGGCGGCCGTGCTCTTCGACCGCGCCCTCAAGCAGACCCGCCGGGCCGCTCTGCGCGAACAGGGCCTGATCCCGCGGCCGTTGCCGCAGATCCGGATGGTCCGCTGGCTTCGGGCCCCCCGGGAGACCTTCGGCGCCTGGTCCCTCATGCTGCTGGAGGGGGTGCGCACCCTCGACGAGGCCGTCGAGGAGGTACGCGAGGACAAGCGCGAGCGGGAGCAGGACCGCCACCGCCGGCGCGACCAGAACCGGCTGGACCGGGCCCGCATCAAGGCCCTGGGCCGGCAGAACCGGGCGTTCGGACGTTCCCGCGCCCGCCAGGTCGACGTACCGGGGCTGACCCCCGGATCGGGCTCCGCGCCGGTCGGCGCGGAGCCGGCCATAGCGGAAACGGAACAGCTGCCCGCTCCGCGCCGCCGGCCCTCCCTGCAGGCCGTGCAGGGCCCCGAGACCGCTGAGGTGACCGGCACCCGGACGGTGGACCTGACCGCCGAGGACGACACCCAGACGATCCCCCGCCTCGACTCCCTCGAACGCAAACTCAAGGACCTGGAGCAGCAGTTCGGCTGACGGCCGCGTGCAGGACCGACCCCGGAGGGCCCGCCGTCAGGCGGTCCCTCCGTCGTACCTCGCGTCGTACGCCGCGCCGTAGGAGCCGTCGTACGCCCCGTCGTAGGCCCGGCCGCCGAGGGCGCCGTCCAGCTCGAACCAGACCACCTTGCCTCCGGTCTGCGCGGGCACGTCCACGCCCCAGGCGTCGGCGAGGGCCTGCACCAGCATCAGACCCCGGCCGTGCGTACCGTCGTCGGCGGTCGGTACGTACGGCCGGGGCCGGCGCGAGACGCGGTCACTGACCTCCACCCTCAGCCGGTCCGCGGCGAGCCGTGCGGACACCTCCGCGCCCTGGTCGGTGTGGACGAGGGCGTTGGTGACGAGCTCGGTGATCAGCAGCTCCGCCACCTCGGCGGTGTCGGCCGGGCACCGGTGGCGCATCAACTCCCTTAATGCCAGCCTCACTTCGCCCACAGCCTTGAGATCTGCCCGGCGTATGCTTCGGGTGATCTCCAGCGCTTCCACCGCTCTCCCGCCCTCGACGGACGGTTCACGCGGTTCGGGCCGCCCTCTCCTCCACTGCTTCCCGGTCTTCGCCCCCACCCGCACGGCGATGCCCCTCCCCCGTAAGTTCCCGTTGATCTCGAACTGGTCTACGGGGATGCATGCCCGCCGGGGCAATCCGCACTCCTGCGGGCTTACGGGCGCGGCACGTTGCGCAGGTTGGATCGAGCCATCTGGATCATCCTTCCCACGCCACCGTCCAGCACGATCTTGCTGGCGGAAAGTGCGAAACCGGCCACCATCTCGGCGCTGATCCTGGGTGGAATGGACAAGGCGTTGGGGTCGGTCACCACGTCCACCAAGGCGGGTCCCTCGTGCCGGAACGCGTCCCTCAAAGCCCCTGCGAGCTGCTTGGGCTTCTCGACCCGGACCCCGAACGCACCCGCCGCACGGGCGATCGCGGCGAAATCCGGGTTGCGGTTGGTCGTTCCGTACGACGGAAGGCCGGAAACCAGCATCTCCAACTCGACCATGCCGAGGGATGAGTTGTTGAAAAGGACCACTTTGACGGGCAGGTCGTACTGCACCAGGGTGAGGAAATCTCCCATCAGCATCGAGAAACCGCCGTCGCCTGACATCGACACCACTTGACGGGTGCGGTCGGTGAACTGTGCGCCGATGGCCTGCGGGAGGGCGTTGGCCATGGAGCCGTGGCTGAAGGAGCCGATGATGCGCCGCTTGCCGTTCGGGGAAAGATAGCGCGCCGCCCACACATTGCACATGCCCGTGTCGACGGTGAACACGGCGTCCTCGTCGGCGATTTCGTCGAGGACGGCGGCCACGTACTCGGGATGGACCGGGGTGTGCTTCTCCACCTTGCGGGTGTACGCCTTCACCACGCCTTCCAGGGCGTCCGCGTGCTTCTTCAGCATCCGGTCCAGGAAGCGGCGGTCCGTCTTGGCCTTGACCCGGGCGTTCAGGGCGCGCAGGGTCTCCCGCGCGTCCCCCCAGACGGCCAGGTCCAACTGCGAGCGCCGGCCGAGGTGTTCGGGGCGGATGTCCACCTGGACGATCTTCACGTCGTCGGGCAGGAAGGCGTTGTACGGGAAGTCCGTGCCGAGCAGGATCAGCAGGTCGCACTCGTGCGTGGCCTCGTAGGCGGCGCCGTAGCCGAGCAGCCCGCTCATGCCGACGTCGTACGGGTTGTCGTACTGGATCCATTCCTTGCCGCGCAGGGCGTGCGCGACGGGGGCCTTGACCCGGCCCGCGAACTCCATGACCTCGGCGTGCGCCCCGGCGGCGCCGCTGCCGCAGAACAGGGTGACCTTGTCGGCCTCGTCGACGAGCCGGACCAGCTTCTCGATCTCCCCGTCACCGGGGCGTACGGTCGGCCGCGCGGTCACGAGCGCGTGCTCGACGCTCTTCTCCGGAGCCGGGAGGGAGGCGATGTCACCGGGCAGCGCGACCACGCCGACGCCGCTGCGGCCGATGGCGTGCTGGATCGCGCTCTGGAGTACGCGGGGCATCTGCTGCGGGTTGGAGATCAGCTCGCAGTAGTGGCTGCACTCGGTGAACAGCCGGTCGGGGTGGGTCTCCTGGAAGTAGCCGAGGCCGATCTCGCCGGAGGGGATGTGGGAGGCGAGCGCGAGGACCGGGGCCATGGAGCGGTGGGCGTCGTAGAGGCCGTTGATCAGGTGCAGGTTGCCGGGGCCGCAGGAGCCCGCGCAGGCGGCGAGCCGGCCGGTGATCTGGGCCTCGGCACCGGCGGCGAAGGCGGCGGTCTCCTCGTGCCGGACCTGGATCCACTCGATGCCGCCGGTCCGGCGGATGGCGTCGACGACGGGGTTCAGGCTGTCGCCGACGACTCCGTACATCCGGCGCACGCCGGCGCGTACGAGGATGTCGACGAACTGCTCCGCCACGTTCTGCTTGCCCATGGGGTGGCGCCCTTCCGTTGCCTGCCGGGTACGCCCGCCCATCCATCCACACTCCGCGCCGTCACGCCTCCCAGACGGCGGCGGCCGTCCGGTCGTCGGCGTACCCCTTGAGGCGGAGCTGGGTGTCCGCGAGGAAGACCGCGAGGCCGGGGGGTTCCCGGTCGGCCCAGCGGGCCGCGAGTTCGGCCGAAAGGAGCCCCTCCTCGCGCATCGGGTCGGCGAGCCCGCCGGAGCAGAGGAGCAGGGTGTCGCGGGGCCGGGCCACGGCGGCGCGGAACCGGAACCCGTCGGCGCCGCTCTCGTCCGGCTCCGCCCGCTGCGGCTCCAGGTCCTCCCAGGTCCCGCCGCGGAGCCGGAACAGGCCGCCGGCGCCCGAGCCGAAGCAGATCCGGGTCTTGCACTCGGGATCGATGGGGAGCAGCAGGACGCGCAGGCCGGCGGTGTACGCCTCCTCCGGGAGCCCGAGTTCGGCGGCGTGGGCGCGCAGCCGTCCGTAGCCGCGGTCGGTGAGCCGCTGGAGCCCCGAGCGCAGGGCGTCGCGCCGGCCGGCGCGGATGTCGTCGGCGAGGCGCCGGCGGCTCCGGCCGACGGCGGAGGCGATCCACCGGCACAGCTCGGCGGCGGCCTCGGCGGCGCCGGGGGCGGCGCGGTCCCCTCCGGCGAGGGCGACGAGGACGAGGGCGTCGTCGCCGGTGCCGAAGCGGGCGGTCAGCAGGAAGTCCCGCCGGGCCTCGCCTCGGAACCGGGCGGAGTCCCCGCGCACGGAGGTGGCGCGCAGGGTGTACGCCCCATGGCGGGCCCCTTCGAGCACGGTGTCGGGCACGAGTTCCCCGAGCGCCCCAGGATCGGCGAGCGGCAGCGCCCCGGGCTCGGCGGCGTAGGTGGGAGCCCGGTCCCCGAGGAACCCCACGGCCGGGCGCTCCCCACCACCGGCGCCGTCCCAGGGCTCACCGGCGACAGGAGTCCCGGATACGGCCGGGGGAGCCGCATCGGGCCGCTGTCCGGCGCCGGGGACCTCCCACGGAGCCGGAGGCTCGGCATCGGAATCGGCATCGGCACGCGGGTCCGGCACGCGATCGGGGACGGTCGAGGGCTCGTGGCCGGTCCGGGGCCCCGGACCGGAGCCGGGGTCGGGGTAGGGCGGGGGTGCGGGCGCGGCGGCGGGCCCACCGGTCCCGGGGCCGGGCACGCGAGCCCCGTGCGCGTCGGGCCGCGGTGGTGCGCCGGTGTCCCCGTAGGGGGTCCGCTCGGGGAACGCCTCTGCGGCCGGGGCACCTGGTGGGGCGCCGAACCGCCGGACCGGCGGTTCGGGCTGTTCCTCGGGAAGCACCGGCGGCACCGTCACACTGCCCAGGCCGTATCCCGTCGCGCCGGGTTCCCGGGGGTCCCGGGGCGGCGGCGCCGGCTCCGGCCCGACCTCCCGGCGCGGCCCGGGCAGCACGGCGTACGGCGGCGGCCCGGGCGGCTCCGGCGGCTCCCCCGGGGGCCGGGATCCCGCCCCGGGCTCCGGCGGCACGCCCTGCGGCCCCGGCGGGGTCTGGCCCTGGGCCGGGACCTGGTGCGTGAGGGACGATGCCGAATGGAAGCGGGTGTCCAGGGTGTCGGCCGGGTCCGGGGTGGCGGCCGGGTCCGGGTCCGGGGTTTCATACAGCTTCTGCCACCAGTCGTCCGCGCCCTGCTGACTCATGGGCCCATTCTTGGCCCCCCGCAGCGGCGGGAAACGCCGAATACGCGAAATGGGGTCCACCGGGCCGCCGCCCGGTGAACCCCATTTCGTATCTCTCGTACGACCTAACGGATGTCGTACGCCCGCACGACCGTCTGGGTGACGGCCGCACCGTTCGCGTCGGTGAGCTCCACCTTCAGTGAAACCGGCCGGCCGGCCTCGGCCCCGGCGTGGTCCACGACCGCGGACCAGCGCCCGTCCCGCTCGGCGACGGGCGCCTGCGTCCAGTGCTCACCGTCGTACGAGTACGCCAGCTTCACCGACGTCAGCGCCCCCGGCAGGTACCCCGCGTGCCCCGTCGCGCCCAGCCCGATCCGCTGCCCGTTCTCCGCAGGAAGCGTCTTCATGCCGTCCGCCGGGATCGAGAGGGAGGGGAACAGGATCGGGATGGACTGGGAGTACTGAGCCGGGTCCTGGTGCGAGCGGAAGGTCCACGTGGTGGCCACCGCCTGCGAGCGCTGCCACGTGCGCGCCGGCTGGCCGAACTTCTCGATCTTCTGCGTCAGTTCGTAGGTGGCCTCCTCCGCCGGGACCTCGAAGACCCCCGACGGGTACCAGCTGTCCCCGATCTGCTCGCCGCCCCGCCTGAGGACCAGTGCGCCGACGTCCCCGAAGGAGCCCGGCTGCGCGAAGTGCCCGGTGTCCCCCCACATCGCGGAGGCGAAGCCGATCAGGTTGCCCTGCCGCTCGGCGGCCGGCTGCGGCCGGCCCGCGAGGTCGCGGCCGGCGACCGGGCCGATGACCCCGTCGTACCAGCTCTCGCTCCGCTTGCCGCCCTTGGCGTACGTGCGCTGCCGGTCGGTCATGAACTCGCCCCACGGGAAGCTGCTGGAGACCATGTGGTCCCACGCCGTGTCCCCGGCGGAGTAGAGCTCGGTGCGCTTGCCCGGCACGGCCACGGTGTCCAGGCCGCCGAAGTGGACGGCGTTGCCCAGCGGCCGGTACGCGCCGGTCAGGTCGGTGAAGTCGGCGGCCACGCCCATCGCGTGGTACGTGGACCCGACGGAGCCGAGGTCGCGGTCGCGCACCCGGTAGGTCCGGTCCCCCCGCACCGCGCCCTTCTCCACCTGCGCCAGGTTGTAGACGTACGGGCTCTTCGCGCTGCCCTTCCAGTTCAGCGCGACCCTGCCCGCCGCGAGCCGCGCGAGCAGCGCCTCCGCCTCCGGCCTCTCGATGGTCAGCGCGGGGAGCGAGCCGCCCGCGTAGCCGGTGAAGCCGGTCCAGCGGCCGGGGGCCTCCCGGTGGGCGAGCACCGCCCTGGCCCCGGCCGCCCTGGCATTCTCAGCGACCTCGTACAGCGAGCCGTCCACGGCCTTGACCAGGACGATCGCGCCCTTGGACCCGGCCGCGGCGAGCTCCTCGGGGGTGCCGGCGCCCGCGTCGACCAGCGGCGCGCCGCCCGTCCCGTCGAGGTTGTCGCTGCCCGTGGAGGCGGTGATCGGGTGCAGTGCCGGGCCCCCGGCGACCTTCAGCTCGGAGATCAGCGGCGCGGCGGCCCGCCAGTAGCTGCCGAACTCGAACTCCCCCTCGTGCGCCCGGCCTTCGACCGAGGCGTAGTAGCCGCGGACCGTCCGCCCGCCCATCGCCGTGCCCGCGTGGAGCCAGGACTCGTCCCAGTAACGGGAGAAGGCGAGGGTGGTGTTGCGTGCCTCGGTGGGCCGGTCGGTCGCGATCGAGAGCCGGGCCGCCCTGCGGGCGTCCAGTACGACCACGGTGTCCTTCTCGACCTCGACCTGGGGGCGGCCCAGGTACGTGAGGGAGTCGTACAGCGCGGCCCCGTCACCGGCGTCGGGCGTGCCGACGAAGGCGGACAGGAAGTACGAGCCCGGGCGCACCCGGTAGACCTGGTCCGCGGCGCCGTCGTTGAAGCGGCGCTCCCCGCCGGCGTCGTCGGTGCCGATGACGTCGAGGGAGGAGGGTCCGGCGGCGGGCTCGCCTGCGCGGTCGATCAGCTTGACGCGCAGGGTGACGGTCTGCGGCTCCACGTACAGCGAGAAGGGCGTGGAGACGTGCACGCCGTCCGCCGTGGCGACGACGCGCCCGGTGACGTCCCCGTACTGGGAGCGCTCCAGCCGGGCCGCCGGGTCCAGGGCCAGCGGCACCTTGACGGTGGCTCCGGCCGGGACGGTGACCGTACGCCGGTCCAGGCCCGCGATCCGGCTGCGCACGGGCGAGCCGTCGTTGCCGGTGACCTTCTCGACGGCGAGGTTCAGGGTGACGGGCCGGGTGCCCGTGTTGGTGTACGGGATCTGGACGGTCGTCCGGTCGCCGCGCTCCTGCGGCCAGTGGTACGAGCCTCCCTGCACGGCGGGGGCGCCGGTCACGGTGGTGTCGATCGCGGCCTTGACGTCGAGGCGGCCGCCGCCGGTCTGGCGTACGTCCCCGGGGACACCGGAGTCGGCGGAGCCGACGAGGGCGGCCTTGACCTGCTGTCCGGTCCAGTCGGGATGGCGCTGCTTGACGATGGCGGCGGCGCCCGCGACGTGCGGGGTGGCCATCGACGTACCGGACATGGACTGGTAGGCGTACACCCCGCGCCCGCCGGCCGCGGCGGCCGAGATCCCGACCCCGGGGGCGGCGATCTCGGGCTTGAGGATGTGCTGGAGTCCGGCGGGGCCGCGGCTGGAGAAGGAGGCCGTGGTGTCGTCGCGGTCGACGGCGCCGACGGTGAGCACGCCGGGCGCGCAACCGGGCGAGGAGACCGTGTTGTTGCCGGGGCCGGAGTTGCCGGCGGCGATCACGAAGAGGGTGCCGCTGCTCTGCGCCAGCCGCTCGGCGGCGACCGACATGGGGTCGTCGCAGCTGGTCCGCGAGGGGTCGCCGAGGCTCATGGAGACCACGTCCGCCTTGCTCTCGACGGCCCATTCCATGCCGGCGATGATCCACGAGTCCAGGCCGTGGCCCTGGTCGTTGAGGACCTTGCCGCTGAGCAGGGCGGTACCCGGCGCGACGCCCTTCTTGGCGCCGCCGCTCTCGGCTCCGGAGCCGCCGACGGTGGAGATGGTGTGGGTGCCGTGGCCCTGGCGGTCCGCGTCGGTGTCGGAGTCGGTGAAGTTCTTCGACGCGGCGACGCGGCCCTTGAGGTCGGGGTGGTCCAGGTCGGTGCCGGTGTCGAGGACGGCGACCTTGGTGCCTTCGCCGTCGTACCCGGCGGCCCAGGCGGCGGTGGCGCCCACCTGCTTGGTGGACCGCTCCAGGTTCGCCTGGACCTTGCCGTCGAGCCACAGCTTCTTCAGCCCGCCGGCCGCGCGGGAGCGGGTGTCGGTGACGTCCGCCCAGAAAGCGGCGGCCTGCTGCTTGTCGGCGGCGAGGGCGACGGCTCCGATGGAGCCGAGGACGAGGGAGCGCTCGGCGCCGCGCGGGGCGGGCGGCGCGCTGCGCGCCGGGTCGGCGGAGCCCTCGTAGACCGCGATGAGCGGGAGCTTCTTGGTGCGGGCGTCGTCGTAGCCCTGCCGGATCAGGCCGGTGACGTTGAAGAGCTCCTGGTCGACCGTGCCCGCGGCGAGGGCCTTGACCGCGCTCTCGGGGTAGACGTAGAGGTCCTTGCCGTTCTGGCGGGTCTGCACGAGCGGCTGCGAGCCGTCCTCGCGCGGCATCGCGGTGGCGGCGGTGCGCCCGGCCGGGTCGGTGGAGACCAGGATCCGGTCGCCCGTGACCAGGGTCACGGTGACGGGGGCCGCGGGCTGCTTTCCGGCCGCTCCGCTCCCCGCGATCGGTCTCGTCCCCGGTCCTCCAGGCGCTCCGTCGGTCGGCTGCGCCGCCGACGGGCCGATGGCGGTGACGGCCAGGACGGCCGCTGCTGCCGCTCCCACCGCCGTACGCGATATCGGGCGCATCGCTCTCCCCAGGTGAATTCCGGCCAACTGCTGCATTGCACGGCAAAGCTGCCCGCAAGTGGCTTCCGACCGGCGGATGTTGGTGCTGCGGTGGCGTCACCCTGGCAGAGAGGCGTCAGGTGCGGCGATGATGTCGGCGGCGGGTTTGCGCCGTGGCCGCTTCCCGCCACGAACGGTGCGGAGAGGGTGGGTGGACCGGTTGCTGAGTGCGATAGGGCTGGACGAGGGCCAGGAGGCGGCGTACCGCGCGCTGGTGGCCCTGGGGGCGGCGGAGGTGGCCGACCTGGCGCACCGGCTGGCGCTGCCGGTGCCGCAGACCGAGCGGGCCTTGCGGCACCTGGAACGGCACGGGCTGGCCGCGCAGTCCTCGACCCGGCCGGGGCGCTGGGTGGCGGCCCCGCCGGGGGTGGCGCTGGGGGCGCTGCTGACGCAGCAGCGGCACGAACTGGAACAGGCGGAGCTGGCCTCGGCGCTGCTGGCGCAGGAGTACCGGGCGGAGGCCGCCGAGCCCGCGGTGCACGACCTGGTGGAGGTGGTGACCGGCGCGAGCGCGGTGGCACACCGCTTCCACCAGCTCCAGCTGGGCGCCGCGGAGGAGGTGTGCGCCCTGGTCAGCGGCCGGCCGCAGGTGGTCACCGGGATGGAGAACGAGGCGGAGGAGCGGGCCGCCGTGCGGGGCGTGGCGTACCGGGTCGTGATCGAGCGGGAGGTACTGGCCCTGCCGACGGGGATCAGGGAGGCGTCGACGGCGCTCGCCCGCGGCGAACAGGTCCGGGTGACGGGGGACGTCCCGACGAAGCTGGTGATCGCGGACCGGTCCCTGGCGATGGTCCCGCTGACGTCGCGCGGGGCGGAGCCGACGGCGCTCGTGGTGCACGCGTCGGGACTGCTGGAGTCCCTGATGGGGCTCTTCGAGGCGGTGTGGCGGGAGGCGCTGCCGCTGCGGCTGGGGGCGACGGGCGCGGCGGAGGAGTCGGGGGGCGTGCCGGACACCACCGACCTGGAGATCCTGACGCTGCTGCTGGCCGGGATGACGGACGCGAGCGTGGCGAAGCACCTGGAGCTGGGGCTGCGGACGGTGCAGCGGCGGGTCAAGGGCCTGATGGAGCTGTCCGGGGTCACGACGCGGCTCCAGCTGGGCTGGCACGCGTACGAGAGGGGCTGGGTGGCCCGGTAGGAGGGGCCGGGCGGCTGGGTGGCCCGATGGGCCCCGGTCGGTCAGGCTGAGCGCATGGATCTGCCTCAGCTGCTCCTGGTGGGGCTGGTGCTCCTGCTCGGGGTGCTGGGAGTGCTGGTCCCGGGTGTGCCGGGGACCTGGCTGGTCTGGGCGGGGGTGCTGTGGTGGGCGCTGCACGAGCGGTCGGCGCTGGCGTGGTCCCTGCTGGTCTCGGCGACGGTGCTGCTGCTGGTGGTCCAGGTGGTCGAGTGGCAGCTGCCGCCGCGCCGGCTGCGCGGGGTGGGGGTCACCCGCCGGATGACGGTGTACGCGGGCGCGGGCGCGCTGATCGGCTTCGTGGTGCTGCCGGTGCTGGGCGCGGTTCCGGGGTTCGTCGGAGGCGTCTACCTGTGCGAGCGGCTGCGGCTGGGCACGCACGGCGAGGCCTGGGCCTCGGCACGGGCGGTGATTCGGGCGGTGGGCACGAGCGTCCTGGTGGAACTGCTCGCGTGCCTGATGGTGGTGGGCGCCTGGCTCGGGGCGGTCGTGGCCGACTGAATGTACGCACGTGGAAACGCCGCTTTGCCGTCCGGCAGTTTCATACCTCGGGCGTGTCCGCAAAGTAGCGCCGTCCGCCCGGAGGGCGGTCCCGCGGCGTCCGGTGCGTGCTCTCGGTGTGCCGGGCGGAAGCCCGTGTACTGGACGTACTCGGGATTTCGCCCGGTGCGCCGAGAGTGCGTGCCGGGCGTCGCGGGGCAGGCGGGACTTTGCGGACACGCCCTAGTAGTGCTTTGTTAGCTGGTCTTGTCACGGTCGGTGTTCGGTAGTTCGCTGCTTGTATGAGGGCGGGTGAGCTTGCTGAGTGTCGGGCCCGG